>CAYFXA010000036.1:0-6116 GCA_964347135.1 uncultured Gammaproteobacteria bacterium | reverse complement strand
CTGGAATTTTATTTTTAATTTACGGAGCCATAATTGCTAGGGGACTGGTTAATAAGAAAAAGCCATTAATCTTATTGTCATGGTTTACTGTTCCCATTCTTTGTGCCTGGTTAATTTCTCTTTTTATTCCCAATTACCAGCCTTTTCGTTTACTCCTTGTTTTACCAGCTTTTTATTTACTTTTAATTTGGGGAATTTCTCGAATCAGAACGAAGATAACGCAAATTATATTAGTTTTTTTTATTCTTTTTGTTAATCTAATTACAACAGGTATTTACTATACTAACCCTTATTTTCACCGCGAGGATTGGCGAGGGCTAGTCCGATTGATTGAATCGCCTTCAGAAGAGAAAAGAGTAGCGATTTTGCCTTCTCAAACCTCCAATTGGCCTTACAAATATTATTCCAAAGGAAGGGTGCCATTAATTGGTTTAAGCGAAGGCTTTCAAACGGTTAAAGAAAAAGATTTAGGCTTAAAGCTTTCTTCCTATTCAGGGGCAACCATCTATTACATTCGCTATTTAGTTCCCCTGTTTGATTCTCAAGAAAAAACTATTTCATGGCTTAATCAAAACGGCTTTGTTAAAATAAAGGAAATTAGTTTTAATCAAATTCCACTCTGGGTTTACGAACCACTATGAAAATCGGAATTGATATTAGTCAAATAGTTCATTGGACCGGTGTTTCTTTCTATACCCGGAATTTAGTTAAGGCTTTTGCTAAAATTGATAAGAAAAATCAATATTTTCTTTTGGGTGGTTCCTTAAGAAAAAAGGATGCGCTTCAAGAATTTGCTGGCGAAGTCCAGAAAATTAATAAGAACTTTAAGGTCAAAATCATCACCCTGCCACCCACTTTAGCGGAACCGCTTTTTAATCGATTTCGTTTTTTACCCATCGAAAGATTTATTGGCCCAATTGATGTTTTTCACACTTCTGATTGGGTTGAGCCTTCAGCCAGAGCGGCAAAAGTAACCACTCTTCACGATTTGACCTTTTTGAAAACGGGTAAAGAAGTCCATCCTCGAGTTTTAAATGTCCATCGTCGTCGTCTTGATTTGGTTAAAAAAGAATCAGATTTAATTATTGCTGTTTCTCAGGCTACTAAGCAAGACGCCGTGAAAATCTTGGGAATAGAACCCAAGCGAATAAAAGTTATTCATGAAGCAGCACCCGAGACAGTGGCAAGAGTAAAAAATCAGAACAAAATAGAAAAAATTAAAAAAGAATATGGCATCAAGGGCAACTATCTTTTAGTGAATGCTCCTTGGCAGCCACGAAAGAATTTCAAAAGGATTATTCGGGCTTTCAAAATGGTTAGTGATTTAGATCTTAGTTTGGTAGTCATTGGTTATTCAGAAATCAAAATTCCGTTGGGAAACAAGAGGATAGTTTTTACGGATTTTGTTCCTGAAGGAGAGAAGATTAATGCTCTTTACAGTGGTGCCAGTTGTTTGGTCTATCCCTCGCTTTACGAAGGCTTTGGTTTACCCATTTTAGAAGCTTTTATTTGTGGTTGCCCGGTGGTAACCGCGAATGTCTCTAGTATGCCGGAAGTGGCAGGAAAAGCGGCTGTTTTGGTTGACCCCCGGAAAACTAAAGAGATTGCGCAGGGAATAAGGGAAGCGCTTGAAAAAAGAGAAACATTGATTAAGGCAGGCTTGGAAAGAGCAAAACTGTTTTCTTGGGAGAAAACAGCTAGAGAAACCCTTAAAATTTATGAAGAAGCTCGTCGGCTACATCAAAAAAAACAGACTTGAGGTTGCTATTTTAGCGATTATCACCCTTCTGGCTATTTTCCTTCGTTTTTATAGGATTAGTGAGCTTCATTTTTTTACCTATGACCAAGCTCGAGACGTTTTAATTGCCAAAAGAATTTTAGTTGACCACAAATGGACTTTGCTCGGTCCCCAAAGTTCCATCGGCAATATTTATTTCCCCCCTCTTTATTATTATACTTTGACTCTTCCCCTTTGGATTTTCGGCATGAATCCAGTTGGCACCGATATTTACACGGCTTTTATCGGCGTTTTGACGGTTTTGTTAATTTTTTTTGTGGCTAAAATTTTCTTCAGTAAGCGAGCTGGAATTTTTGCTGCTTCTCTTTACGCCACGTCGCCAATAGTGGTTGAGTTATCAAGACGAGCCTGGAACCCAAATACTCTACCATTTTTCTTTCTTTTGGCTTTAATTTTAGGTTATCAATTTTGGAAATCAGGAAAGATAAAGATGCTTTTGGCAATGTCTTTTGTTTTTGGCTATGCCTTGAGTCTTCACTATAGTGTTTTTTGTTTATTTCCTGTGGTTATCTGTCTGTGGGTGGATTATTTCTTAAAGAAAAAACAAGTCTGGCCTATTCTTGTCTCCTTTTTAATTATTAGCCTCTTCTTTTTACCGCTTTTATTATTTGATTTTAGACATAACTTTATTTTGTCAAAGAATTTAGTTGATTACTTTCTTCGAGAGGGTAACTATTACTTCAATAAAGATTACTTGTCTTTTTTAGAAGCAAGTCTTGCTTCAGTTTACGAGATAATTGTTGTTCCTTTATCAGGCTATTTTTTAAAAGGCGTTTCTGGAACGGCGGCTCCCTATGAATTTACCGGGAGGATAAAAGATGTCTTCTTTCAGTTTGCGCCAGTTTCGATAATTGCTCATAAGCCCCTAATAATAAAATATTACTGGTGGGGACAGATTATTTTCTTCATTATTTTTATTTTTTCTCTTGCTAGAATTTTCTTTACATCTCTTAAAGATAAGACACTCGCTTTTCTCTGGTTTTGGTTTATCGTGGCAATTATCACTTCTCGTTTCCATCAAAAAACGGTTTACTTTTTCTATTACTTATTTCTTTATCCAATACCATTTTTACTTTGGGCAGCCTTTTTGAATTGGACTTTTAAAAAAGGCCGGTTTTTAAAAATTTTGGTTTCTTTGTCTTTACTAATTATGGTTGGGATTAATTTTAGACAGAGCTTGATGTACGAAACAACTGGCAGGACTTTAGAAGATATTAAGGCTGTTGCCCGCATCATCAGCCAGGACGTTGGCAAGGAACAATTTAATCTTGCCGCTAGCTACAAAGACCCAGATAGATGGGACCATCATGCTTTGGACTACCGTTATTTTGTCGAGGCTTTTTATCATAAGAAGCCACTTGATTGGTATCCAGAAAATTACCGCCAAAGCCAAACCCTCTATTTTATTTCAGAAGGAAAGATAGAAAAGCCCTTAGAAAGTGAGATAATGGAGGTTCGAGAGTTTGGTCCTCAAAAACTAGTAAAATCATGGAGCTATAAAGATGAAATTTTTATCTACAAACTGGCTAAAGACTAAAAATAAAACGCTAATTTTTCTTATTCTCATTTTGCTGATGGCTGCCTTTCTTCGTTTGTGGGGGATTTGGCAATTGGGTTTTTTTACCTACGATCAAGCCAGAGACGCCCTTTATATTAAGAGAATAATTGTTGATCACAAGTGGCGATTGATTGGCACTCAAACCTCAATTGCCGGGCTTTATACTGGGCCGGCTTACTATTATTTAATGGCACCATTTTTATGGATTTTCAGGCTTAATCCTGTTGGCATTGATGTTGCCACTGCTTTATTAGGAGTTTTGACGGTTGGTCTTTTATATTGGCTAGTTAAGATTTTTGGGCGAAATCATCATCTGGCTTTGTTAGTTGCCTTAGTTTATGCGATTCAGCCCCAAGTTGTTAACCAATCTCGATTTGCCTGGAATCCTAATACCATGCCCTTTTTCACTCTTCTTTTTATCTGGGGTTTATTTTTAGTTAGAAAAAAACACATTTTGGGTTGGTTAATGGCTTTCTTTTCCTTAGCAATTTTGCTTCAACTCCATTATTCAGCTGCTTGTTTTGTACCGGTTTTGTTAATATTTGTAATTTTCTACAGGAAACAGATTAAGTTTGACCGCTGGTTTCTGGCGGGCTTATTGCTTTTTTTCGTTTTAATGTTGCCGCTTGTCTTTTTTGACCTGCGGCATCAGTTCACGAACATAAAGGCAATCTTAACTTATCTTAAACAAGGAGCTCCGGGAGAAATTCCTCCACCACCATTTTTTCCAGGTTTATTTGAGAAATTAAGGCTAGTTTTGGTTGAGATAGTTTTTGGAATTAAAGACAAACTAATTTCTTTGGGAATTATTTTGTTAATTTTCTTTTTAAGCGCTTTGAGCTATTTGAAACAAAAAGATTTTAGGGATGGTATTTTTTTGACCTTGTCTTGCTTGATTTTTGGTGTTTTAGTTGCCTCGTTTTACCGAGGAAGTTTTTTTGAATTTTATTTAACTTTTCTTTACCCTGTTGGGTTTTTATTAATTGGTATTCTGGCTAGTTTTCTTTTTAGTCAAATTCATTGGGGGAAAGTTGGCGTTACTTTGTTCTTTTTAATTCTTTTTCTCTTCAATTTAGGCAAGATAGATATTTTTACCGAACCAAAAAGAACAATTAACGATTTAAAATTAGTTACCGGAGTTATAGCTGAAGATATTAAAAAGGGTGATTCTTTCAATTTGGCAGGAGTTTTAGGTAAAGGGCGATTTGACTACAATGTGGTTGATTACCGTTACTTTTTGGAAACCTATTATGGCAAAAAGGCTTTTGATTGGGACGTTTTGGATTATCAGAACGCTAAAATTCTTTATCTAATCAGTGAGGTCGGAAAGATTGAACCTTTGGAAATAAGTATTTGGGAAGTTAATCTTTTTGGCCCAAAGGAAGTTCTGAAAACTTGGGAACTACCCAAAGGTGTAGTAATCTATAAGTTAGGAAAGTAACATGAACATCGCCCTTGTGGGTTACGAGGCGAATATCAAAAATCGAGTTGGTTCTAACCAATATGCTTTTGAGTTGATAAAAGCAATTTATCAAATAGATAAAAAGAATCACTACACGGTTTTTCTTCCAAGCAAGCCTTTACCTGATTTGCCTAAACAAAGAAAAAATTGGCAATATCGGGTGATTGGTCCTCGGAAGCTATGGAATGTTTTTGGCTTACCTCGGGCTTTGTATCAACAAAAGCCTGAGGTTGTTTTTAACCCTGGTCACTATTGTCCTTTAGCTTCTCCTGCTCCGTTAGTAGTTTCCATTATGGATTTGGGCTACATCCGTTTCCCCCAACAATTCACTAAACCAATTTATTGGAAGCTAAGATTCTGGACGGGGCTGTCGCTTAAACGAGCTAGGCATATTTTCTCTATCTCGAAATCGACGAGGAATGATATAATTAAGTATTACCAGATTAAATCAAATAAAATTACGGTTACCTATCCAGGCTATGATAAAGAAAAATTCAACATCGAGATAAAAGGGGAAAAAGTTAAAAAAGCTAAAAAACAATATCGAATTAGAGGTGATTATTTACTTTTTTTGAGTACTTTGAAACCCAATAAGAATATCGAAGGGTTATTGGCAGCATTCAAAAATTTAGCGGCAAAGGATTTGAAATTAGTTATTGCCGGTCGTAAAGGATGGCTCTTTAAATCGATTTATGACGAGGTTAAAAAACTAGGTTTGGAGAGCAGGGTTATTTTCACTGGGTTTGTTGGAGAAAACAATGTCCCAGCTTTAATGAAAGGGGCAAAGGTTTTTGTTATGCCTAGTTTTTGGGAAGGCTTTGGGATTCCGGTGCTTGATGCCATGGCTTGTGGGACGCCAGTGGTTGTTTCTAACGCTGGCAGTTTGCCTGAAATTGTGGGTAGGGCAGGGGTAGTTGTTGATCCCTACCAACCCAAAAAAATCACTGAAGGAATCGAAGAAGCAATTAAAGAGCGAGGGGAGTATGCTAGAAAAGGGCTTAAACAGGCACAAAAATTTAGTTGGCAAGAATGTGCCCAAAAAACAATTGAAGTTTTGGAAGGGATGAAATAATGCTTTATTCAGAAAATATCAAATTTACTAGAAAAGGAATTGTTTTTACTGATAAGCACGGCAATTCTTTGGGAGTAGGTGAGGCCTTTCGTCGGGCCTTTGTGCGTTTTTATAATTGGTGGCTTGACTTCAAAATCTTTGTGGTTAACCGCAGTGGTTGGTGTCCGTTTTGGTGCTGGCGAAGATTCATCTATCGATTAGCAGGAATAAAAATTGGCAAGGATTC
>CAYFXA010000035.1:0-34291 GCA_964347135.1 uncultured Gammaproteobacteria bacterium | reverse complement strand
CATTGGAGAGAAGCTGCCACGGTAGGACACTAATCGCGCAAGAATGAATTGGACCTGTCAGGGAAAATCTGGGGTTACAAGGCGCAGCAATATATTCATTATATTGACCCCAGACAACTACCTAACAGGTCCTTTCTTTTGGCTAAAGCCATTTTCTTTTGAGTAAATATTCTGGTGTGATTGTCGCAAATACAATTGTTTCTAGTGCTCCCAACCAAATCGTCCACTGCATCAAAAAGTCATAACTCTTAACAAAAAGCGGAATTGTAATGAGCAGGTCAAGAACAGTTGTCAAGATAACCCAATAAATTCCGAGGATAATTCCATCTTTAAGTTTTCCTTTAGCACTTTTGAAATACATCCAAGCGCAAAAGACAACCAAGAATGGATTAGTAATTAAAGTCCACCAGTCTTGATACTGAGGCAAACCAAACATCATCACCGAGACAACAACAAAAATCAAGACCCAAAGAACCACTCCCCAAACCGTTGCCATTTTCCAGTCTTTAATTAACTTTTGGATGTCCATTATTTTCTCACCTCCTTTCTATTTTTAGTGTAAAATATTCCAAGCCGTCCAAGCAATTACCAAACCCCCTATTGAAACAAAAGCCCAGTCTCTAAGATTCATTTCTTTAATTCCTTTTCCAAAAATCTTAACTGTTTTATAAATAAACCATCCTAAGATTGTTAAAGCCGTTGGCCAGGCAATAAAGTCCACCGCTATTTCTACTTCCCGCCGGTAATCACCTAGAAAATAGCCTACTGGACCCCAAACCATTACCCAAAAAACAATTGAAAAACTAATAAAAACCAAATATTTTTTGTAAGCCATGCCCAAAACTCCAGCCGCAGTGGAAACAAAAGTGGCAAAAGCGGGAATGGCATGACCAAGAAAGAGCGCCATTTTTCCATGCTTCTTCATTAACCTCTCCCCTTTTTTCAAGCCCTCTTTCATCCCTACCCAAAGCAAAAAGCGATACCAACCATATTTTCCAAGAAAATAATTGATATTGTCACCAATGAACCAGCCAATCATTGCTAAAACCAAAACATAAGGAAGATAAAGAGTGCCTTGGCGAGCATAAAAGGTGGCTAAAATAACGATAAAAGTGCCTGGCAACTGCCAGGAAATGCCAAAAATCGTTTCCAAAATAGAAAAAAGAAGGACTAAAGGATAGCCATAAGCGGCATAATACTGATCAAAAAAAGCAATAATCTCGGCACCAGTGGGCATGTTTTATTGAACCCATTCAAAACCTTCCACTAATCGAACGAGAGTTGGCTCATTAACCAATTCTTTTAAATCTCCTTCGGGCGCTTTTTTGGCTGGAGCAGAAATGGTGAGAATGAAACTGCCCTTTCTAAAGGCAACAGCACCGATTCCCATTGGAGTGGTACCAGCTTTAGAGATATAAAATTGGAGCGCTTCGTAATTATTAATTTCTGTGTCATTGGCCCAACTTACTCCACCTTCAATATCTTGGAAATAGTTACGAACAAAACTTTCCAGAGAAATGGGTGAAGGTTGGTCATAAACGTTGACCATGTAGCTTATTCCTTTGGGATTAAGGGTAATTTGATAAAGATGCTGTTGGGAAGGAGCAATTTTCTCTTCTTCAGGCAAATCCCAATTGACGGGATAACAAAGGGAAAAACCATATTCTTCGTTGGTATAAAGAGTACAGCGGGAGCTGTCTTCCGGACTTGGGCTTGGTCCAGTAGTAACACCAGAGGAAATAGCTGCTTCCTTGGCTGGACCCAGGGTAATTCGCCCAGTCCTAATAGCCAAGGTAAGCCCGCCAAAAAGAAGGGCTAAAACTATCAAAAAGACTAAAATTAACCAATTTTTCTTCATTTCTTTTTCTTTTTTAATTTTACAATTTCTCGCTTGACCTCCACAATCACACTTTCTACAACCCTCATCTGGGCGTCACGAAACTCATTGCCATAACGCGAAGAAGCCGCTTTATCTTGTTTTTGCAGTTTTTGATACCGTTTCTGATATCTTTTCAGTCTTCCCTTAAGCTTTTCAAGTTTAGTCATTTTATCTCTCCCATCAACCAACCAAGATAAGGTCTATGGACTTTATCAACTTTAATAGAAAAAATCTCTGGAACCTCGTAGGAATGAAGTTTGAGAATTTCTTTTTCTATGGCACTAAATTTACCTTCTTTCGAAGCCAAAATGAGTAGAATTTCATTTGCTTTATCTATTTTTCCTTTCCACCAAAATTGTGACTCAACCTTCCCTGCCACTTTGGCACAAGCAACTAGCCTCTTTTTCAAAAGATGACGCCCAATTTTCTCTGCCTCTTTTTTATTCTTGCATATCACATAAACTAAAATCACTTTTCCTCCACCACTAAAAGATAAGCCGTGCTATTCAAAACATTGTTGTGCCAGGCGAAAAGCAATTCATCTTTTGAGACCTGATGTTCCTTTCCATCGACTGGATCATTGTAATGAAACTTATTTTTATCAAAACCAGTAATGACGACGGTGTGCCCTAGGCCTTTTTCCTGTTTTCCATAAAAAGCGCTGGTGGAAAGATAAATAATAAGAGGAACTTTCTTTCTGATAAATTTATACAAATCTTTAACATCTGGAGCTTTTACTTTGTACTCCCCTTCGGATTTTAAAAATTTGATAATCGATTGGGCCCTATACCTCTCTTTTTCTTTAGGCCTTATTTGCTTTAGTTTATTTATCATTCTCTTTTTGGTTTTATCAGCTGGATTCATAATATAGGTATTATAAGAAAACAAGGTTACTCCTAGTCCAAATTTTTCAACAGCTAGTCCTAAGTCAGTAGCAAGAACACCTTTATGGTAACCCTTCTTGATTCCGCCAGCACTTTTTATAATCTCATCCTCAGTCACTTTTAATCCATAATAGGCCAAAACCATCCTCAAGCAAGTTGGACCACAGCTAAGTTCGTCTTTTTGTTTATAAGGAGTCACTTTGAGTTTCATTTTATCTCTTTTTCGAGTTGCCCAATTGCCTGGCCCATAAATTTGACTTTTTCTTTGGCTAATTTTTTGCTTTTGGGTAAAACTAAATTCTCTGAAGCTAATTTTCGGAATCGTTTTAAAACCTCAAGAATTCCTTCAAGAGAATCTTTTTCCATCCAATCCCAAGCTCCAATTGAAAGTCGTGTTACTCCTGTTGCACCAAGAAAATCTAGGAGATCAGCGTCGTGGAGTAAAATGGCTTCATTGTTCTTAGGCTTGCCTAAGGGAACGTGCTCCAAGATTGCTTCTTTTACCAAGGAAATCTTTTCTTTGGGAAAGTTTATGCTTTTGAGAAATTTTTCCGCTGTTTTGACAGCAAATTTTTGGTGAGGTTCGCCTTCACCAACATCATGAAGAAAACAAGCAGCATGAAGAATTTGGTCATCATATTTCAACCCCAATGATTTGGCTAATTTATAAACTCGTTGAAAATGGTCTATTCCCGCTGCCAATTCTTTGCCCAACTTCTTGGCAGCAAATTTTTCAATTGATTTTTTCATTACCATTCCTATTTTAAACCTCCTTGATTAATTCTGCCAGGGAAAGAATTTCATCTCCAACCTTTCGCAAAGCATCTATCTCTTCTGCGGTAACTCGACTTTGGTTACCATATTTTTCCATTAACGAATTATATTCTGCTTCTGCCCCTAGTAGCCTTTCTTTTAACCGACTTTCCAATTGTCCTCCCATTTGTCTTAGGGCATCTTCATAAAACGGGAGAGCGATTTTTTTTGCTCTTGGAATTTGGATTCTATTAAACGTTGACTCAATCTTAGCCTTAATCTCCTCTAAAGACCATATTTCAGGAAACAAAGAGATAAAAAGGGGCACGTTTACCTCAAGAAAGGAAATGCTATCAGCTGCCTGAACCAGATTTTGTCTATAATCACCTCCTGTTTCATGAGTCTGAATCAATCTTCGAATATCCTCAATTTGCTCTTCAGGAAGCCCCAATTCTTTTCTTAGAAACCGACAAGCAACCCTAGCTGAACGTAAACTGTGTCTTCTTGAATAGTTTTGGTATTCTTCTTGAGTGTATCCTGATTTTGGATAAAGAGGGTATTCAGGAGAGGGAAAGGCTCGCTCAATATCATGAACCTGGACTGCTAAAACAACATTAATGTCCGCTTCTGGGTCAATTCGCCTGACCCAATAAACAGCTCGAAGAGGATGTCCAATAGCAACATCTCGCTCAGGAGGTTTGAAGCAGGAACGGAAGCTATCTTCCACCCAAGTTCGCACTTGGGCTAGAAGTTGTTCTTTACTTAACTCATTATTTGCTGGTGTTTCCGGAACCATTTCTGAGGCAGTTGTATTATTCTAGCAAATTTAGCTTTGGGAAACTAGAGAGCTTGAAGGGCGTCTTTGGCAGGCTGAAAGTTTTTGTTGTACTGCAAAGCCAGTTCAAATTCTCTTTTAGCGGCTTCTTTATCTCCTTTTTCTAAATAAATCTCTCCCCGAATCTGATAAAGCTCGGAAAAAGCACGGTTGCCGTGTTCAAAAAGCCAATTACTAATCTCAAAAACTCGGTCATAATTTCCCAGTTCTTTGTAAGCCAAAATTGGTTCTATTTGGTACCAAAGCATTCGCCTGGGTAAACGTGATTCAACCTTTTCAAATTCTGCCACTGATTTTTCGTATTCACTAACATGATAATAACTCGTTGCTAGATTAAAAACAGGGTAAATATTGTCTGGGTCAAGTTGGTTTTCTTTTTGCGCCCGGTTAATCGCTTTCCAATAAGCCACGCTAGAATCTTGGTCTTGGCCTAGTATCGCCATGACTATCTCCTCTTTTTCTGGCTTGTAAACCGAAATATAGGCGTAATTAAATGGTTGCCACATACTCATAAAATCAAAATAGGAAATTCTTCGATTGGGACCAAAATAGGAGTCATCATCAATCAAAGCTTTGGCGCTTTCATCAAATCCCCGAATAATTCGAAAATGACCAATGTCTTCATTGGATCGCAGCCAAGTTTTGACTACCACCGGAATTTCGTTTGTTAAAAAAAGCTTAATCAACTCTAATGAACCATTGGGAAGATAAATTGCTTTCAAGCCAAATTTTTCCACCCAAGCCACAAATTCATGAGGAAAAATGGTTTTGTCGTCATTATCTCCCTGGGGATTTTGATAGGGACGCATCCCATCTCCAAGTTCTTTTTGAGTTTTGTTAATATCATAAAAAGAAAGAATCATGGAAAGCGTGGCGGGTCCGCAATTGTTAAAAGTTTGGTAAGCTATTTTTGTTCCTGGAAGAAGGGCTTTTTCTCCGGGTTGGGCAAGGGTAATACTAGGGCTGGCTTCAGGCGAAACCACGGGCGCAGGCAATTCTTCCACCACAAACTTCTCTTCCAAAGGCGGGGGTTGACGGAAAAATCGGAGATAAACAAAAACAGCCCCGATTACGAGGAATAAGCAGGTAAACAAAACAAGAAGTTTCTTCTGTTGCCTCACTGGCCTTATTTTACCACTCTTACTCTGTTGGCGCCTCGCCTTCTGGTTTAACAGGCTCTGTTGGAGTTCCTGTTGGTTGAGTTGGCGGTGGTTCTTCTGTGGTCGTTGGTTTAGGTGGTGGCTCGGGTGTTGGTGTAGGCTCTTGTGTAGGCTCAGACGCGGGCGGGACACTAGGTTCGGTTGGGGTGGGTTTCTCCTCTGGCTCAGTTGTTGGTGGCGTTGTTGGTTCAGAAGGAGCCGCAGCCCCAACTCCCTCGCCTTTCCAAGCTGGCATTGTTCCCATTAGTTGGTCAGTTAATTTTTCCGCTTCTTCTTGGGTCTTTCCTTGTTTTTGAATGTAAAACTGAATCATTTTTGCTCGAACCTGATCTTTGGGCAATAAATTGCCTTTATCATCAGTACAATACAAACAAAAAGGATTATTAGCATCACCACCCCCATGGTCTGCTGGCTTATCCATGGGCATGCCGCATGATTGACAATTCAAATCTATCACCTCCTTTCTGATTAATGACTATCAAAAAATAATGCCTATAACTAAAATCAATCCTAACATTTATGGAAATCATTAAGCAAGTCCATAAAAATGAGAAGACTACCTGTTTTTTCATCCTAAAAAGGACGTTCGCCGAAGCGAACAAGTAGTCTCCATCTCTAGCTCTTTTCTTCACTGTTTCTTCAAATGCTCTCATATATCTCCCTGGTATGCGTACCATTCTGATTCGGTTTGGTAGCTTGGCTCCTTCATGATCAGAAACGTTACTATTACTGCTAGGAGGGCCAGCACTACGCAGGCTGGGATGAACCCAACTACGTAGAGGCGGAGGGGGGAAGCGTAGTGATTGAGCGTGGCTATCCGAATCGCTATGGCGTCGAACTCTATGGTTAAAAGAACCAAGAGAATCAACCACGCTACCACGCCGCCAACTATTCCGCCGAGTGATTGGCGAGATCTCCAGCTCGCCCCACCAATTACTCCTCCTAGAACAGCGAGTACGCCCGTGATGGCACCGTTACCCAAGCCAAAGAGGAGACCCTCAAAGTTGTTGTAGGCATGGAGGGTGTCCCCTTTGAGTATAGGAGAGAAGGTATAGCCAAGCACTAGGGCAACCAACACCAGATAAGCATAGACCCATACCCAGTCGCCAAGCATGCGCTTCTCCTCCGTTCGTTTAGCAACCTCACCGAAAAGGTAGTAAATCAACGGAAAGAGCAAGGCTATGGTGACCCACCAGTTTCTAAAGGGGAGAGAAACCAGCGCAAGGAGGATGGGAAGGCCAAACCGGTAAGCCCTGATTACTAATTCCCTTCTCCTCCTTTTCCATGACCAGATTCGAAATTCGATCGCTTCCTGTATTGTCACGGCATACAGCCCCCACCAGACAATAGTAAGGAAAATCCCCACTATTGCCTGGAACAACAACTTCAGTGTCATTGGCATTTTTCCTTCTCCTTTCCGATTTCCTAGAACATCTTTCCAATTAAAACAGTGAAGTCAAAGAGCAACTATCTCCAATCAGCTCATCTTAAAGACGCCTTTGTCTAGATGAAACTGGAATTGTCTAAACATCTTATAGCAGGAACTCTGGGATAAATCAAGCGCTTTGGAGTTTTTTGAGACGGGCTTTATATTC
Source organism: uncultured Gammaproteobacteria bacterium (assembly GCA_964347135.1). GTDB lineage: Bacteria > Patescibacteriota > Microgenomatia > PFEM01 > JAHIFH01 > CAYFXA01. Next base: position 27,185 of record CAYFXA010000035.1, on the reverse strand, counting down.
CTTTAAGACCCAATCTCTGGCATCTTGGGGATGGAAACGGATTCGGCCAGGTTCAACTACCTCGGTTGTTCGCCGAGGTTGCATGTATTTTAATTGCGCCCATCTTGCTAAGGCTTCCAATTGGGCAAAAAATGGTTCACCCATTGATTCTCCTTAATAAATCTTTGATAGGTTTTATCTCTATCCCAAAGTAATTTTAATTGACAAACTTCATGAGCCGAAAAAAGGTCTTGTTCTTTTTTAGGAATTTTTAAATGTCTTTCATCCAAAAGCATATTCGGACAAATTTTGTTTTTAATTTTTTTAGGCCGGCGATAATAACCAGTTAAACGCAAAAAGGTAACAATCAACCCCCGACTAAGCCAAAGTCGGTTGGCTGAGGTAATAAAAAAAAGGTCGATATCGTCCCCTTCATTAGAATTATTCATTGCCAAAGCGCCTGTGACTGCCACCATTTTGATGGTGGGAATAAGTTTAAGCCAATTGGCTACCCGTTTGGCTATTTTTAACTTCTTCCTACTCCATTGCTCCCGTTTTTTGCGCAGGGAAACCGTTTTTTCTCTGTTTTTCAGATGGTAAAAACCTTTTTTTTGGGAAACTTGGGGTAATTTTTTTAAATCCTGTTTTAAAGAGGAATTGTCTATTCTTTTTTTGGCAATCAGAAATCGATAAATTTCTTGAGCAGTCAGGGGATAATCAAAAACATCAGCATAAGCCAGAGTTCGAAGAATTGCCTTTTTCCTCATTTTAACGGGTCACTGCTGTGGACAGACCGTATTGAGAGAGTAGTTGAGACACGCCGGAGGCAGCGGTTTCTAAGGCATCACCCGGGTCCTCATTGGCGTTAACGGCATTAACAGCATCTTTAAAATAGTCAATCATCTTGTCATTAATGCCATTATCATAAGTCCGAGAGCAAAGATACCAGGTTTCAGCCTGAGGTGCTTGGTCAACAAAAGGAGCCACCAAGGGATTGGTCCTTGCTTGATCCGCCATCTCTACTCGAGAATAAGGCTCACCAAAAAGTCTCAATTGTGACTGGGCTTGATAAAGTTTGGCTAAGGTTTCCTTGCTCGACAAATACTCAAGAAATTCCCAAGTTTCTTCTTTGTATTCGCTTTCTTTATTAACGCCCTCAACCCAAAAACTTGCCCAGGAAATATTAGTTCCAGATAATTGGGGCGCTTCAACTATGCCAAACTCTAAATCGGGATTATTATTTTTAATTTCAAAAACATCCCAGGAAAAACCAAAATACATGGCCACGTCACCATTGGCAAAAGCAAGCATGGAATTGGGCAAAGTCAAATCCCAAACCCGGTCCTCTCTATTAAAAATAGTGTAAAAATTCAAAGCGTCTTCAGCTAAAAGACCGGTTGGATTGGCTAAATCAGCTTCATTTTGCAACATCATTAAACCCAAAATGTCCGACCAATGTTCAACATTATTGGTTGTTCCCAAAGCAACCCCGGAAGTTTGAATTCGGCCGGAATCATCATAAGTCGTTAATTCAATGGCAACTCGTCTTAGTTCATCCCAGGTGGTGGGTGGAATTTTGCCAGCGGTTTGGAAAATATCTTTATTATAAAAAAGCGCCAGGGTATCGATTTCAAGAGGAATACCTAAGTAACTCGTTCCCGAACGAAGATGTTCTGCTGCAACTGGGTAAAAGGTGGCTTCAAATTGAGACGAGCTCATCACTTCCGTTGGAATTGGGTCAAGTTGGTTTTTGAGCATTGGTAGCCAAGTGACATGGTAGCGAAAAATATCTGGTCCTTCGCCCCGAGCTAGAGCGGATTGAACTCGTTCTCGGTATTGAAGTTTTGACTGCATTGAATATTCAATTTTGACGTTGGGGTTATCTTCATTCCAATCAGCAATTACCTCACGCATAACCGATTCTGGCTCCCATAAACCCCAATAAGTTAAGGTAATCTCTTTTGGCCTTTGGAAACGAGGCAGACCCACTTTAATAATCAGAAAGGCTAAAACAATAATTAAAATCAAACCCAAAACAATGGGAATAATTTTCTTTAGTGCCCCCAAAGGAGATTTTTTTTCAACATGGAAAGCTTTAACTGGTTCTGGTGGTCCTGTGGGCACTGGTTCTTCGGGAGTTGGTGCTGGCGGTGGTTCTTCAGGAAGGGGTGCCTCAGGAGGCACGGCTGGAGGTACTTTAGGAGGAGCGGTTTCTTCTTCCACAGGAGCTGTTTCGACTGAAGGTTCTTCTGCTGGGGGTGCTTCTGGGGTTGGCGTTTCTCCTGGTGGTTCCGCGGGTGAAGGAATTTCCATGGAAAGTGGTTTTTCAGAAACTCCTGCCTCTTCCTTAACCTCTTCTGGTCTGGTCTCTTCTTCAGATTTCCAGGGCGGAGATGGTTTGTCAGGTTCCGAACCGACTAATGGTTTTTCATCAAGGGGTCGATCTTGATTTGGGTCAGGCATAGCTTAATGTTATCATATAAAAAATGACTAAGAAACTGCAACTGTTTGGCCAAAAAACGCTTTTTTTCGTTCCCGTAGCGATTGTCCTTTTTTTAGGTCTGGTTTCAATTAGCTACCATTTGGCCTATTGGCAAAAAATCTATCCGGGTGTCACTGTTTTGGGTCATTCAATTGGTAATCAAAATGTGGCCACTGCCCAAGCAACTATTGAAAAACTTATTGATGAAGCTAGTCCCAGCGCTGTCCTAAATCTTAAAGCAGACGAACAAATTTGGTATTTAGAACTGGCTGATTTTCAATACCAACCAGAGATGACAGCAAAAAAAGCTTGGGAAATTGGTCGCCATACCAATGTTTTGAAAAACCTTCAGCAAAAACTCCAAGCTTGGACAAAGGGGATTAATCTAACCTTAGACTACTCCCTTAATCAGGAATCCCTCAGCCAACAGGTCGATCAAATTGCTAACCAAGTTTTTACCCCAACAATTAAACCAGCTATTAAAATCACTGACCAAAAACAAATTGAAATCGAACCCGGAGAAGAAGGCTTAAGTCTTAATAAGAAAAAATTGATTTTTGTTGTTAATTCCCAACTTGCCAACTTAAACTTTGAGCCTATTGAATTGCCTTTAATTAAAATCTCGCCTGATTTAACCGAAGAGCAAATTAACCAAACCCAATCTCGAGCAGAAAAATTTTTAGACAAAAAATTAATTTTAACCGCCGAGGAAATGACTTGGGAACTTAACGATGAACAGCTAGTCCAATTACTTTCATTTACCAATGACTATAACCAAGAAAAAATTGCCAGTTGGTCAGCGGAATTAGCTTCAGCCATTAATCGTTCACCCCAAAATGCTGCTTTTGAATTTAAAGAAGGACGGGTGACCCAATTTCGAGCAGCTAAAGAAGGCATTAGTTTGGAACAGGAAAAGACGGTTGATTTAATCATTCATTCTTTGGCTGAATTGGAAACCGAAAAAGAAGCAATCACCGCTCAATTACCAGTGGTAACTACCCCGCCCCAAGTAGGTATTGCTGATGTTAACACCATGGGCATCCAGGAACTGGTGGGCAAAGGTGTTTCCTATTTTCGAGGTTCAATTAGTTCGCGAATCCATAATATCCAACTGGCCTCATCAAAACTCAATGGTTTAATAATTCCTCCGGGTGAAGTCTTCTCTTTTAATCAATCTCTGGGGGATGTTTCGCCAGCCACTGGCTTCAAACAAGCTTACATTATCAAAGAAGGAAGAACCGTTCTTGGTGATGGCGGTGGCGTCTGCCAAGTATCAACCACAATGTTTCGGGCTGTTCTTGACGCGGGTTTGCCAATTGTGGAACGCCATGCCCATGCCTACCGAGTCAGTTATTACGAACAAAATTCGCCGGTTGGCTTAGATGCCACTGTTTATGATCCAACAGCAGACTTAAAGTTTAAAAACGATACCCCGGCTCATCTTCTTATTCAAGCCTATGCTGACACCAAGAATTACAAACTAACCTTTGAACTTTACGGCACCGATGACAACCGAACCGTCACCATTTCCAAGTCAAGAATCTGGGACCAGGTGCCACCTCCACCGGATTTGTATCAAGACGACCCCACCCTTCCTCAAGGGCAAGTAAAGCAAATCGATTGGCAAGCTTGGGGAGCTAAAGTTGCTTTTGATTACAAAGTCGAGCGTGACAATGAAGTTTTACAAGACCGCACTTTTTACTCAGCCTACCGCCCTTGGCAAGCAATTTTTTTAAGGGGTACCAAGCCACCTGAATAGCCCTTGAATTAAATGAAAAAACAATCAATCAATCGTTTAGTCTTGATTTTACTTTTGGTTGGCTTGTTTTTTCTCTTTTTTCTTTCTCCAAACGATCCTGATTTGGGTTGGCAACTCCGTTGCGGTCAGCAAATTTGGCAAGAAAAAGAAATTTGTCGTTACAACACTTTTAGCGTTCTTTTGGACAATTACTACTGGCCTGACGCCCGAGCCCTTTACCAACTACCTCTTTTTCTTTCCTATCAATTTTTGGGTTTGTTTGGCTTGAGTTTAATCAACAGTTTATTAATGGTAGCAAGTATAATTGTTTTTCTTTCCTTATCGGGTCAAAAAGAACTGAAAATCATTAGCCTTCCTTTGATTATTTTTCTTTCCTGGTTAGTTTTTGGTTTTGGTATTCGTAATCAACTTTTGAGTTTCTTTTTTCTCCTTCTTCTTATCAAATTAATCGAGCTCGCAAGCCAAAACAAGCTGAAGTGGTTCCTTTTCGCTCCCTTAGTCATGATGCTTTGGGCAAACGGTCACGGAGGCTTTATTCTGGGAGTGGCTTTATTGCTCATCTTTGTTTTTGAAAAAACAATGTGGCTTTTTATTAAGCCCAAACAGGTTAAAAATTATTTTAAAATTTTAGGTATCAGTCTTCTTAGCATTGGCACCACCCTTTTTAACCCTTTTGGTTACCAAATCTATTTAGAAGCCTGGCGGCACTTTACCGTTGTTCCTTTATCAAACCTAATTGCTGAGTGGGTGCCGCCCCATCCCTGGTTCCAATTGGCAATTTTCCTTTTTTTAGTAATCGCTTTCTGGGTTATTTACCAAACAAGAAAAAAACCTCTGACCATCTTTAAGCTCTTGGTTTTAATTGCTTTTGCTTACATGGCATTTAAAGCAAGGCGAGATTTGGCTTATTTCTTCTTTTTTGCTGCCTACGTTATTTCTTTTACCAAAGTCAAAAGCAAGCATTTTCAATCTCTGACTTTATTAGTTTCTATGTTCATTTTCTTTATCGGTCCTTTTTTCTTATTTCCCAAAGCGTTAATCGTTAACCGCAGTTGGCAATACTCCTGCCAAATTGCCCGTTCCTGTTCAGCAATCGAATTCCTTAAAAAACAGCCCGAAAAAGGCAATATCTTTAATACCTACGAACAGGGTGGTGACCTCATTTGGCTTTTACCGGAATACAAAATTTTTGTGGATGGGCGAATGCCAGCCTGGCGAACTCCTTCAGGCAAAAGTCCTTATACTATTTATTTAGAGACTTTACAAACCCGTCCGGGTTGGCAGGAAACTCTTGAGAAATATAATATTAACTGGTTATACATTGCTTCCGGAACTTTTATGGACTTAAGAATCAGAGATAATCCAGAAAGTTTTGGTTGGCAAGAAGTTTTTCGAGACCAAGGAAGAGTGGTTTACAAAAATTTGTAAAAAAATGACGTCCTTCTCGCCTGTGGAAAGGCGAGGTTGCTAAAGCAGGTCTCGTCCGTCTTTTCTTACCTGCTTCAGGCGACGAACGTCAACCATACGCAGGTGCGAAAATGAGAGCCTTTATTGCCTTAGAATTACCAGAAAAAACAAAAAAAGAAATTAGTAAAATCCAGCAGGATTTAAAAAAAGCGGGAGTACAAGCTCGTTGGATTAAGCCAAAATTAAGCCATTTAACCTTGGCTTTTTTAGGTTCAATCACGCCTGATAAAGTTGAGCTAATTGAAAAAATTCTTGATGAAGTCACTTACCAAATTAAACCAGTCCAACTTCATCTTTTAAAAATTGGTTGCTTTCCTAGCCCAACAAGAGCAAGAATAATTTTTGTTGATTTGGGTGATGAATTAGGAAAGCTTAATGCTCTGGCAATCAAGATTAGAAAAAGGTTAAAAAAAGAAAAAATCTATTTTGATAAAAAACCGTTTGTTAGTCATGTTACTTTGGGGCGAATTAAAAAACAACAAAACCTGACCCAGTTAATTAAAAAAACTAAAATCAAAAAAGTAAAATTTGTTGCCAGTGAGGTAAGTTTAACCAAAAGTACTCTCACTGAATCCGGTTCTATTTATACTCAACTCAAATGCGCATCCTTGGCATAGAAACCAGTTGTGATGAAACCGCCGCAGCTGTGGTTGAAAAGGGAACAAAAATCCTTTCCAATGCCCTTGCTTCTTCAATTGAACTTCATCAAAAAACAGGAGGAATCATTCCTGAGGTAGCGGCTCGGGAGCAACTGAAGTGTATTATTCCTGTTATTGAAGAAGCTCTTCAAAAAACCAAAAAAGTGGATGCTATTGCCGTGACCATTGGTCCTGGTTTAATTGGTTCACTTTTAGTGGGAACGGAAACAGCCAAAACCCTGACCTATACCTGGAAAAAGCCAATCGTGCCCATTAATCACCTCCAAGCCCATCTCTATGCTAATTGGCTGGAAGGTAAAAAACCTCGATTTCCAGCTATTGGACTGGTTATCTCGGGTGGACACACTGATTTGGTTTTAATGAAGACTCATGGCAAGATAAAATGGCTAGGCGGCACTCGTGATGATGCGGCTGGTGAATGTTTTGATAAAACCGCTCGGGTGCTCGGACTTCCCTATCCTGGGGGTCCGGCAATTGCCAAACTAGCAGAAAAAGGTAATCCTCGAACCTATGATTTACCTCGACCAATGATTAAACAGGAGAATCATGATTTTTCTTTTTCGGGCTTAAAAACAGCGGTCATTAATTTTAAAAGAAAGCAAAAAAGAATCAAAAAAGCGGATATGGCAGCTGGCATTCAGCAAGCAATTGTTGATGTCGTGGTTAAAAAAACGATTAGAGCAGCCCAAAAACATAAAGTTAAAAGCGTTCTTTTGGCTGGTGGTGTGGCGGCTAATAAACAACTGCGAGAGCAAATGCAAACTCAAATTACTAATAAGGTTAACTTTTTTGTTCCTTCACCCAAGCTCTGTACCGACAACGCCACCTATATTGCTAGCTGTGCCTTTTTCAATTTCAAATCCCTTCCCTGGCAAAAAATCCAGGCTAACCCTAGCCTCAGCATCGAAGAAGGAACAAGCCAAACTTAGGAAGAGCCAAAGCAACTTTAATCTTCATTTTCTGAAATTTCTTTACCCACCAATCAGATTTTTTAACATTAACGTGAGTCGGATCTAATTGGTAGTGCTTGCCTTCGATGGGATTATCTTTAACACAAATTTGAAGCAAGACGTATTTCTCTGAAACTCTTAAAAGTTCTTTTAAAGCTTTACTCGTCTTCCTTGCCTCAATATGCTCCATTAGAGCAAGACAGGTTGTGACTTCAAATTGGTTGTTTTTAAAAGGCAGTTCCAATAGATTGCCAGCCTGACAACGGCTGCGAATAACTTCTTTTGCTTTTTCAAATCCTTTTGAACTAAGATCCACTCCGTAAGTATCAACCTTTAATTTCAATCCCCACTTAATCATCTTTCCTTCAGCGCAACCAACATCAAGCAAGGTTTTCGGTCTTAAAAGGATTTTAATAAGAAGAGAGAAAAAGAATCCCTTAATCTCAGGGAAAAAAGTACCCCTTTTTTTATAATACGCCTTGTTGTAGTCCTTTCGAGACACAAAAACAGTTTATCAAGCTTGAGGCTGAAAGCAAAGTCAGCTATAATTCATTAAAGACGATGGAAAAAACTTATAATCCTCAAAAAGTCGAAAAGAAAATCTATGCCTTTTGGGAAAAGGGTGGTTGGTTTACTCCTAAAATTGAGCCCAAAAAGAAGCCTTATACCGTCACTTTACCCCCTCCTAACGTGACTGGAGGTCTTCATGCTGGACACGCGATGTATGTTATTGAAGATATTATGGTTCGCTACCAACGAATGAAAGGTAAACCAACCCTTTGGCTGCCTGGCTTTGACCACGCTTCAATTGCGGTTGAATACTTGGTCAGTAAGGAATTAGCCAAGGAAGGTAAATCCAAAGAAGACGTTGGTAGAAAAGAATTTCTTAAAAGAGCTAAAAATTTTGCTGATGACTCGCTTCAATATATTCGCACTCAACTCAAACTTTTGGGTTTTTCTTTGGATTGGACAAGAGAAGTCTACACCATGGACAAAGCTCGTTCAGAGGCGGTTGAAGAGGCTTTTAATCGCCTTTACAAAAAAGGATTAATTTACCAAGGTGAACGAATTATCAACTGGTGCCCTAAATGTCAAACCGCGATTTCTGATTTAGAGAATGTTCACGAAGAAGAAAAAAGCAAACTTTACTATCTTAAGTACGGTCCCATCATCATTGCTACCACTCGCCCAGAAACTATTTTTGCTGATGTTGCGGTGGCGATTCATCCCAAAAACAAGAAATATCAACACTTGGTGGATAAAAAGGTGCCTTTACCCTTAACCAACAGAAAAATTCCGGTTATCACTGACCAAGCGGTTGATCCTAAATTCGGAACTGGGGCTCTTAAAATCACGCCTACTCATGATCAACTTGACTTTGAAATTGGTGAAAGACACAAATTGAAAAAATTAATTGCGGTTGGGTTTGATGGTAAATTAACCAAACTCACTGGAAAATATGCTGGCCTCTCAATTGAAGAAGGTAGAAAAAAAGTAGTTCAGGATCTAAAAAAAGGTAAATTCATCAAAAAAATCGAGGACTACGACCATGCGATTGGTCATTGTCAGCGCTGTGGAGAAATGACCGAACCTCTGATTTCCAAACAATGGTTTGTTAAAGCTAAACCTTTGGCTGAAAAAGCAATCAAAGCCGTTAAAAGTGGCCAAATCAAGATTATCCCCCGCCGGTACACGAAAATCTATTTCCAATGGTTGGAAAATATTCGTGATTGGTGTATTTCCCGCCAACTCTGGTGGGGACACAAGATTCCCCTATCAGGCGAGGAAGATATCCTTGATACCTGGTTTTCTTCTGGACTTTGGCCCATCTCCACCTTGGGTTGGCCAAAAAAAACTAAAGACCTTGATTACTTCTACCCTACCACTGTGCGAGAAACTGCTTATGACATTTTGTTTTTCTGGGTGGCTAGAGAAATCATGTTATGTTTAGAAATGACTGGCAAAATTCCTTTTGAAATTGTTTATCTTCATGGTTTAGTTCGTGATGAAAAAGGAAGAAAATTTAGTAAAACCAAGGGAATTGGCTTTGATCCAGTGGAAATTATTGAAAAACATGGTGCCGATGCCCTTAGAATGGCTCTTGTTGTTGGCAATCCTCCAGGAAATGATCTGAAGATTGAGGAAAATAAGGTCATCGCCTACCGCAATTTTGCTAATAAAATCTGGAATGCTAGTCGGTTCGTTCTGTCTTATCAAGGCAAGACTAAGAAAGGTAAAAAACACAAAGATGATCAGTGGATTTTAAAAGAATTGGAAAAAACTACTAAGAGAGCAACGAGTTTGATTAACCGCTATCGTTTTGATTTAGCCGCAGAAGAAATTTATCAATTTTTTTGGCACACTTTCTGCGATAAATATCTTGAAATGAGTAAGAAGCGTCGAGACGAGGCTCAGCCAACCTTGCTTAATGTGCTCGAAACGAGCCTGAAACTGCTTCATCCCTTCATGCCTTTTATAACCGAGGAAATTTATCAACGCCTTCCTGAGCATGGCGAAGCTTTAATGATTGAAAAATGGCCAAGGTAAAAAAACCCAGTAAACAACTGCTTCTTCAGCCTATCAAGAATGTCAAACCCTGGGTGAGTGACAAAGTTGTTGAGGCTAGAAAACTAAGCGAGCACCGGGCGTCTCGAGCGGCACGGCGTTGGGGCGCACCAGCAGGAGTGGCTTTACTTATTCTCCTTTTCATCGGCTCTTTTTTTGTTTCTCAAGATGATTTTTGGCGGGCTAAAGAAAAATTGCTTAGAGACCCTAATGATTCTCAGGCACAAATTAAACTCGCCGAAGAATTTCTAGCCAATAACCAATTTGAAGAAGCAGAAAAAGCCCTTTTTTTGGCTGAAAGACAAATCTTTCAAACAAATAGCCTAGTCTTGGGTAAACAAACCAATCCCCAACCCAAAGAACTTTGGCAAAAAAAATATTATTCCGACCCCAAAGATATTAAGAGATTAATTGCTGCTTGGGAGAAAGTTATTGAAGAAAAACCAGACTATCGCGATGGTTACCTCCAACTCGCTTATCTTCATTACAAACTTTATGAAACCGAGGAGGCTAAGGAATATCTTGAAAAAGCGATTGAATTAGACCCTAATTACGAATTGACAAGAGAAATGGAAGAAATATTGGAAAATTGAGAGTTCTATTCGGGAATCAAACCCGTACACCGCCAATTAATTTCCGCTTCTCCAGTTGAAACATCAACCACACAAGCTGGAGCACAACCTGGTTTATCAATATCCAAATCTAACCACCAGGTTCCGGTATTTTCATTGCAGAAATATCTGCCTGTAAGATTCCCTTCCTCAGCGCACTCGCTTTTCAAGGCAATTTCTTTTGCTTCAGAAAGAGTCATTTCGTCACCAGTTTCTTTTTCAACACAGCTAGGATCAAATAACTCAGGTTCAATTAAAATTTGCTCGGTCGTTTCTCCTGCCAAAGAATAAGTTAGGAAAAATTTATTCTTTTCTTTAGAAATTTCAAAAAAAACCTCTCCTCTATCTTTTTCTCCAAGTTTCAAAATTCTCTGAGAAATTGGATTGGTAGTTAGGTATTCAATTGTAGGATAGGAAAAAAGCATGTCTTGAACATATCTCTCGTCGTCAACCAACCTAAACCGCCGTGTGTCATAACCACAAACCGCCCCTCCTGGCAAAGGACACTCTTCGTTTGCCGCAAACGTCACTGATAAAACCAACAAATCTTTTTCAATGTCTCGCTCCACTCTCAAAGCCTTATCAATCGTTAAATCTATGCCAGCTATTCGATAACTTCCCGCTTCAACAGGGGTCGGTGATGCAACTGGTGTTGGAGTTGGCTGGGTAACAAGTTGAGCTTGTTTTTGACCAAGTTGATACCCAGCGAAAAAAAAGGCTGTGGCTACAACTACTCCTAATAACAAAAACAAAAGGGGTTTAAGCCAGTGTTTTTCTTCAACTGGTTGGGAAACATCTTCTTTAATTTCAAGTGGTTTTTCGGTTGGGTTTATTTCTTCTGGCACTGATTGAATTTTAAACATTTTCTAAAGAGAGGTCAATCTCCCGCTTGACAGTCCCCCATTGTCTTCATAGAATAGATTTATGAAACAAAAACTATTTATCTTTTTACCTTTAATTTCCTTTCTTCTTTTCCCTCAACCCGTGCGGGCCCAAGCAACTGACGCCGCCACAATCAATGCGGGTGTTACCACACCCACATTCATTCTCTTAATATTAGGAAGCTCGTTGTTTTTAGCGGGATTTCTAATCTTCAGAAGACTTAGTTACAAAACAAGTCAATAAGTTACTTCTCTTTTGGCTTTTCTTCTTTACCTTTTTCTTTGCCTAGTTTTTCCTTGGTCGGCTTTTCTTCCTCAAGAGGCTTCTTTTCTTCGGTTGGTGCTTTAGCTTCTTCCTCAGGCGGCTTTTCTTCTTCTGGCACTTCTGCTTCAGGTACTTCTTCCTCGGCTGGTGGGGCCACTTCTTCTTCAGCTAAAGGCTCAATCTTCGCCAAAACCTCTTTTTTCAAAGTTAATACTTTGACCCTTTCTGGCACCTTTAGGTCGGCAACGGTGACCACATTACCAACTTCTTTTAAGCCTGAAATGTCGAGTTCAAGTTTGTCAGGAAGTTCGGTTGGCAAAGCCTCGACTTCCACTTCGGTCAACGGCTGTATCAAAATACCCAACTTTTCTTTTGCTGCGGGTGATTCCCCAACCAGTTCAATTGGGACCTCGGTCGTCACTTTTTCCTTCAAATCAACTTGATAGAAGTCAGTGTGAAGAGGTTGATCAGAAACAGGATCAAATTGGACATTATGAATGAGAACAGGGCGAAATTTCTTTTCTCCCTTTACTTTAAGTTTAACAACGCTTGTCTCCCCTGTTTTTTTAAAGGCAGCAAGAAAAGCTTTTAAGTCAGTTTGGACTGCTAATGACTTTATTTTCTTACCGTAGATGTTGGCTGGCAAGATTCCTTCTTGGCGCAATATTTTTGTCTTTCGCCCAAGAACTTTTCTTTTTTCGGCAGTTAATTTTAGCTCATCTTTTTTTGCCATTGCAGTTTATTAGCTTAACATCCTCTCAGCCTGAAAACAAGAATTAAATCCTCCCTCCTTGCAACCAATGAATTAAAAAGAAACCTCAAAAACCAAATCCTGATTAAATTGAGGAGCAAAAACAACTAAACCAGAAGCAAAACTTGATTCTGGCTGGGTGGCAACTACGTTCGCTTTAGCTGGGGGAACTAACCATAAATTAAACACTTCATCTTCAATCCCTGGCTGCTTTTGCAAGTAAAGTAAATAGCGATTGCCTGGCCCAATGGCCAGTTTCTCTGCTAATCTATAACTAATCTCAACCGTTTTTTTTGTTTGAATCGGCACTTCAACCAAAAAACCAAAAGAAGTCCTTTCGCTAATTTCCGTTTCATCAATTTTCTCTGTTTCCAATTCCCTACCATCAATTAAAACCGTTTGGAGTCTTGTTCCATTTGGGGTTAAAATTCGTAAATAGTTTTTGTACGTACCGGCAGGGAAAATCTCAGATTTGCTTTGGTTATGATAATCGATTCTCAAAGTCTCTTTCGCTCTTCCTTTTGAATCAAAATTAACCTGGTGAGTTACATTCCTTTTTACAAAATAGTTAGCCTTGTTAATCCCAAAATTCGATTCAACAATCATTAAATAATCAACTAAGCATTTCCCGTTTTCTATTTCGCACTGGACTCTTCTCAAGCTTCCATCCCAACCCAAATCAGTTAAAATTTTTGCCGCCTCTTGATTATTAAGCGCAATCAGTAAATCCTTGGATTTTAATGATTGATAAAGAGCTTGACCAATTACCAACCACTCTTTCTCATCAGCCCGACAGACTTCTTCAAAAAGGGCATTAGCTACTGCTCCAATAAAGTCTTTTTTTTGAGACGATCCAGGAAAGAAATTAACTTCAGCATGGTATTCAGTTCTTTCAAACAAATTATCAGCATCTATTTTCTCCTGATAGTCAACTAAATCAACTGGGCCAACGGCTCTTAAAATCCTTTGGGCTAAAAACAAATCTATCCCCACCACACCATCAACTTTTTTTCCGATTTCCTTCTCTAAAAACCAACTCGCCCTTAAAGCAGAAACAAGGAAATCAGGGCTAAAATTGGAATCACGGAGATACCAACCTGCTTCCCCAAGATAACGAAGAATTGGCTCGGGAGGCTCAACGTGTCCCCTCAGCTGGCCGTCGACTGAGTAAACATCCAGTATTTGAAAATCGATCAATTTGCCTCTATCAAAAGTGGCCAGAGCAAAAGAACCAATAAATCCCCCTGTAGCTCTTAGTTCCATATTATTTTGAAAGAGAATTAGATAGGTCCTTTTTCCATAAACACCAACCAAATCTGGCAGAAGAAGAACTCCCTTTTTCGCTTCTAAAAGCATTTCCCTGGCCGTGGTTAAATTACTAACCAATTTGTTATCAAATCTGTCTATAAACTGACGAGCGTCCGGTTTCAGCTTCAACTGGCCCTCAAGATGAGAAAATTGTTGGTAGACCGAATCAAGGTCAGTGCTCATCTCTGAAGTTAATTGTTCAATATCAGCTGGTTCGTCTTGAAGAATAGCCCGACTGATTCGACTGGCATTCTCAGCAACTTCACCCAATTTTTCTACTCCCCTGCCCGTTTGCAAGCCAATAGTCAAGTAAGTCTCCACTTTATTTTGAAGGCTGCTTTGACCAAAAGCATCTAAAATTGACCCAAGTGACTGAAGATTTTTTTGGGCTCGACCAAAGTCCCCTTCCGACAACTTTGCTGATTTGGCTGTTTGGGAAAAATTTCCCGCTACCGCGTTTTGGTAAGCAGAATGAAGATTTCTAATACCCAAGAGACTGTTAAAGAGTAAAGCGCCTGGAAGATAAAGAACTACCAATAAAATTATTGCAACTAAACCAGCAATTAACTTTTTATAACTACCAAACTTGCCTTCTTCTTTTTTTTCAATTCTTTTTCTAACTATCTTTTTGTCAACCTCTGGCTTATCCTTAACCGGTTTCTTAATTTCCTTTTGAAAATAGATAAGCGTTTGCCTCAAGCCCTCATTGAGGCCAACTTTGGGCTGCCAATCAAGATGTGTTTGACCGGTTAACTCTTTTTCCAATCCCAACAATTCTTCTCTGGCCACATACTCAATTTCCAGGTCCTGGCCAGTTAATCCTTGAAGTCGATGAGCAATAGATAGAATTGTTTCTTTTTCAGGATTAATTAAATTATAAATCTTTCCAGCGGTCCCGGAACTAAACATCGCTTTGGTAAGACCATAAACAACATCGCTCACGAACGTTGGTTGAATTTTTTGGGAACCATCTCCGGGTATGGTAAGCGGTCCACCCTTCGCTGCTTGCTTAATCATCCGAGCCAAAATTCCTCCAGTCCTTAAATTCATCCGTGGTCCATAGGCCCAATTAATTCGAGCAATTCGGGCATCAATTTTTTCTCTTTCCATGTATTCGGTTGTTAAAGCTTCAGCTGACCGCTTGGCTTCTGCGAAACTAGCCATCTCTCCTGCTGGGCCTTTGCCAAAATATTCTCCTAATTTTTGAGTGGCTACTTTCGCTTGAAAAACTTGAGGACTGGAACCAAGCAGAAATTTGGCGTTAGTTTTTTTTGCCAATTTCAAAAGATTGGTTGTTCCAGAAACATTGGCTAAAAGCGTTTCAAAAGAAAGGTCTTTTCCAGAAACATAAACATCCAATCCAGCTAAATGGAAGATGTAGTCAAGTCCACCAAGCTTTGAATCAAGCGGTTTGTTTAGGTCTTGGTCAATTAATAAAAAGTTGGGATTCTCCAAGCAGCTTTTTATGTTTTTTTTAGTTCCCGTAACCAAGTTATCTAAACATACAACCCGACAATTTTGTTCGAGAAGTAATTCGCAAAGAAACGAGCCAATAAAACCAGCTCCACCGGCAACTAAAACCAGCGGTGTGTCTTGACTGTTTTTAGATTTGTGAAAAAATTTTTCTGCCATGTATTAATGACTAATGTCATCATAATCAAAAATTGCTTTTTATTCAACAAACAAACCCATAGAAAAAATTATAACAGCGCACATGAAAAGGATTTAGTGGTTTGACAACTAGTTTAATTAATTAAAGTGTCCCCTTTCAGTGGACCCTTTCTTCGCGGTTGTGCTATTCCCGACTTTTGTCGGGAACTGCGTCTCGATTTTCAATCGGGACTTGCAACCTTTGAATTAAAGTGTCCCCCGCCGTCCGGTTTTGTTGAGAGTTCGATTGACTAAACCGTCTGCCAATAAATTTTTTTGTCGCGATACAAATTGATAAGAGACATTACCACCAATCTCTCTTTCTAAATGACGGACTTCGATAATTAAATTTCTCATCTTGATTTCTTTGACTTTAAATAACCCATTAAGTTGATTAACAATCAGTTTGGAATCAAGGAAAAACTGAAGCCTACCAATAGGTAGTTCAAAATTTTCCTTAATCCATTTAAGAGCCCCAATCACCGCTTGATACTCGGCCACATTATTGGTTGTTTTGCCAATGTATTTTCCTTGTTGGTGAATGATTTTTCCTGATGAATCCTTGACAACAAATCCTATTGCCGCTGGACCTGGGTTTCCCCGCGCACCACCATCAGCAAAAACACGCAGTTGCTTTTCCATTTTAAAAAATCTTACCACGATTCTTAATAAACTCAATCACGGTTTTGGGAAATTGAAAAAGCGAGGGAAGAAATCCTAACAAACGAAAAACAAAAACAGAAGTAATAATTAAAACCAGGCCCTCGGTAAGAATAGTAACTACAGCCGCCCCATAATAAGAAAACTTAGGAATAACTAAAGCGTTAGTAACTACATTAAAAATTAAAGCTCCTAAAGCAATGAAGAAATAGCGACGCTGTTTACCTAAAGCAACAATGGTGTAGCCGGTTAAATGATTGAAATAGGCTAAGAAAAGAGCGAACCCAAGCAATCGTAGAACAACAATCGAGTCACTGAATTCAAGAAATTTTCTTTGAGTGATTAATTTAACTGCCAGAGGAGCAAAAACCCAAATACCAACTACCACTGTTATTCCCATTAAAAACATAAAATCAAATGACTTCTGATAAATCTTTTTTAGCTTTTCTCTCCACCTAGTTAAATCTGAATGGCGGGAAAGAACGGGCAAAAGCGTGAACATGAAGTAAGCAGCGCCTAATATTAAAACGTCGTAAATCCGATAGGCAATCGCATAAATACCCACAGCCCCGCTTCCCTTAATAGAACCCAGCATAACGGTGTCGATTTTGTTATCAATAGTAAAAATTAACAATATTGCTCCCATCGGAAAAGACTCTGTTAGTAATCGCCTAATAAACCGTTTATCAATTCGCCAATCAAATTCAATGGTCCTAATCGCCAAAAAGAGACTAATAATAATCCCCGCTAAATTAGCCAAGATAAAAGCGCTAATCAGGGGAATCAGCCCTAATTGCTGTCTTACGAAAAACAAAGAAATCAAAAGAATTAAAAGGCTAATAGTAACGTCAACTACGCTCTGTTTTTGGAGTTGGAGTTTGGTCTGAAAAATAACATACAGGGATGCTTTAACGGTGTTAAGAATCAGGATTAAAGAACCAAGCATAATGGCTTTCCGAACCAAAAGGGGATTAGTTGTCTGAAGAGGAATAACCATTGCTCCCAGCACCATTAATAAAGCAGCAAATAGAGAAAGGATTAACCTTACCAGGAAAATGTTTGTTAAGGCTCTGCTTTCTCTTTCTTTTTCTTTTGCCGCCTCCCGTGCCCCGATTGTTGCTGTTCCCCAATCTGCAAAAGCACCAAAGATAACCGCCAAGGCAATAACATACATATAATTCCCAAACCCTTCACGCCCTAAGTAATTGGTTAAAAGAATCGTGACCAAAAGACCAAAGATAACGGTAATTCCTTTAGTCAGAATTTGGACAACCGTATTAAAAGCAACCTTTTGGGAAAGATTCATTGTTTCCATGATAAACCAAAAATGACCACCAATAAAAGTTGAGTTTGTTGAAGGGTTAGCCAATAGTGGTCAAAAAGACTAAGCAATAGAGCAACACAAAGCGCCGCAATTAATGCTTGACGCTTAGTCACTAATAATTTCCTAAAAGTCAAAATTAAAAACCATAAAAAAATTAGTAAACCTACCAAACCAGTTTCTGCTGCTATTAGCAAATAGATATTATGAGCTGGCTGAAGCCAATAGGTCATGCCAAATTGTTGCCAGTAATCAGGCAGTCGGGGAATAAAATTATTAAGACCAACTCCTGCTAAAAGATTACCCTTTACCATCTTGACAGCGATTGAACCAAGAGAAAAACGCTGAGTAATGGTTTCTTGCCCGGAAAGTGGTAAAGCAAAACGAGAATAAAATCCAATAACAAATACCAAAAGCAGAATTAACCCAATAATCCTTTGTTTCCACTCCCTCAAACTCCGAATTATCAAACCAAAACCCAATAACAAACCAATCAACCAAGTGGCGCGCGAAAAAGAAAGAAGAATCGCTATTCCGCCCAAAACTTGGGCTGTCAATCTTAAGATTCTCTTAAATCCTTGCTTTTTATTTTTTGCTCCAATCAAAATTAATGAAACCAAGATAAAACCTGCGAGAACATTGGGATGAGGAAAAGTGGCATACGGTCGGAGAATCAGTTGCCCGCTCACAATTGCCTTCGCAATCCCGGGAGTAATTAGGTTAAAAGTCCTTTCTCCTAACCACCAAAAAACACCACCAATGGTTTCTTGCTTTGCAAATTGAGCTAAAGCAATTAGAGAACTATAAATCACGGCGCCACTTAGAGGATAACGAATCTCATCAACGGTGTACTTTTCTTTGATAATGTATAGTCCTAAAAAACCAAATTCCAAAATCTTTATTAACTTGTAAAAAGCGGCTCCTCTGTTCTCAGCTAAAAAAGCACTAACCGATAGAAAAATGAATGCTGCGAAAAGCCACCAGTTTTTTTTAATTATTTCTTTAAAAACCTTAAGTTTTAATCTCTTTCTTTTGTCTAGCCACCAAAAAAGCAAAAGGACAATGACTAAAAGGTCGGTTAAATAAAGCGTGGGAGACAAATAATCAACGGGTAAACCTAAAACTTTTGTCCATTCAGGCCAAAAATGACGACCGAGTTGAACAGGCAAGAGAAAAATAAGCAACCAAAATAGTTGACGATGAAGCTTCATGTCTTCAAACGAATAACTACATACCGGTTTCTTCCTTCTCCTTCAGAAAGGGTTTCAACATCAGTTTCTTCAGCTAAAACCATATGAATAATTCTTCTTTCTCCAGCTGGCATTGGTGGCAAGCTCTGCGCTTTTTTGGAAAAACGAGCCTTTTGAGCAGCAACCAAAGCCATTTTTTCCAAAATTTCTTGACGGCGTTGACGATAGTCACCAACATTGACCGTTATTCTTAGCCATTCATCCGTTTGCCGATAAACAATCATGGCAATGATTCTTTGCAAAGATCTTAAAGTTTCGCCATGATAACCAATCAAAATACCAGGATCATCGGTTTCTAATTGAATTTGATAGACACCTTCCTCTGAAGTAATTTTTATCTTTGTTTTAACTCCGAGATTATCAAGAAGCTCTTTAACAACCTTTTTGATTTTAGTTATCTTTTGAGTTTCAGTTTTCTTAGCCATGGTTCAAGTCCACCCCAACCACCAATAAAATATTGCTGAACTGCCATTAAAAGAGAAAAAGTGAACCAATAAACAACCAGACCAGAAGGAAAAGAATAACCAATAAGGATGGTTAGTAAGGGAAACATGTAGGTCATTTGTGTTTGCATTGACGTTGCCATGTCATCGGCTTTACCCGGAGTTTTGGCAGCTTCTTTTTGAGCAGCGGCAACCGCTGGCATCATCATTTTTGAAGAAACCAACTGAACAAGCGCTGCGGCTAACAAAAAGAAGCCAGGCAAGGGAATTGGGATTCCGGGAAGGTTGAAAACATCAGGTCTGCCCAAATCTAAGTACAAGAATTTAGTATTGATTACTGTTTCTGGTGCCAATTGTAATTGGGGGTAAAGGACTTCATTCAGTTTCTGAATAACATCGCCATCAACTCGCAAAACCTGGATAAAAGCCTGGTAAAGAGCAATTAAAACAATTAATTGAACAATTTGGGGAAGACAGCCAGCTGCTGGATTAGCCCCGCGCTGTTTATAAAGATCCATTTGGGCCCTGGCATAGGCTTGTTTATCCTTACCGTGTTTCTTTTTCAGTTTTTCCAATTCGGGTGCCAATTCTCTCATTTTCGTGGTAGCCCTCATTGAAGAAAGGGTCAAAGGCAAAAGAAGGAGTCTAATTCCTACTGTCAAAACAATAATTGCCAAACCAAAATTTTGGAAAAGCAACTGATAAAGAAAAATCAGAGCGTTAACTAAAGGCTGGTATAAAATTAGATGCCAGAGTTCTCTCATTTGATTGGATCAAAACCTCCCTTACTCCAAGGGTGGCATTTTATAATTCTTTTTAAGCCCAAAAAGCTGCCTCGAATTATACCATAGCGTTTTATGGCTTGATAAGTGTATTCAGAACAAGTTGGTCGAAAACGACAAGCAGCGTCTGACAAAAACAAAAACTTTAGAACAGGGGAGCGAAAAAGCCAAGATTTTTGATAAGCTCTAATTAATGAAAGGGCTAATTTTCTCACTTAACTCACCATTTCCGCTTTTTTAAAAAGCTCTCTAACCTCTTTTTTTATTTCTTCGGGATTTGCCTCAATAATCCTTTTCTTTGCCAAAAAGACGATGTCGAAACCTTCCTTCATCTCAGGAAATAAACTGATAACTGCTTCGCTCAATAATCTCTTAGCCCTATTTCTTTTAACCGCTTTTTTATGAATCTTTGTGGAAATAATAAAACCGAGCCGTGAGGATTGATTTTTTTTAGACTGGCGCCTAACTAACAAACTAAACAACTTCCCTTGAATAAGAGTTCCTTTCTTTTTAACCTGATTTAGCTCGGTTCTTAAGGGAAGCCTGTGTTTTTTGGGTAACATTTAGGCACTCAAGCGCTTTCTTTTTTTAGCGCGCCGTTTTTTAATAATATTTCTACCACCAGGAGTGCGCATTCGCTTGCGGAAGCCACAAGTTCTTTTTCTTTTTTTCTTTTTTGGTTGATAAGTTCGTTTTGGCATGTTATTAGGATACACGGAAAAAATTCAAGAAACAAGAGGATTTTGCTTCTTGACAATCTGTGGATAAGTTGTTTAAATAGATCTACTTCTGCCCCGTGATTGTTCACTTTTAACATGGACAAAGATAAACTCTGGCAAACCGTTTTAGAAAATTTAAAACTTTCTCTTTCTTCAGCTAATTTTGCCACTTGGTTTCCCCAAACATTCATCAATAAAATCAAAGAAGTTGACAAGAATCACCAAATAATTGAAATTGCTTCTCCTTCAGCTTTTATTAAAGATACCATCGAAAACCGCTATTATGGCTTGATTAAAGAAGCTCTGGATAAAACCACGAAAAAGAAAAATGATTTAACTTTTGTGGTTAAGCAACCCAAAAAAACCAAAACAACTAAAGAAGTGGAAAAAGGCACTCTTTTTGAAAAGGAAGAACCTAAAAAACCATCAATCCAAGAAGCCATTATTCGGGCGGGCTTACGATCTGATTTTAATTTTGAAACTTTTGCTGTTAATGCTACCAACCAAATGGCTCATGCTGCTGCTAGGGCTGTGGCAGACTCACCCGGTAAAGCCTACAACCCTCTTTTTCTTTACGGCGGGGTTGGGGTGGGCAAAACCCATTTGATGCAAGCGGTTGGCGCCGATATTCTGGAGCGTCGTCCTCGAATCAATATCATTTACTGTATGGGTGAGGAATTTACCACTGAAATCGTTGACGCCATTCGGAAAAAAACCACCAAACAATTTAAAGACAAATATCGTTCGGCTCGAGTATTATTAATTGATGACATCCAGTTTATTGCTGGCAAAACCACGGTCCAGGAAGAATTTTTCCACACTTTTAATGCCCTTTGGCGAGCTGGTGGCCAGATTGTTCTTACTTCTGACCGACGCCCTGATGAAATTAACAATCTTGAAGATAGACTCCGTTCTCGATTTGAGGGTGGTTTGACGATTGATATCCAAGACCCTGATTTTGAGCTAAGAACGGCGATTGTTTTAATCAAAGCTCAACAAAGGGGAATCAAGTTGCCCATGGATATTGCCCAATTAATCGCTGGCAACATTACCTCAACCAGAAGATTAGAAGGTTTCCTTGTTCGCCTTGCCACTGAAGCCAAAACCAAAAAAGAGCCTTTAACACCTGATTTGGCTTCTGCTCTTTTAGGAACAACCAATGCCGAATCAATGCCAAAAAGATTGGTTAAACCAAGAGAAGTTTTGGCTGCTGTTGCCAGTTTTTATAATTTTAAAAAAAAGGATTTACTTGGCCCAA
Organism: uncultured Gammaproteobacteria bacterium; assembly: GCA_964347135.1. Classification (GTDB taxonomy): domain Bacteria; phylum Patescibacteriota; class Microgenomatia; order PFEM01; family JAHIFH01; genus CAYFXA01. Next base: position 5,425 of record CAYFXA010000035.1, on the reverse strand, counting down.
GGCGTCCAAAAAAATTGGCTCATGCTCGCCAAGTTTTAATGTACCTTCTTCGAACCGAATTGAAAATGCCTTTAATGGAAATTGGCCAGTTTTTAAGCAACCGTGACCACACAACCATTATGTACGGAGTGGAAAAAATTACTAAACTTCTGCCTGATTCAGAGGATTTACGAGTGGATATCGTGGGGATAAAACAAAAGCTTTATGGATAATAAATTTCAATTATCAACTTATCCACTTAAAAATGAAAATTGTTAACCAAGATTTGAACAAGAAGAAAAACCGAAAATCGATTTTGTTTTTGGAAAGATATTCACTTATTAACAGAACAACAACTACAACAAATTATTAAATAAACTATTAAGGATTATGCTATTTTTTCAAAATCTCATATTAAAGTGGATAATCCTTAATACCTCAAATAGATATATTTGAGGAAGTTTGTTTCTCATAAATTCGAAATAGGAAAAACGAGATTGAGTTTTAAAACAAAAAGTTGTAAAATTGAGGAAAACCTATAGATGAAACTTTCTGTTCTTCAAGAAAATCTTGCCCGAGGGTTAGCGACTACCAGTCGTTCTGTTGCCAGTCGAACCCAATTACCGGTTTTAAGCAATATTCTTCTTACCACTGACCAAGGAAGGCTTAAGCTTTCTGCTACAAATTTGGAAACAGGAATTAATTATTGGTTGGGAGCAAAGGTTGAGAAGGAAGGAACGATTTCTGTTCCGGCCAGGGTTTTTTCTGAATTCATTGCTTCTTTGCCAGCTGAAAAGGTTAGGCTGGAAGCAAGAGAAAATAATTTATTAGTGAATTGTGGTTCTTATCAAGCCGAATTCAATGGTTTAGCCGCAACCGAATTTCCTCAAATTCCATCAGTTAAAGGAAAACCTGATCTCAGTTTTGCTTCTGCTAGTTTAATTCAGGCGATTAATCAAGTTGCTTTTGCGGCTGCTCAAGATGAAGGCCGGCCCGTTTTAACCGGAGTTTTATTGATTGTCAAAGGCCAAAACTTGATTCTTGTTGCCACCGACGGTTATCGTTTAAGTTTAAAGAGGATACCAACTACCAAAGGAATAAAAGAGTCAAAAGAATTGAAGAAAGGTTTGATTATTCCCTCCCGAACTTTGATGGAATTAGCTCGAACCATGGGCGAGACAGAACAAGAGAAAAATATTGGCTTGACGATTACTAAAAAAGCTAATCAAGCCATTTTTTCCACTCCCGATGCAGAAGTTGTTTCTCGTTTGATTGAAGGTAAATATCCTGATTACGAGAAAATCATTCCCAGTAAAGGGAAAACGAGTTTAACCATTGATGTAGCTGAATTGACAAGGGGAGTAAGAGTGGCAGCCATTTTTGCTCGAGAAGCAGCCAACGTTGTTCGTTTTCAAGTTGATAAAAAGGGATTGGAAATTATGGCTAATACTGCTCAAGTGGGTCGAAACATAGCCCGCTTAGAAGCTAAAGTTACTGGCCCCAGTAGCAAAATTGCCTTTAATTCGCGTTATCTGCTTGATCTTCTTGGAGTGGTTGAAAGTGAACGAATTAATTTGGAAATGACGGGTTCTTTAAATCCCGGAGTTTTTACTTTAACCAACGACAAATCCTATCTTCACATCATCATGCCGGTCAGGGTTCAGGAGTAAACTAGGGTTTCAGATATTCCCCTGAAATAGCTGGCAAGATGAAAAAAGCTTGAAGAATTTCTCCTTCTTTTAAAGTAATATTTCCTTTAAGAAGAAAAACTGGTTGATAGTATTCTTGGACTTCAGTGGTTTCGTAATAAGCAAGGGAAATAGAGGAGAATTTAACTGATAAGATTTCTTCAAGAGAAGGAGCGGAGCGCTCTGTTTGTTTTGATGTTAAAACTTGAATGACTTGGGCTTGACCATTTTTAATTTCTCTGACCGTTTCTTCAAAAGACTTAACGGGATAATTATTAGCCGTTTCTTTATTCACCTGGTGAAGATTAAAGAAAAGAGAAAGCAAGACGCCTTGATTATTAATTTTTGCTTCAATTAGATTTCTTGCTGGTCCTAAGCCGATTAAAGGATAGCCTTCAAAATCGGGTTCAATAATAATTTGGAAAACAACTGCTCGGCTAAGGTCAGTAACAGGAATTAGTTCCAAACCAGCTACACCAAACCCCTTTATTTCTTTGATTTTTGCTTCTTCAGAAATCAATTCCCAAGAGATTAATTTTTCTTTGATGAGATTTTTGATTTGGGAAGAGCTAAAGACTTGCGATTCGGGTGAGGCGCTGAGGTTCATTTTGCCTGAGAACGTAAATTGCCCGGAGGAAACATTAGCACCCAAATAATTTTCTTCTTGGCGCCAAATAAGATACTTTCCATCTGGTCTTTGTTGTTCTTCAGGATCGGTGGAGAGACCCAGGCCAAGGATTGTTTTATTAAGACGGGAAATTATTTCTTCTTTGGTGAATTTTTTGGTTTGGTAAACGGGTAGGGTTCGGGGTATTTTGGCAAACTCGGTTTCGGAAAAAAGAACATTGTAATAGAGACCTTCCCCTAAAAGTTGACTGAATTTTGATTGAGGGTGAGGTAAAACTCCAGTCGGAGTTGGGCCTGGGACTAAAGGTTCCTCACGCTTAATTCTTTGGTTTAGCCACAATATTGAAAGCATTGCTACTACCGTTGCCAGCAGGATAAAAAGCCAATATTGTTTAAAAAAGTTTATTATTTTTCTCATATTCCTGGACAACCAGTGGCTCTATCATGATAGCCACAGTCATAAGGACAAATAGGGTTAGCATCAGAAACATAATTACAGGGATCGGGTGTCAAATTGCCGTCGGCAAAGCAACTGGGGACATTGCCACAAGAACTGAAAGCAAAGTGGAGGTGAGCACCAGTAGAATAACCAGTGTCATCAACATAGCCAATGACCGTTGATCGGCCTACTTCAGCTCCCACGGAAGTAGCCGTGGCTAAAAGGTGGGCATAAAAACTGTAGAGGCCGTTGTGTTTAACAACGATATAGGTGCCGTAGCCACTGTGATAGCCCAAACCCGCTACTTCTCCTTCAGCTGTTGAATAAACTGGGGCGCCAGTGGAAGCAGGGATATCAATGCCTTCGTGGTAATCGCAGGTTGTTTTCCCCGCGATGGTGAGTTTTCGATAACCATAATTTGAAGAACAATGGAAAGGCGAGTCCACGGGCCAACGAAAAACCAAACCAGATGGTGGCGGAATAGTGGGTGGGGTAGCTGGTGCAGGAAAATCTTCAATTACTTCTGTTGGGCCAACCGGAAGAATGAAGGCACCAGCAGTAGTAATAACAATGAAAATGGTGATGGCAGAGAGGGTGGTGATTACTACTCCTATAAACAAAGCAATGGGCAAGGTTATGGGAAGGGTGGCTAAAATCGCAAAAAAAGCCACGATTTTGGCTGCAAGACCACTGGTAATCGCTCCGGCACTGGCAGCACCCCAACTGATAACACCCAAGCCACCAATGACACTTGCTCCAGCACCTATTATTCCCGAAAGAATTGAGCCTGGAAAAAGGGCAATGAAGGCTATTCCACCAATAAGAGCGACTGCTGATTTTTCTGGATCCCTGATGATGCTTTTGATTGCATCCCAGGCTTTGCCAATGATTTTGCCACCAATTTCAATGGCTAAATTTACAGCCGCAGCGATAAGAAGACTGACCCCAAAAGATACCTCGGCCGTGGCTACCCCCGCTGCTGTTACCGCTGCCTGAACTCCAACTTTAGTAGCAACCCAGGTGACCGCTTTCTTAGCCCCAGCTTTAACCGCCTTACCAATAGCGGTTTTGGCGAGTTTTTTACCAAAAAAACTAACAGCTCTTCCAACTGTTTTTTTATAAATAGTTGTTTTGATTGCTCCGAATGATTCAAAACGCCCGAAAGTAACTCTTTTTACGATTCTGTCGGGTAAAGTAAACCGAATTAAACTTCTTCCTGGCATTACATTCACTGGTTCGTAAAAACGGGTGCCAGAACCAGTGGCATTAAGAAATTGACGGAGTTGCCAAGAGTAACCTTCTTTTTTTGACCATAAAGGAGGGGGAGATGTCTGAAAAGGAAGACCGGCTTCTTTGTCAGTTAATTCGAGTTGACCAGTGCGCTTGGCGTGGAGATAATGACGCTTGAGAATTCTTGTTGCCAGTCTGTCTCTGTAAAAAACTTTTCCATCTCTAACAACTTCTTTTTTTTGTTGGGCAAGAAATCTCGCTTTTTTATCTTCCAAGCTTTGAATAACAGGGTGGTCTTCAGGAAGACCAGCTTTTCTGTATCCTTGAATCGTAGCTTCAATGTCTTCAACAAAAACTCCTTTTCTAATCATTTCTTGCCATTCTGGGGTAGCTTCACTGGCAGCCGCTTTAAGCACCATTACTGGAGGAGCAAAGATTGCTTTTTGAGCTAAGGCGGTTGTTGCCTGAGGCTGAAGAACAGTGTAAGCCGAAACAAAAGCAATCCCTTCTGGTTCTGCTAATTTAGTTGCTACTTCTTGAGGAAGAACTAAATCCTTTGGGGTTATCTTTTTGGGTGGAAAGGGGACTTCTTTGGCAAAAGAGCGGGGTGTGGCCGCTACTTCTTGAGCAAGAGGGAGATTTTTTTCCTCTGCCTGGTCAATAAAAATTTGGGCAACTTTTTCGGGTTGGGAGACTCCTCTTTGTTCAAGAATTTGCTTAATCCTGGGCTGTTTTGCTTTAAGGGTTTCTCGGTATTCATCTTTTGTTAGAGCCCCTGGCCCTTTTATTCTGGCGGTTTGAGGTAGAATGGGTGCTAGTTCATCAGCTATTTGTTGACTGACATTTGCCAAATTTTCTGGGGTTTGAGTCAAGATTCTTTCTTCTTCAGGGAGTTGTTTTTCGCTTTTTTTAAGTTGTTCAAGTAAATCATTAGCATATTTTAATTGAAGGGCATTTCTGGCTTGCTCGCTGAGAGTGGGATAGGTTCTTTTTAAAGACTTTTCTCTTTGTTTTTTTAATTCCTCTTTGTGTTCTTCGTGGATTCTAACAAGTTCATCTAAATTTCTAGGAACACTTTCTATTTTTAGTTCTCCGTCAAGGATTTTGTTAATTTCTTCCCTTGCCTTTTCCAAAAACTGAGGGTCTTTGGGATCCAAATCAAGAAAATTGGCAATTCTGGCTTCAGCCTGTTCTCGTTTAATCCTTGCTTCCAAAGGCCATTCAGGGAGTTGAAGATAATTAATGAAGTCTAGGAGTTCTAAGCAGATTTTTTTAAGCTTCTCTGGGTCCATCTCAATTCAATAATAACAGATTAGAGCAGGGGTTTCTCGGCTACCTTGGCTTTTGCTTCTTCTTCGGCCCTCATTTTCAGAAGTTCTTCTGGCTTGGAGGTAATTAGGCGATGTTCCTCTGGGGAAGCAACAACGCGAATGGCAACGTGATTAGGGCCAGCAAAGAAAAG
>CAYFXA010000034.1:0-2446 GCA_964347135.1 uncultured Gammaproteobacteria bacterium | reverse complement strand
ACTTCTTCAATTTTGTCCATCTACCTAATATTAGCACAAATTTTGAATTTTTGTTACAATCATTCCATGAGCTGGCAGCGAGTTTGGCGAAAAAGAGTCAGGCAGTTAAGAGCCTATCGTCGTTTAGGAAGGCAAGACAGAAGTGCTTTGGCTTCAAGAATGGCATTTTTTGTTTTTGTAGGCTTCATTGCTTTAGTCCTTTTAACCGGTGGTTTATTTGTATTCTATGCCAAGGATTTGCCCCGACCAGATAAAATTGTCCGTCGAGAAGGATTTTCCACCAAAGTTTATGACCGCAATGGCGAATTGCTTTATGACGTTTTTGCTGACCAACGACGAACACCGGTTAGTTTGGAAGATATTCCGGACCACTTGAAAAATGCTACTGTTGCCATTGAGGATAAAAACTTTTACAAACACAGTGGTTTTGATCCCACGGGTATTTTCCGGGCTATTTACAATATTATCGTTCATCGTCGTCTTCAAGGAGGCTCAACTTTAACTCAACAGTTGGTGAAGAACGTTCTCCTCACTCCCCAAAGAACAATTCCCCGAAAAATCAAAGAATTTATTCTCGCGGTTCAAATAGAAAATCGCTATTCAAAAGACGAGATTTTGCGAATGTATCTTAACGAGTCTCCTTATGGAGGCACCGCCTGGGGGGTTGAAGCGGCGGCGGAAACATATTTTGATAAACCAGTGGCTGAATTGAATTTAGTTGAGTCAGCAATGCTGGCTGGTTTGCCTCAACGACCCTCAACTTACTCCCCTTTTGGCGATGACCCAAAAGCTTATATTGGCCGAACAGAAACCGTTTTGCGTCGAATGCGGGAGGATGGTTATATTACCCAAGAACAAGAAAAAGAGGCGGTGAAACAACTTGAAAACTTAGAATTCGCTGCAGAAGGCCTGAATTTTAAGGCACCCCATTTTGTCATGTATGTTAAAAAACAACTTGAAGAAAGATACGGTCAAAGAGTAGTTGAGCAAGGTGGTTTAAAGGTGACCACGACCTTGGATTACCAAATCCAGGAAGAAGCCCAAAAAGCGGTTACTGAAGAAATTGCTGGGGTAGAACATCTTCACATCACTAATGGTGCTGCCATTGTTATGGACCCCCAAACCGGGGAAATTTTGGCCATGGTTGGCTCTAAAAACTACAATGATCCGGACTATGATGGTAAGGTTAACGTTACCCTTTCTTTGCGTCAGCCTGGTTCAGCGATTAAACCCGTTACCTATGTTACTGCTCTTAAACAAGGCTATACCGCCTCGACCTTTTTGATGGATACCCAAACCGTTTTTCCTGGGGGTCAAGGGCTGCCTGATTATGTACCAGTTAATTACGACGGTAAATTCCGTGGTCCTCTTCTGGCAAGATACGCTTTAGGTAACTCAATCAATGTTGCCGCAGTGAAAATGTTGGCCAAAGTTGGCTTAAAAAACATGTTAGCCACTGGTTATGAAATGGGCTTATCCACTCTTGAACCCACAAAAGAAAATCTAAGGCGCTTAGGACTGTCAGTGACTTTGGGAGGGGGCGAGGTTCGCTTATTGGAATTAGCCCAAGCCTATTCTGCTTTTGCTAATGAAGGTCTAAGAGTCGAGCCAATTTCAATTCTTAAGGTTGAGGACAATAATGGACGGGTTTTGGAAGAGTACAAGCCCGTTACCGGGAAACGAGTTTTGAGTTCTGAAGAAGCCTTTATTATTTCTCATATTCTTTCTGATAACAACGCTCGTTTACTTACTTTTGGTGCCCATAGCGCCCTCGCCATTTCCGGAAGACAGGTAGCAGTCAAAACTGGAACAACTAATGATAAGCGAGATAACTGGACGATTGGTTGGACGCCTCAAATCGTTGCTGGTGTCTGGGTGGGAAACAATGATAATACGCCAATGACACAAGTGGCTTCAGGGATTTCGGGAGCGGCACCAATTTGGCGACGGGTTATTTTGGCAGCTTTAAAAGATAAGCCTAATATCGGCTTTTCCGTTCCTAGTGGAGTGGTGACCGCCGAAGTAGATGCTGTTTCTGGTTATCGGGCTCATGATAACTTCTCTTTAAGAACAGAATATTTCATTAGAGGAACCGAGCCTTCAGGCGAGGATCCAATCCACGCGATGCTTAAGCTCTGTCGGGGACAAGACAAATTAGCGACTCCTGCCCAAGTTGCTCGAGGTGACTATGAAGAAAAAGAATATTTTATCTTTAAGGAAGAAGACCCTGTTTCCACTGATGGAACAAATCGCTGGCAAGAAGGGATAGACCAATGGCTTGCTACTCAATCTGACTCTCGTTATCACCCACCAACGGAATACTGTGGGGATATTGAGGATGTGGAAGTGGTAATTGAGGAGCCAGGTAACGAAGCCAAAATTGACAGTAAGGAAGTAAGAGTAAGGGGTAAAGTCATTGCCACCAATGCGGTTAAGGAAATTAAGA
>CAYFXA010000033.1:0-22298 GCA_964347135.1 uncultured Gammaproteobacteria bacterium | reverse complement strand
AAAGAAGCCAAGAGAAAAACCGTCCACAAGGGTAGGTTAAGAACAACCAAACCGATTGCCAATAACAAGCCAGTGACTGCCCCTAATCCTAAGGAAATCTCCATAAAATAAAGAGACTGACCCGTACCCCCGTCAATGGCTTTCTTATAAGAGCGGACCAAAAGAGGAATATGAAGCATTTGTTCGGTCACCCGATAAAAACCATCCACTCCGACAATAGCCAGGGGAGCTCTAACAACCGCCCGAACAAGCCAAGTCAAAAAACCAATAACGGAACCCAAACTAATAACCACTCTTACTCCTACCCGGTCAACAATCAAACCAACCAAATAAGTAAGGATAGCTGCCACGAGAACAGCAGCTGAAATAATTTCACCAAAAGCCAAAATCTTGCCGACTAACAAAAACAGAAAAACCGGCCAAACCGCTCCATACAAAGCCGACTCAAAACCCCAGCCAAAATAACCAGCCATCACTTTTTTATGAGTTTTGAAAAGTTGAACAACATTAACAATCCTCGCATCTCGATGAGGCCTAATTTCTTTGGAAAGCAAGGCCACCATCACTGCCAAAGCGAAAATTGCCCCGGCAACTAAAAAAAGAGCTTGGTAACTAAATTTGAGAATGACTAAACCACCCAGTATTGGGGTTACCACGCCAATGAGAATGTAGAGCGCCTGGGAAAGACCGGTTTGTTTTCCAAAATGCTCGTGATCACCCCGTTTAACAAACAAACCATGGTAGCCAAACCAAAAAAGGGCTGCATGTACTCCCCAAAAGATAGCCACAGGAATAAGCAGAAAGGGATAGTTTTGACTCAGAGCAAGCAAACCAACAAAAAGAAAAAAAGGAATAATCGAAAAAATCAAAGTCCGCCGATAGCCAATTTTAAAGCTAAGATTCTCTGCCAAAGGCATGGTCAAAAGCTTGGCTAAATAAATCAGCAAAAAATAGACAACAACCACTAAAACAGCAGTTTGGATTGCCAAGCCCAAATCCCGAGCAAGAGTAAAAACATAAAGGGGAGAGAATAAACCCAATAACTCAACCGCCATTCGCCGCAAAGTAACCACCACAATCACCGAACCCACTCCATCTTTGTGAATATGAAGCCAACGAAAACCAGTTGAATGAATCAAGTGCCTCATCTTTGCTGAAATCTATTTTTTGCTTTTTCTAAACCTTTATCCAGCGCCAACTCAATTGCCTTAACCGCTTTTTTTACCATTCTTCTTGCCCTACTCCCTTCTCCCCTTCCAAACGAATCCAGAACATAGCGCTCAACTTCTTTATCACTTGAACCGAGTCCGGGGTGCCCGATACCAAGACGAAATCTGACAAAATCAATCGTTCCCAACTCTTTTATAATCGATTCTACTCCTCGGTGTCCAGCTGCCCCTCGTTCTTCAACAATCCTTATCTCTTCCAAAGGAAGATCGATTTCATCATGAATAACCCAAATATCCTTAGGCTTAACTTTGTAGAAACGAGCAATTTTGGCAACAGCAAAACCTGAAGCGTTCACAAATGTTTGGGGTTTGACTAAAATAAACTCGTCGGTTTTAACCATTAAACTATTAAACTTTTTGTTTTCCTTCCAAACCGTTTTTTCAACTGGAGTTAATTTTTGAAGAAGAGCATCAAGAACAACAAAACCAAGATTATGTCTTGTGTTTTCGTACTTCTCTCCTGGATTGCCTAAACCAACAATTAGCTTCATCTTAAAAGTTTTTTCACTTCTTTGTCAGTAGTTTGAGAAAAATTTTGATAGAATTGACCAACAGCAAAAAACATCAGCGGTGCATCAAGATAAACGACCTCATCAGCCTTTTCTTCAAGCTTCTTAAGTGAATCACGGGATGTGACCGGCACTGCCACGACTATCTTTTTCGGTTCTTGTTGCCTAACGACTTCAACCGCTGCTTCCATGGTTGCCCCAGTGGCAATGCCATCATCAGTAATGATAACGATTTTGTTTTTGAGATTAAGCGGTGGTTTGTTACCCCGATACTCTTTTATCCGCCTTTCCACTTCCGCTTGCCGACTAGCAATTTCCTTTTCAAGATACTTTTCATCTGCCCCTACTCGAACCGCTAGCTCTTTATTTATCACTGGCTCACCCAACGCCCCGACTGCACCAATGGCTAATTCGGGGTTGTTAGGAGCACCAATTTTTTTAGTGACAATAATATCCAAAGGACAATTAAGAACTGCTGAAAGTTCCTTCCCTATTACCAACCCGCCCCTGGGAATGGCCAAAACAACTAAATTTTTCTTTTTTTGGAAACTTTTTAGTTTAACAGCGAGTTTCTTACCAGCTTCTTCCCTGTTTTTGAAGACCATCTCCTCAATTTTATCACATAAAAAGCAGTCCGATCTTTCGGCTAAAAGGAGCAGCCTAATGACTCAATCATTGATCGAACTGCTATTTAATTCTCGGTAGCTGCTTCTTGGCAAAATCGCCTACAAACGGTAACTTAAACTCCTCTCCTTGGTAAGCCTTGAAAATCAAAACAAGCCAAAGAACAAAACCAACAATCCAGAGCAAAGGAGAAAGCATCCAGCCAATAACGGGAATGAACATTAAAACCGTTAGGGCTCCAAAAACAATAATGGATTGCATTGCGTGGAAGCGAACAAATGGGTCTTTTTCAATTAAAAGAAAAACAATCCCTGTTAACCAACCCAAAACATAGGAGAGCGCTGCCGCGGTATTTTTGGGTAAACCAGTACCTGCCATAATTTTCTTCACCTCCCTTCTACGAAAATCGTGACACAAATTACCAATGGTTGTCAAGGGTGTTTCTTAGAACAAACTCATTTGTTTTTTCTCTTCTTCTTCAACTTCACCCCAAATCATAACTTTTCCAAAAACACCATCATAGCCCGGATCAACAACAATTTCTTCTTCTCTAACCTTTTTGATTCCTTGAGCCACTTTTTCACCCGCTATTTTTGCAATTTCTAGGGGATCTGTTTTTAGCAAAACATTAAATTCCGATTCAAATCTCTCTGTCAAACGATTGTACTCAGTTTCAACCATTTGGCTGGAAACACCCGCCCCTAAAGCCTCAGACAAAATTTCCATTAAAGGCACTAACATCTTGTATGGTGGTCGTTCTTTTGATTGGTAATCAATTGGTCGTTTGGCCAATTCTTCAACTCGATGCATTACCCCGACTGTTAATGGTTTTCCGCAAACCGGACAAGTCGTTCCCAGTTTTTTTGTTTCTTCCGGGGATTGCTTAACTTCGCAGTTCCGGTGTCCGGTGTAATGATATTTCCCTTCCTCTGGATAGAACTCGATTGTGTAAGCAATTCTCTGTTCTTGAATTGCCTGTTTAATATCTTGGTAGTTAAACTTTTTTTCCAAATCAAAAACCGTTGCTTCTCTACCAATTTTTTTTGGTGAATGGGCATCGCTAAAACTAACAATACTCCGGCTATCCAATTCCTCAATCCGCCAATTCATGGCGGGGTTGCTAGACAAGCCCGTTTCAACAGCATAAATTTGGTCTGCAAACTGACCAAAACACTCTTTAATGGAGTCAAAGCCAGAACGAGAACCATAAAGCGAATACCAAGGAGTCCAGGCATGTGCAGGAATAATTAAACAGTCTTTAGAAATAGAAAAGACTAACTCACAGATTTCAATACTCGATAAACCAGTCATTGGTCGCCCATCAGACAAAAGCTTAACTCCATAGTTTTGTAACTTCTCATTAATTCCTGCCACTGTCTCGAAATTGGGCGCAAAAATAATATTATGGATTCGATGACCTCTTCCCTTTTGGCTATAGATACTTGAAATTTCTGTTGTCAACAAGAAAAGAACGTCTTTCGGCTCATCTTTGCAATGGTGGATACCCTCTCTTGCCTCATTAAGATTTTCTTTAAGCTCTCTTAACCAAAGAGGATGGGTGAAGTCAGTGGTGGTCACTAATCCAATTCCTTTTCTTTTTGCCCACTTAGCTATTTCCGGAATAATCATTTGTTGGGAAACTGCGCGCGAATATCTTGAATGAAAATGAAGATCAGCAATTACTTCCATTAATCAAGGCTTAAGAAACTCGAGCAGAATGAAAAGTAAGTAAACTCCCAAAAGGACAGCTCCTTCCCAGCGTTCTAGCTTGCGTTTGGTGCGAATAAAAAGATAAAAAAGACCAAACAACAAAACAAAAGCCATTGTTGCCAATAAATATTCATTAAAAGCTCGAATTCTGATGGGGGCTATTAAAGCAACTAAGCCAATAATCAGGGTGCCGTTGGCCACAACTGAACCCAAAAGATCACCAAAAACCATGCCTGATTCTTTTGCTCGTACTGCTCTTAACTCAAAAGCAAGTTCGGGTAAAGAAGTACCAACGGCAACCAAAAACAATCCAATCAATAAAAGAGGCAGATTTAGTGCCAAAGCCATCCTGCCAGCAACCCTAACAATCATATCCGCTGAAAAAAGCAAAAGGGCTATTCCCAAAAACAACCAACCAAGCTCTTTTTTTGTTCCCTTATGACTTAAGCGTTTTAAGAGTCGCCTGATAAAACTTTCTTCCCTTCCATTCCTTGCTTCAGCTAATTGTTGCTGTCTCTCTTTAAGAATTAAAACATTGTAGAAGCCATAAAGGGCAAGAAGAATCAAACCATCAACTTTTCCTAAATTCTTATCAAACAAAAGAACCATGGGCGCTGCCCCAGCTAAAAAAGCATAAAAAACATCCCGACGAAGAAAAATACCCCTGACCGCCACCACCCCACCAACCAAAGCCGCCCCTCCGATAACCAAAGATAAATCAGCAATATTAGAACCAATAACATTTCCCAAGGCCAGATTGGGCTCTTTTTCCAAAGCGGCGGTCACACCCACGACCAACTCTGGCAAAGAAGTGGCTAAGGCCAATAAAAAACTACTGATAGCAAATTGACCAATCCGCGTTTGGCGAGAAAGAGCCTTAAGATTAACAACGATAATGTCAGTTGCCTTAATCAAAAGAAGGGAAAAACCAAAAATCAATAATAAATAAAGACTAACGATTAACATTTTTCAATTATTTTACTATTTTTCTGCGAACAATGAAAAGCCATTTTGTTATCTCAATGGCCAGAATTTCAAAAATACCTAAGGCAAAAATCAGAAGCCACTCTCGAACCCCTAAAGGATGGGTTTTCAGAAAAGTTTGAACAAAGGGCAAATAAATTGCCACTAATAAAGCTAAAAGGCTGATAAGAACAGCAATGTTTAAAACTTTATTTCCAAATGGGTTTCTCTGGAAAATTGTTTTTCGCAAGGAACGACAAGCAAAAACGTAAAAAAGAGAATCGATTGCCAGGGCGGCAAAAACAACGGTTCTAATAAAATGAAGATGGAAAAGACCACGAAGAAGGAAAAAATAAAGCCCAAAGAGAATTAAATCAGTGAAAAGACCAATAATAAAAATTAGTGTTTTCATTTCGGTGTCAAGGATTGGATAATCTCGAGGGCGAGGTGGTTCCGCCATAATTTCTTTTTCCTCAGGCTCAAAAGCGAGAGCAATATCAGGCAGGGTATCTTCAACCAAATTTACCCAGAGAATTTGGGCGGCAGTCAAAGGTAAAGGTAATCTTAAAAGAAGAGAACCACCAATTAAAACCACTTCGGTAAAACTGTCAGAAAGCAAATAAAGAACAACTTTTTTAATATTTTCGAAAATTGTTCTTCCCTCTCCAACCGCATGAACGATAGTGGCAAAATTCGAATCCAAAAGAACCATATCAGCCGTTTCTTTGGCCACATCTGAGGCTTCACCAACAACAATACCAATATCCGCTTTGGCTAAAGCTGGAGCATCGTTGACCCCATCACCGGTCATTGCCACCACTTCACCATTTTCTTTAAGAGCCTGGACAATCTTTAATTTCTGTTCCGGGTTAGTTCGGGCAAAAAGAACTATCTCATTAACCTTCTTAGCCAATTCCTTTTCTGATAGCTTCTCTAATTCCGTCCCCTCTATCACCTGGGTTTTGGGTTCAAATTTAAATTCAAGCTGTTTTAAAACGGCAACGGCTGTAGAAACATAGTCACCAGTGATTACTTTCACCTTAATCCCCGCCCTTTGGCACTCTTTTAAAGCCACCTTTACTCCTTGCCTAACTGGGTCCTCATAAACAAGAATGCCCAACCACTCGAAATCCTTTAAGTCTTCCTCTTTAATCTTCTTTTTTTCTCCTTTAATTTCTTTGTAACCAAAGCCAACCAGCCGGTAACCTTGACTGCCATATTCATCGAATTTTTTTCGCCAAGCTTGGAAAGAGCTTTTAGTTAACTTCGATTTAGCTAGAATTACTTCAGGGGCACCGGAAATAATCAGAAGATGAGGATGTAAAGTGGCAATGATTTTAGTTTGAGGTGAGAAAGGTATTTCGTCAAATCGAGGATATTTTTCCTGAAGTTTCTTGGGATCAAGGTTCTTCTCCGCCCATTGCCACATGGCTACTTCCAAAGGATCACGCATATCATTACAAAGAATCGCTGCCTTAGCTCCCAGTTCCCTATTAGTAAAATCGTCTTTGACCACTTGAAGTTTGCCCTCGGTTAAAGTACCTGTTTTATCAACGCAAATCACCGAAACCGAACCCAGGGTTTCTGCGGCTACCAATTTCCGAACAATTGCCTTTTTTTTAAGAATCCGTTGCATTCCCAAAGCAAGAATAACGGTTAAAGTGACTACTAAGCCCTCAGGAATCGCTGCCACGGCAATGGCCACACTGGTGGTGAACATCTCCAGTAACTCATAACCTAATAGTTCTCCAAAAAGAAAGATAAAGAGAGTGATACCCCCCACGGCAATCGCTAAAATCTTCGCTAGTTTGCCAAGTTGAATTTGGAGGGGTGTTTTTTCTTCTTCAACCGTTTCAACTCTTTTGCCAATCTTGCCCATTTCTGTTTCCATACCTGTTTGGGTAACCACCATTTTGGCAATACCACACGAAACGGTTGTTCCCATAAAAGCTTTGTTTTCTTTTTTGTCTTTATCAATATTCGCCAAGGCTTTTTTATAAACCGGCATTGATTCTCCTGTTAAAATTGCTTCGTTAACAGAAAAATCAGTTGCCTCGATTAAAGCCCCATCCGCTGGCACTCGAGTGCCAATAGTTAAAATCACTAAGTCTCCAGGAACAATCTTTGAAGCGTCAATTTCTTGTTGTTCACCGTCACGAATGACCATGGCTTTTGGCGCCAGTAAAGAACGGAGGGCAATTAGAGCCTTTTGGGCTTTCCTTTCTTGATAAAAACCAAGGATGGTGTTAAGAAAAACAGCAGCAAAAATAACAGCGGAGTCAGTAAAATCCCGAAGAAAAAGAGTGACAATTCCCGCAAAAACTAAAACATAAACTAAAGGGGATTTGAATTGAAAAAGAAAAAGTTTTAAAGAAGAAAATTCTCTCTTTTTTTTCAACTCATTGGGACCGAATTTCTCTAGCCTTTTCTGGGCTTCTTCTGAAGTTAAACCTTGTTCGTCTTTCTTAGCCACAAAATCATTGTAGCACAAAATTTTCACCTCTAAAGCAAATTAGATATGGAGCTTGTCCTTAAGAAAACAGTTAAGACAAACCTTGCCCTTAAAAACGGTTTTTAAGGCATGAGCTGAGCACTTTTTGACATAAAAAGGTTCCAAACGATAACTTTTTCTTTTGGAAATTCTTGCTAATAATTTCAACAGTTCTTCTTCGGTTTTGTATTTAAGAATTAAACTCCCGGGGCGTCCTTTAACCATTCGGGAAACTGGGTTTTTAGAAAAGCCAATCATAGGTTGAAATAAGGACAAACCCAATTCCTCCCCCACTCCATGAGAAGGATGATTTAAGTCCATAAGGACTAATTCTGATAAAAGAAGCTCGGCATAATCAAAATTTAACTCCTCAAAGGCTCTGAATTTTTGAGGAACTTTCAAATTTGGATTATGACGAAAGGCAGAATAAACATTCCAGCGATTCTTTTCAAGAGTGGCAGCGATTTTTCTCCAAAAGGGTTTCGTTTTTTTTACGTATTCAGGATGAGAAGTAATCGACATGCCAAAATAAAGACGGTTAGGGTAAAAAGAAAAGGCTTTGAGATTAAGCTTGGTGTCAAAAGCCTCTTCCAGTAAATGAACCAAAGTTGCTTGGTGGCGAACCCGTTCCTCCCAAACGTATTTAGTGCCAATTTTAACTTTCAAAATCTGGGAAAGGGTGGGAAACTTATATTTCTTCATGACTGGGCAATCTTAGCACGAAAACCTTTAAATTTCAAACCTATAATTATTAAGGTTTTTCTTCATTTTTTTCTTAATTTAGGCTCAACTCCTCCAATTTTTCCTAAAAATTTCTATTTTGATAAGAAGATAAGGAGTGTGATATTACAAAATTAATGACTTACAACGACGTAATAAACAAGTTAATTAAAAACAATCCTATTTCAATAATTAACCTCCTTTATTACGATAATTGGACTCCAGTCCAGATAGACTGGAAAGACAACAGGGAATTTAAAAAACAGCTCAAAATCTGGACAACTAGCTTTCCGGCAAAGAAAAATAACCTCCTTTCTCTAAAAGTTGACCAAATCCAAAAATTTCAAACAAGAGAATATTTATCAAAAAAGGGAAAGATATTAGGCCTACACTCTACACTCGTTGATAAAAATGGAAGGATTAAATATTGGCTGATGTTAGATTTAATGGCCAAACCCAGTTCTAATAATCTCCAAAAGATTAAGGCGTACTTAAGTGGACTCCTTTATATTTCAAGGATCAAATCTGGAGGTTATATTCTGGAAACTGATCACTCTTACCATTTCATTGGTAAGAAATTTGTAGGCTCGAAAACATTCAAACAATTTCTTCAAAACACGATTAAGTCGAATGGTGGGAATGGGTTGGCTGATACTGGGTTTTGTGGTCATGCCCTAGCTAAAAACCTAGATATTTGTTTAAAAATTCAAAAGCGTAAAAACGGAAAAACTCTCAAAGTGACTTCGGAAATTTGAAAATCAGCTTTTTGAATCAACTGGAAGACCTATTTTTGCAGTTTATAAAGCTTTTCTGCTTCCTTTAAAGTCGTTGCTTGCCTTGGTGATTTATCATCCCGAAATTGAACCAATCTTGGAAAACGAAGAGCATATTTGGCGGTATGAATTGGTGATTTGGTAATATTGTCCGCCTCAATTTCAACCACAATTTTAGGTGAGCACCAAGTATCTGGTGCTAAATCTTTAGCCACTTGATACTCCTTTGGCTTTTCGCTTGTTTTTACTTTCCCACAACGCTGATACATCTCCCGCCATTGTTCATCAGTCAAACCCGTACCAATTTTGGAAATGGTTAAAAACTCTCCCCTTCGTCTAACACCCACTAAAAACGCCCCTAAACCAAATTCAGCCCTTTTTCCTTTCCCTTTGTAATAACCCATGACAACGCAATCCAAGGTATCGGCTAAACCTGCTCCTTTTTTCCCTTTTTCTGCTTTTAACTTAACCCAAGTATAACCCCGTCTACCCGGATCATAAGGCTCTTCCCATTTCTTAACAATCACTCCTTCCAAACCTTTTTTAATTTGTTCATCGTGGTACTTTCTTAATTCTTGGGGGCTTTCGGTTACAATTTGGGGAGTAAGAATCAATATCCTGCCCTGAGAAGAAATAACTTTCTCCAAAATCGCTCTTCTTTTACTAAAAGGCGTTCTTAAAAAGTCTTGACCATCTTTGAACAAAATATCAAAGCAGAAAAACTTAAGAGGAATCTCTTTTGCCTTGCGCCCAATTCCATATTTCCTTTTTCTTTTAATCGTTTCTTGGAAAGGCAGGAATTTCCCTGTTTTAGGATCGAATCCAATCGCTTCACAATCTAAAATAGCTTCTTGAGCCTTGACTTCTTTGAAAACGGCTTCAACCAAATCAGGGAACATATGGGTTGTATTTTCCAAATTGCGGGTAAAAGTGCGAACAAAACCTTTTGGTTGAAAATCAAAAGCTAACTGATCTTCTTTTTGCTCCCATTTTTTCTTTTTACTAAAGTGAACTTGGAGCCGAGTACCATCATACTTGGGTTCAACCGCCATTTTGCCTAATTTCTTAACCATTTCCTCTGCGGTTGGTAGGCGTTGACAAAGAGCGGGCATAATCGGCACTCCCAAGCTAACCTTAATATTCTTAAGCCCTTTTAAACCTTTCTTTTTAATTATTTGAGCAATCTGACCAACATCAGCCCGATTGTTATAAGCTTCCTCGATCTCTTGGCGCTTGCTTTTATCACCAGCGACCATCCAGGAAAGAGCATCAAGGATGGTTGGGTCAGAAAATCCTAGTCTCAATCTGCCTAAGGGAATTCTAACAATATATTTAGCGCTTTCTGCATCCAAATCATCAAGGAGTTTAGCTAAATTGCCAATTTTTCGCTCCACCGAACCTTCACCCGAATCCTGAGCAATTTGTTCCAAACGCTCGTAAACCTGATTAACTGATAATGGCTTTGGTTTCTCTCTTTTGTCAAACTTCACCGCCACTTCGCCCAAATCACCAATCTGCTTGTATTCTTTTTTTGCTTTTTCTTCACTAATTCCATAAGCCTGGGAAATAACTTTAAGCATCATTTTTTCCGCTAAATTAAATTCAATGCCAGCATAAAGAGGGCCCAAACGGCCTAAAGAAAGATAACAAATCTTATCAACCTCGTTCTCATCAGCTTGCTTAAGCAATTCTGCCAAAATTTCCGTGATTCGAATCCGCGAGCTTGTCTTTTCTAGCTGGGAAAAATAAGTGGCTAATTTTTTAAACTTCATCTTAATAAGCAAAATTATGAGTGAAATAAAAGTAAGCCAAAACCGTTATAATAATAAAAATTATTCCAAAAATGATTGAAATCCAACCCTGAATATCTTCTCGATAAATCTTGACTATCCCCTCGCCAATTAAAGTCAACCCAAAAAGGCTGGGCAGTATCAAAACCATATACAAAAACTGCGGGTCGGATGGACTCACCTTAGAACATACCTCGCGGCTTTGGTTTTGCCTTGTTTTTTAACAATCCCTTTTTTAACAAAATAATTGAAATCTCGAACCAAAGTATCATCAGAATATTTGGGCACAATTTTCCTTCCTTCAGGCGTTGTTATCGAACCATGCTCTTCTAAATATTCTATCAATTTAATTTGTCTTTCATTAAGAGGAACTTGTTTGCCAACCCGGCTTTTAATCTTAATATCCACGGAAAGTTTTTTGACTTTTTCTTTAATTCTGGTCAATTCCACCCCCATTGCTTGAGTGAAATATTCTAGCCAAGCGGTTAAATCTCTTTTAGCCAAATCTCGATGTTGTTTATCAACCTCCATGATTGATTGGTAATAGCGCCTGGCATCTTTGTCAAAATAGTCTTCTAGAGAAAAGAATTTTTTAATATCATAGCCTTCAGCAAATAAAATCAGAGTGGCAAAAGCCCGAGCTGTTCTGCCATTAGCCTCAATAAAAGGGTGAACGCTAACCAAATAGTAATGAGCAATACCCGCTCGCAAAACCGGATGGATTTTCCTTGCCTCAGCTGAATTCAGCCAAGTAAAAAAATCCTCCATTAAAAAAGGCACTTCAATCGCTGGCGGAGGACGAAAGGTGATTTCCCAAGTAGCACTGTTTCTAAGAATGACTTGAGTCTGACGGTAATTGCCTGCCCGACCATCAGTAATAATCCGCTCGCTAGCGTGAAGATTAATGTCTTTAAGCATTTTTTGAGTATAGCGGGGTTTATCAGATAACTCTTTTTTCAAACCATCAATGTATTTAAGAACGTTGCGATAATTAATCACCTCCTGAACATCTCGTTCTCGAGCCACAAATTCTTCTCCTTCAATCGCTCTTCGAACTTCGCTTAAGGTTAAATCATTACCTTCAATGTGAGTCCCATGGTGAACCGTTCGAAGAAGGGCGTCTTTTTTAAATCGAGCTTCATAAGTGGGAACCAAAGGAGCATTTTCAATCACCTCTTTAGCGGCTTCGACTAAACCAATATTTGCCAAAGTGTCATTGGTGATGCTGAATTTAGGAGTGTACACAACACTATTATCGCATTTTTTGCGAGAAATATCAAGAAGAATCTAGAAGCCTTTTTATTTGTTTTTTCACTAGTGCTTTGTCTTTGGAATAAAGATAGCCTTCTTTTCTGCCTATTTCTTGGCCATCTTTAAAAAATAATAGTGTCGGTAATCTAGTTGCTTCCAATTTTTTGGCCAGCTGTGTATATTTCCCTCCGTCTAGCTTTCTAAGTTTAAACTTTTCTGAAACCTTGACCTCATCCCATAAAAGAGAATGATAACGACAATCAAGTGTTTCTTCACTCCAAACATCCAAAGCAATCATACCCTTAGCCTTAAGAACTTCTTTAGAAAAGTTTCTTTGTGTCACTATTGTTGCCAAAGGAGGTGTTCTCCCAGGCTGGCACCCTAGCCTTTCCCGCCAAAGCTCTTTTTCTGACCGAGGGTCATTTTTAACTTTCTTCAAAAGTTTCTGGTATTCTTTCTCGGTTGTTGCCACTAAAATCGCATTAACCGGACATTCTCGGGCGCAAACTCCGCAAGAGGTACATTTTTTATTATCCACATCTGGTCTTTTTGTTTTTTTGTTCCAAAAAAAAGCTCCTGTTGGACAGACTTCGATTCCACCACATTCAGGAGCTAAATCACAAATTTTGTAATTGATTACTACTGGCATTATTATTTTAATTTTATCATTTTTACTTTTCTTCTGTAAGCTGGTTCAACCAAATGAATATCGGTTGTTGTTACAATCGTTTGTTGTTTGGGAATAACCTTGACTAAATGCTGACGCCGCTGGTGGTCTAATTCTGAAAAAATATCATCCAGTAATAGTACTGGCCTTTGGCCTGTTTTTTCCGCCACATACTCCAATTCCGCCAATTTCAAACTAAAAACCGCGGTTCTTTGCTCGCCTCGCGAGCCAAAAAGGTGAAGGTTTCGTTCTTCTTTCCCGTTAATTAAATTAAAAGTAAAGTCGTCTCGATGAGGTCCAATTAAAGTCATGCCTGAAGCAATTTCTTTTGCCTGATATCTTTCTAAGCGTTGAGGAGAAAGAAGGCTCTTCTCATAAACAATTACCAAATCGCCAAAATAGTCTGGTTGCTCATTAACAAAATCAATCAACTCTTTCCTCTTCTGACTAATGACATCGCCATTTTCAAGAATTAATCTATTCCATAAAAAGAGGCTTGATTTGGCTCTTCCCTTATCCCGAATCTGTTCCAAAAGTTTATTCCGTTGTCTCAGGCTTTTTTTATAAGAAAGGCTGGCGCGACGATAATCTCGATCAACTTGCTCTAAAACCGAATCAAGATAATCTCTCCTTATGGATGGACTACCAATAATTACTTCTAAATCCTCGGGACCAAAAAGAACACAATTAAGATGACCAATAAAATCAACCATCCGTTTTTTTACCCCATTAAGTAGATATTGCTTTTTCATCGTCCTCTTCTTTCCTATTTGGCCAGGAGTTAATAATATTTCTAGCTCATCGGTTTCTTCTTCACCTTTAATTTCCGCTTTAACCCTTGCCAGCTCCTTCTCATAGCTAATCATCTCTTCCTCTACTTGGGCTCGGAAAGACTTGCCAGTGGCTAAGAGATAGATTGCCTCTAAAAGATTAGTTTTGCCTGATGTGTTGGGGCCAACAATCAAAGTTGTTCCAGAAGGAAACTTGAAAGTTTTGTTTTTATAAGAACGGAAATTTTGAAGACTAAGGCTTTTAATAACCATGAATAATTATTTTTGACACTTCGGGCAAAAGAATGTTCCCCGACCGCCAATTTTAGTTTTCTTGATTTTACCACCGCAATCAAGACATTTCTTCCCTTCTCTACCATAAGTTAAAAAGTGATCCTGATAGGAGCCTTTCCGCCCCAAGGCATCTAAATAATATTGGTCAGAAGCACCCCGATATTTAATCCCAGCTCTCAAAACTCTTTTAATCGCTTGATATAATTTTTTTGCCTCTTGAGAACTAAGTTTTTTTGCAGGACGCTGGGGATTAATTCTTGCCAAAAATAAGGCATCGTTAGCATAAATATTACCGATGCCGCTAATTTTTTTCTGGTCCATCAGAACAAGCTTAACTGGTCGTCCGCTTGAGGCAAGAATCTCTTTGAATTTTTTCAAATCAAGGCTATCCAGAGGCTCGGGTCCAAATTCAGAAAGAAGTTTTTCAAGCTCTTTTTTATCCTTTAACAATCTAACCCAACCAAATTTCCGCAAATCAGCAAAACGCAGTTCTCTATTTCCACTTAATAAAATAGTCACATGCTGCCAATCGTCCTTGGGAGCACCCTTTTTTCTAACCAAAAGTCTGCCAGTAAGTTTCAAATGAATAGCCAAAATTCTGCCATTTGAAAGAAAAATCAAGAGTAATTTAGCTCGCCTTTCTATTTTTTTAATCTTTGCCTCTATCACTGCCTTTTTAACCTTCCCCAACAAAGGTTTTACCTGTTTCGGTGAATCAGTAGTCACATCCAAAATCTTTTTCCCAACAATTAGCCGGCTTAAATCTCTTTTAATAGTTTCTACTTCAGGTAATTCAGGCATAACTACCTCACCCATTCAATTCTTGGATCATATAATTTTCTAAATACTGACGGCCCTTCTCTCTTGGTGGGTTTATATCTCTCCCAATACTTTAGTCCTACCTTTTTAATATTATTGTAAACCTCTTCAGGCGGATGCCAGTCTTGATTATAGAAATCAAAAAAATCCTTCATTAAATAATAAAAAATTTCAACTCCTTTTCTGACCATTTCAAGTGGTGGCAGTGACTCTACGGATTTAACCTGTTTTTCTCTCAATTTTGCATAATATTCATCAATCTTTTTTATTTCTTCAATAGAAATAACTTTATTGTTACTTACCACTAAAAAGCCCTTTAGTTTTTCAAGTATCGCCTTTTTATAAACAAGATGGTTGGCAAAATCAATTTTTATGTCAATCGGAAATTGATAAAGGAGATGCATTTTTAATTGTGGATATTTATTATTAGTTTTCCACACAGGCGGATCTAGATCATAAAAATCCCTTATTAAAAGCATTCCCTTTGAAGTCTCATATGGCCCATGAACTTCCACTCCCCCTTGGCGCAGGAAATCATAAAAAAGAGACCAAACAAGAGCTTCAGCACCAACCGTCAAGTGGGCAAGGATTTTCTTTTTTTCGAGATTTTCTGGTTTTTGCCAGCCACTCATCTCAACAATTTTTTCGGCTTCAAACTTACCTAAAAGAAGATTTTTCCCATCAAGACAATATTCGTCACCTTGGGTCTGGTTCTTAACCACATCCAAAATGCAAACTGTAAAATCAACAATGTCTCTAGTTGGAATTTTATAGCCTTCAAATTTGTTAGCCACTTTTAAACCAACAATGGCAAAAGAATAAAAAAGCTGTCTTAAAACACCAATTTTGACCATCTTTAGACCTCTTTCGAATTTCCGTTTATCTTCTTTAAATTTATCAAGTAAATCTAGGGCGAAAAAATGAGAAAAATAAGCCTCGATTTGGGCAGGATGACAGGGCCAAAAAGTGGTCCCATCCATTCCTTCTTGGGCAACCTCCAAGGTGTCGAGAAGTCTATCTATTCTTTCATCTTTATTCATTTCGTGAATCTTTCGCCAGCTATTTCTAATACTTTTTTTGTTTTACCGCCTGACATATCAACTGATACCTTGAAACCAGAGCCTTCTTTGATACCACGTAGCTCCCGCCAAGGCTTCCATTCCTCCAGCCCAAATAAATTTAGCCCCCAGCGACGAATTAAATAGGGCATCATTGTCTCAATATGAGTAATGGCAACAAGCTTTAATTGACACCCGCCAGGTAACACAGATGCTAATTCACTAAAATCATCTAAGAAGCTTTCTAAATTCTTGGCTGGTTCTTCAGCCATTGCTTCCTCCCCAACAGCTCCATAGAACATCTGAAGCAGTCTTGCTTGAGATTTTGGAGGCCTTTTTCCAAGCCTACTAACAAACTCACCAAATCTACGCTCAGGGAGATTCCAAGAAGGTTTATTTAATCTTGCGTCCTCAACCAAATAAACTTTTTCAGAAAAAGTTTTTGCTGCCATTATTTCCGCTGTTTCTTTTGCCCTTGATAAAGGACCAAAAGCAATTACGAACGGAGCCTTTTGGCTAATTGTTCTAGCCAATTCCTCTGCTTGTTCTCTTCCTTCCTTGCCCAAGGGCGCATCTCGCTCATCAGAAACTGGTTTGCAATGACGCAAAAAGGAAATATTAACAACGCCTCCTGCTTCCTTTTCCTCTTTTGCCGCAAAAATCTCTTTTAACTCATCAAAATTATTGAGCCTGACTATTTTTTCTTCAACTGTTTGTTCAGCTTCGGGTAATTCAGGCATGCTTTTTGATAAACTCTTTTATTTCTTTTTTAAATCTCGTCTTGGAAAACTTTTTTGCTTGTTTACGACAATCTTCTGGTTTGTATTTTTTTGGCTCAAATCTTTTCAATACTTCAGCTAGACTCTTAACCGTGGATTGATTAAAAAATTCTCCGGTTTTCCCTTCAATAACTGATTCTAAATATCCCCCACCCCGAAAAGCAATTACCGGTCGTCCAGCAGCCATTGCCTCTATCGGTGTCATGCCAAAATCAGCATCCGTTTCTAGAGCTAAAAAGGCCTTGCATTGACCGTAATAACGGTAAAGCTCTTCATCAGGAATCCAACCCAAAAATTCTACCTCTCTACTTTTCAGCTTCTCAAGTTTGCCTCCAAACCAGCGCAAACCCGCTGGCTCGCCAATAATCTTAAGAGGAGCTTTTGCTTTTTTGGCGGCTTCAACTGCCATTTCAATTCCTTTACCCCCAACTATTCGAGAGGCAATCAAATAGTAATCTTTGGGTTTAAGATTGCGAGTGGCTTGAATAATTTTCTCTACTTCAACCGGTGGGTAAATAAGAGTCGAATCGCGCCGGTAAAATTTCTTGACTCTATTAGCAACGTTCTTGGAATTAACAATGAATTCATCCACTTGTTGGGTTGAACGAAAATCATAAAGCCTTAAAAAGTGGTTGACAATTGCAGCATAGATTCGCACCAACCAATAGCGCTGCCATTCAATTGAGGTTGGGTAGCCATAGAGATAGCGTGGCGGTGTATGACAATAACAAATCACTTTAGTTTTTGGTCCAATTCTAAATCCTCGGGTAATGTACCAAGAAGCAGAAGTAATCACCAAGTCATAATCAGAAAGGTTAAAACTTTTCCAAATCAAAGGAGTAAAAAAACGCAAAGGACTATATAAATTTTTGTATTTAATCAAGGGGGCTAGCCAGGATTCGATCACCTTAGCATTAGCAAAAGCCTTTCCCGCCGCAGAATTCTTAAGACAAAAAGCAGTATAGATTGGCGCCTCAGGATAAAGCTCATGAAAGGCTTTAAGCACCCTTTCGGCACCACCATATTCCCTAAGATAGTCATGAGCCAAAGCAACTTTCACAGTAACTCCATTTGTTTACTTTTATCTTTGTTTTTCTTTTTTTCTTCGAGTTCTATCCCAGGCAATTTTTTAACCAAACTCTTGAAACCTAATTCCTGAAAAAGTTTAATTGCTTTTTCTTGGTCATAATCATGAATTCGACAAGCCTTGAGATTAAGTTCAATCGGAACATCAATGACAATCGTTGCTAATTTTTTGGAAAGGGCAGCGCTTTCCGCACCATCAGCCAATTTCTTTGCCACTCTTGGTTCACTCTTCTCGATTTTCTCTATATTTTTATAGATAGTATCCAAGTCTTTGTATTTGTTTAAAAGTTTGGGAGCGGTTTTCGGTCCAATTCCAGGCACTCCCGGATAATTATCTGAAGAATCACCAATTAAAGCTTTGTAGTCAATGACCTGCTTGGGAGCAATTCCCATTTCCTCCTTAACTTTTTTTGGGTCGTACATGATGGGGTCAGAAAAGCCTTTTTTCGGGGCATAAAGTTTGATTTTTGGTTTAACTAATTGAAGCAAATCTTTATCACCAGTAACAATGACTGTTTCCACTCTCTTCTTAGCCGCTTGATTAGCAAGGGTGCCTATAAGGTCATCGGCTTCATAACCTTCCATCATAAACATGGGAATGTTTAACGTCTTGACTACTTGAAAAACCCGTTCCAATTGATCTTCTAGCTCGGCTTCCATTTGGGGACGCTGGGCTTGATAACCAATAAATTCCTTGTGTCTAAAAGTGGGCTTAGGCAAATCAAAAGCAACCGCCACATACTCAGGATGAAGATCTTTTAAAACCGAAAGAAGCATTCGGGTAAAGCCATAAACAGCGTTAACTATCTCGCCATGACGAGTTTTAAGGGTGCTAGGAAAAGCATAATAAGCACGATGAAGAATGGCATGACCATCAATAAGTACGAGGCGCTTCATGGCTAGACTTTTTTCTTCTTTCCTATCAGCTTTTCAAACTCATCCTCATCAATCGTTTCCTGGTCAAGGAGTTTTTTGCCAATTAAATCAAGTTTTTTCTTGTTTTTCTTAAGAACTTCTAAAGCCTTTTTGTAACTTTCATCAACAATTCTTTTAATTTCTTTATCAACTTTGGCTTGCATTTCTGGACTTAGTTCTGATGGTTGAGCCCAAGTTCGTCCCCATTCCGTTGTTTCAATTTGGGGACCAAAATAAATTGGCCCTAGACCACTCATGCCAAAATCAACCACCATTCTTCGGGCAATTCTAGTAGCTTTATCAATATCCGAAGCAGCTCCACCAGTAAACTCATTAAAAACCAATTCTTCGGCTGCCCGACCACCAAGAAGGCTAGTAACCGTTTCTAAAAGATGTGTTTGGGTTTCGGTGTAGCGGTCTTTTTTGGGCGGAATCAGAGTAAATCCCATGGCTAATCCCCGAGAAACAATCGAAACCCGATGAACTGGATCCATGTGAGGTAACATATGAGTAACAATGGCGTGACCCGCCTCATGGTAGGCAGTCATTTTTCTTTCTTCATCTGACTGAAGTCGTTTTTTCTCAGGTCCTAGTTTGACTTTAGTTGCCGCCTCTTCAATATCTTCCATATCAATTGCTTTTCTATTGTGGCGAGCCGCTAAAATCGCTGACTCATTCAACATGTTTTCAATATCTGCCCCAGAAAAACCAACCGTTCTCTTGGCTACTCTTTTCCAAGAAATGCCTTTAACAAAAGGCTTGCCTCGAGCATGAATTTTAATAATTGCCTCCCTGTCTTCAATATCGGGCATGTCCAAAGTGATTCGCCGGTCAAATCTACCCGGACGAAGAAGAGCAGGGTCAAGAAGGTCGCCACGATTAGTGGCCGACAAAACAATCACATTGTCATTAGGAGTAAAACCATCCATCTCCACCAAAATTTGATTTAGGGTTTGCTCTCTTTCATCATGACCACCAGCAATGCCTATGCCTCTTTGTCGACCAATAGCATCAATTTCATCAATGAAAATAATGGCGGGGGCTGCTTTTTTGGCGGTATCAAATAAATCTCTCACTCGACTCGCTCCCACTCCAACCAACATTTCCATAAATTCTGAACCAGCCATGGAAAAGAAAGGCACTTTAGCTTCACCAGCCACTGCCCTGGCTAAAAGGGTCTTGCCAGTCCCAGATGGTCCCACCAAAAGAACTCCTTTGGGTGTTCTTGCTCCAAGACGGCGATATTTTCCAGGATGCTTTAAAAAATCAACAATCTCTTCTAATTCTTTTTTTGCTTCTTCAACTCCCGCCACATCCGTAAAAGTCACTGGCTGTCTACCTTTGGCAAAAAGTTTGGCGCGAGAGCGACCAAAAGAGAAAATCGAGTCTTGAGCCCCTCGAGCTTGACGAAAGATAAAGAAAAAAAACACCACCATTAATCCAAGGGGTAAAAGAGTGGCCAAAATCTCTACCCAAGCCTTGGAAAGACTGGTGTCTCTAATTTTTATTTCCACCTCTTCTGGTTTTATCCCCTCTCTTTGAAGAATTTCGGTTAAACTAGCCCCAACCTCTTTTCGGGAGGTCAAGATTTTATCCTCTTCATATTTCAAATTAAGTAAGTCATCAACGACTTCAACCTCTTTAACTTTGCCTTCTCTAATATCACTAATTGCCTGAGAAAGAGGAATTTCTTCACTTTTAATGGCTTCGCCTCGAAAAGAAAAGAAAAAAGAAGCAATCACAACAATAACCAAACCCCAAAGAAGCACATTTCTTAGATTTAATTTAAACTTAAACTCAAATTTTTTACCTGGTTTAAAAGGTATTTTTCTAGGCATAATTATTTCAATTTTTTGCGCATAACAAAGTTATTACGACGAATAATTTTCTTCTTAGAGGGAGCCTTAAAAACCCGCTCAAAACTTAAATCTTTCCAAAGACTTACCGGACCACAGGGAATCTGATTCAATGATTTTGGTTTTTTAACTGGATAGGCATCAACTGTCCTGACCCCACGACGCTTGAGATCGCGAAGAACATTTCTCACCAAACGCTTTGCTAACCCTTTGCCTCGATAATTAGTGTCCACCACCACACAAGTAATCGCCCAGCCATTACGAGGAATCGGAGCCGTGTCTCTATAAAAAATTATTGCCGTTTCGAACTCAGCGATTGGCCCAAACTGGATGTAACCAATTGGTCTCTGGCGTTTACCCCAGAGCAAGAGTTTACCCAAACTGCCATATTTTTCGGCTTTTCTGACAAACCACTTTTTCTTTTGTTTGGTTAAATCAAGTTTGCCATCCCACTTACCCATCCAATAAAAA
The DNA here is from genome assembly GCA_964347135.1 of uncultured Gammaproteobacteria bacterium. Classification (GTDB taxonomy): domain Bacteria; phylum Patescibacteriota; class Microgenomatia; order PFEM01; family JAHIFH01; genus CAYFXA01. Next base: position 1,523 of record CAYFXA010000033.1, on the reverse strand, counting down.
CATTCTTGGCAATTGTAGCGTCGGTCAGCCGGGCGGGGAACTAAATCGAAGTTTTTGGCATTAATATCAACAATTTTTACTTCCACAGCCTAATTTTACCAAATTTTAGGTTTGATTTCTAGAAGAAGCTAAATTAAACCCATCGCCTCTTTGGCTTCACGAAGAGTTTGACGAGCAATCTTAGAACAATACTTTCTTCCTTCCTCAAGGATTTTATCAACCTCCTGAGGATGTTCTTCATAATATTTTCTTTTTTTCTGAATCGGTTTTAATTCTTTGTAAATTGCTTCGGCTAGTTTTTCCTTTAGTTCAACATACTTAACGCCTTTGCCCAAATATTGCCTTTCGTAACTCTCTCGGGCCTTTTTGCCCATAAAAAGCTCCACCAATTGGAATAAATTAGCCACTCCCCCTTCCTTAGGAACAACCTTGCCTTTACCAGTGTCAGTTGGTGCTTTAGCTAATCTTTCTTTGATAGTTTTGAGGTTATCGGTGAGAAGAATCTGACCACCTTCAGCGGTTTTACTCATTTTTCCTTCGCCAACTAAGGAAGGGATGGATTCACCTTTAGTCGCAAATCTTTGAGTTTCTGGGAAAATGGGCTTAAACATGCGATTAAATTTACGGGCCACTTCCCGAGTTAACTCAAGATGAGGTTCTTGATCAATCCCCACTGGGACTAATTCCGCTTTGTAAATAAGAATGTCAGCCGCCATCAGAATCGGGTAATACAAAAGTCCCAAATTAACATACTTTGGAAATTGGATTTTTTTGTCTTTGTAAGTGGGCAATTGTTTCAAACGAGAGACAGGGTAGATCGTGCTAAAAAGATAGGCAAGTTCAGTGTGTTCAGGAACTTGGGACTGAATCATTAAATGGCACTTTTTTGGATCCAAGCCTGCTCCTAAATAATCCAAAACCACCTCCCGAATATCTTGCTGAAGAGTTTTGGAATCATAAGGAGTGGTAATCCCGTGGAGGTCCACCACTCCATAAATGCAGTCCAAATCCCCCTTCTCTTGAAGGGCGATGTAGCCTTTGATCCCTCCTAAGTAGTTACCTAGATGTAACCTCCCAGTTGGTCTTGAACCAGAATAAACTCTTTTTTTCATCTAGCAGGCCCGGGAGGATTCGAACCCCCACGAGCGGTTTTGGAGACCGCCATGCTACCATTGACATCACGGGCCTAAATTTCCATTAAAAAACTCGCCGCCGCTCGGCGAGTCAACTCTTCATCCACGCAAACTCTCCGGCGGTTACTTACCGGCTAGTTGACGCCACCAATTAAGGATTGTTTCCTTTATTTTTTCGAGCATTGGGAGTATTTTAGCTTAGTTGAGAATTAGTGTCAAGTATGATAAAATTTAGGCGATAAGCGGGGTAGTGTACGGTGGCACGTGAGGCTCATAATCTCACAGACTAGGTTCAACTCCTAGCCCCGCAACCAGGCAGGGAGTAGGCTGGTGCCTTGGGACGTTTCATAAGCGTCCTTTAGTGAGTTCGAATCTCACCCCTGCTACTAA
>CAYFXA010000032.1:0-6176 GCA_964347135.1 uncultured Gammaproteobacteria bacterium | reverse complement strand
CCACTAGATGCTGCCTATTTTCTTGCTCAAGTGCAGGAAGGGAATGTTTCAGATGAGAAACTTGCTGAATACCAAAAAATTGTCAGAGTCTTTTTCAGTTTATTACCTCCAGTTAAAACAATCTATCTTTACAATGCCGTTTACTCAGTTGAAACGCTAGTAGACCGAATCATAAAAAGGTCAAGAGAAATGGAAGTGGATATAGACCTAGACCCACAATATTTAGCCATTTTACTTGATAACAACTGTCGTTTAACAGAAATTCTAGTAGAAAAAGAAAAAGACTTAATGATTGTTAATTCAGAGGAGTTTGACTTTTCTGAAGACAATGAAAAAAGAGTTGAATTAGCTAAAAAACTATTAGACGAAATTTTTGAAGAATTTTCTTCTCTTTTTGAAGATTTGCTATAATCAAACCAGTGTTAGTTTTTGCTTGTCTTGTTCCACATCCTCCTATCATTCTGCCTTCTGTTGGCTCTGAAACCGATAGAAAAGAAGTAAAAAAAACAATTCAGTCATTGGAAGAGCTGGGCAAACAATTAGCCAAAATAAAGCCTGATTGTCTTGTTATTACTTCGCCCCATCCTGATTGGGGGTTTAATGTTCCCCTTCACTTCCTAACCAAAAATGTTCGCGACATTGAAGTCAAGGCTCATCTAACTGACTTAGAATCACCAGAAGTTCATTTTAATCGAGGCAAAGAATTAATCAAAAACCTTAAATATATTAAAAAACTCGCCTGGATTGCTTCAGGAGATATGAGCCATCGACTCAAAAGAGATGGTCCTTACGGTTTACATCCCTCGGGTCCAAAATTTGATAAAGAATTTATTAAACTTCTTAAGAAAAAAGATATTGGCGCCATTCTAAACATGAATGCCAAATTAGTTAATGAAGCCGGAGAGTGCGGCTTAAGAAGCTTTTGCCAATTATTGGGTGCCTTAGAAGGTTCCAAAACTAAATGGCAACCAGAAATCCTTTCTTATGAAGCCCCTTTTGGAGTTGGTTATCTAGTGGCTAATTTTAAGATAAGTTAATTATTTCTCCTGGGGGGGATAAAGTCCATTTCCCACTGCTTATGCGCCGGAGAACTGTTTTTGGTAAAAGATAAATAACGGGATGCCTATCGCTTCGTGTCAATGGAATTAAGTGATATTTTATAGCTACCCTTTCTTTTCCGTCGACCTCTTCAATTCCCTTGATTTCAAAATGGCGTCCATCTAAAGTCTCGCCTTTCCGTCCAACCATGTCTCTGACTTCTTCCAAAATTCTAGCATATCCAGTTTCTCCATTTAGTCTCTCCATAATCTAATCCTATACTCACAAAAATTTTAACATCCTTTAGAGCACAACTCAATGCGCTAGATTAACATTTACCTGGATGAATGATAAAATGAACTCATCATGAGCCCATACGTTAAACTGGCTAAAAATACGGTTGAAACCTATATCAAAACCAACAAAATTCTTCCTTTACCCAAAAAACTGCCCCAGGAAATGTTAAAGAAAAAAGCCGGGGTTTTTGTTTCCATTCATAAGAAAGATGGTGAACTCCGGGGTTGCATCGGTACTTTTATGCCCACCAAACCCAATCTGGCTCTGGAAATCGTTACCAATGCTATTTCTTCTGCCTCTCAAGACCCCCGCTTTTCCATAATTACCAAAGAAGAACTACCATTATTAACTTATTCCGTTGACATTCTTTCCCAACCCAAAAAAGCAACCAAAAAACAACTCAATCCCAAAAAACATGGTCTGATTGTTATTGCTGAAGATGGACGCAAAGGCTTGCTTTTACCTGATATAGAAGGTGTGGACACTCCTGAACAACAAATCAGTATCTGTTGCCAAAAAGCGGGCATTAATCCCAAAGAAAAAGTTAGTTTAGAAACTTTTACGGTTAAAAGACACAAAGAAAAGTAGCTTTTTAGCCTCAATTCTGTTAGAATTTTCCTATGGCAGTCAAAAAAATTATTATTGTTCCCAATCCAAAATTACGCCAACAATCAAAACCAGTTAAAAAAATTGACAAAAAAATCGAAAAACTGGTTAAGGATTTAATTGATACCGCCAAAGCCGCCAAAGAACCCAAAGGAGTTGGACTTTCTGCTATTCAAATTAGTAAGCCAGTCAGGGTTTTTGTTATTAAAAGAGGTAAGAAATTTACTCCCTTCATCAATCCTATAATAACCTGGAAATCCAAGAAAAAGCACTCTCAAGTCCTAGAAAAAGAGAAACTTTTCTTAGAAGGATGTCTCTCAATTCCCAACTTTTATGGTTTTGTTGACCGCCCCCACGTTGTTAAATTAAAGTGGCAAGACTTAAAAGGCAAAACTCATCAAGATAAATTTGAAAATAAAGAATCAACTTTTGTCCAACACGAACTCGACCATCTTAATGGCATCCTTTTTGTTGACCGAGTTCTAAAACAACAAGGAAAAGTCTACAAATTGGGAAAGGACAAAGAAGGAAAAGAAATTTTTGTTGAAGTTGAAATAGAATAGTGAAAAAACCAAAAATCATTTTCTTTGGCTCAGATCAATATTCGGTTATTGTTCTTAGTGAAATTTGTAGTGACGAACGATTCAAGCTAAAAGGAATCGTTACCCATACTTCCCCTTCTCCGGTTGAAGAGTATGCCAAGATTCTTTATGAAATGAAATTCACGGTTGCCAAGAAGTTTGATAAGAAACTCACAAGCAAAATGAGCAAAATGAAGCCAGACATTGGCATTCTCGCTTCTTTTGGCAAAATTCTACCCAAAGAAATTCTGAAAATTCCTAAACACGGTATTCTAAACATCCACCCCTCTTTACTTCCCAAGTATCGTGGTCCGACACCAGTACCAACCGCAATTCTAAATGGTGACCAAGAAACCGGGGTAACAATTATTAAAATGGATGAGAAAATGGATCATGGACCAATTCTTTCCCAATTCAAAGTGGAAATTAGACCAGATGACACCGCCGAAACGCTACTCAAGCGCCTTTTTACTGCCGGCGCCCAGGTTTTAATGACAATTCTCCCTGTTTATTTAGAAGGAAAAATTAAAATGAGAAAGCAAAATGACTCCCAAGTAACCTTCACCAAAAAACTCACTCGCGATGATGGCAAAATTAATTGGCAAAAATCAGATGCTTTCAAAGAAAGATTTATTAGAGCCATGGATCCCTGGCCAGGAGCTTGGACAGAAGTCAGAATAAAAAGGAAAGATAAAAAAAGATTGAAAATCCTTAAAGCCCACCTCGAAGGAAACAAACTCATTCTCGACCAAGTTCAATTAGAAGGCAAAAAACCAGTGGCTTGGAAACAATTTCAAGAGGGCTATCCTGAAGCGAAGATTATAAGAAGCTAGTTATTCCTCTCCTGAACCCAACATCCCTATTTCTTCTAAAAGCTCCTCAGAAGATGAAATCACTAAATCGTTTTCTCCATCTATGTAAACTACTACTACAATTTCTTTTCTACCGTTCTTTTCAAAAAGAAATGTATCAAAAAAGATTCTATCCAATTTGTTAGTAATACTGCCTAGGTTTGACCATTCTCTCTCCCATCCTTTTTGTTCAGCAACTGCTTCAATTTGAGATGGTATGCCCAAGGCGCTTTCTACTTCTATCCGAGACATATCTCACCTCCCTTTGGAGTCAGAAGTTTTTTTCGGAGCAGGTTTTTTCTTTTTTTTAACAGTTTTCAAACACTTAGTACAAAGTTTCCAAACGCCTTTTTTACCATCCAAAATCCCTCGGAATGTCTGAAGATTGGGTTTCATAATCTTCCTGCTTTTAGGAGCCCGATACTTCCAACGTTCACCAGCAACACCCTTTTTGTGTCTTTGTTGAGAAGCAATAACAATCCCTTTACCGCATCGGTCACACTTAAATGCCATCTTATCTGTTATAATATCAAAATAGGCACAATGTTACAATATCTTTTTACTAATCCATTCTCCTTTGCTATTTGGGCAGGGGCTTTATTAGTGGCCATTACCGTTCATGAATTTGCTCATGCTTGGACAGCGGACCGCTTAGGCGACCCTACGGCCCGTTTAGCTGGCAGAGTCACTTTTAACCCTTTTGCTCATCTTGACCCAATTGGCACTTTAATGCTTTTGCTTTTTCGCTTTGGTTGGGGCAAGCCCGTGCCCATGGACCCTTTTAACCTTCGTAATCCTCGTCGAGATGCGGCCATTATCTCTTTTGCTGGTCCAGCAGCGGATTTGGTTCTGGCTTTAATTCTCTCAATTGTAATCCGCCTCTCTTATATCTTCATCAGTCCCTACGTTGTTTTGATTGAAACTATTCTCGCCCCTTTTATCTTTCTTAGCGTTATGCTTGCTATCTTTAATCTCATTCCCATTCACCCGCTTGATGGGGGCAAAGTTTTGGTTGGTTTTCTTCCTCGAGAATATGCTTACAAAGTCGATGGAATTCTTAGACAATACGGTTTCATTATTTTAATCTTCCTTATCTTTCCTTTTTTTGGTATCTCGCCGGTGATTGCCATTATTTCACCCATTATTAACTTCATCTTATCAATTCTTCTGCCTGGAACACCCCTCGTGTAAATTTTCTGATATATTACGATATATTATAGCCTCTTGACTATGAAAATATTTTATGCTATCTTGAAATTGTCCTGCCGAGAACGGTCGGGATTGTAAAGCACTTTTCCTCGCTGTTCTTTTGGGAGTTTTGTCTCTCTAATCCCCGTGGGGCTTAGAGGCGGGCACCCACTTGAAATCATACAGGAAAAAAGCATTACACTCCTCCACTTCGGCGGGGCTTATATATCCAAAATTTCCCTTTTTTAACCAACACTATTGACACCGCTTGACAATCAATTGTAAGATTGATTTAAGAAAAATGGATGAAACTGCCCCACCAGGAGGCATAGGCACGCCTGGCAGCCAACCTCAAGAAGCTCAATCTCAAGAGCCGACTCAAAAAGTGCCACCACCTCCACCTTATAAAGCACCGCCTCAACCTCCTCCTCCATCACCTCCTCCACCCCAAAAAACCGAAACTCCACCAGTTACTGAAGAAATCCCTGAAAGTTTTACGGTTGAAACACCAAGATCCAAACTTTGGCTTTATATTCTTCTTGTAATCTTTCTTTTAGCAATTTTAGTTGGGGGCTCGGTTTTCTTTTTTTGGAAGCAAAAAGATGAACTCAAAAACCTTACCCAAACCGAAGTCAGTAAAATCAAATCGCTTCGAACAACCTACAACAAAATCATTACCGTTATTAAAGAAACACCAGAAGAAGAAGAGCCAAGTGCGACCCGAAATCAGCTTCTGGGCGCCAAAACCGTTTTAGAAGAATCAGGCTTGGAAGGAACAGAAGCGGAATCAACAGAATCAGCCCAAGAAAAAGTCTTGGGGCTTGAAGACAGCCCGGCAATGAAACAATTGCGAGAATTGGGTGAATTATATCGTGAGGGTAAGAAAACAGCCAATGAAATTGACAGTAACAGTTTTAACATTGGCTTAAAAATTAACTCCTTTCCCCTCAACTTTTTCTTTTCGAAAAACAGACCTTTGATTGAAAGAACCGAAGCCTACGCTGAAGAAGCAACCTACTTTCTTGATTACTTAGATAAGGAAAACAGTATGAGTATTAGGGCAATAACCGTTGGCTTTGAACTAGGCATAGCCTTTGAAGAAGCAATCCTAAGAGGAGCGGATGAAGCCTCGATTAAAAATTACGAGGATAAGTTAAAAGAACTTGAGAGGTTGATAACTGATTACCGTAACATCGATACCTCGAAACTGACTGAAGATTTGCGCGAGGAACATCGCAAAGAAGCAGCAAGAGCCGATGACGAGGTCGAGGTTTTTTACGAACTCCTTGAAGCTCTTAAAAATAAAGATATTGAGGCTTTAGAAAGAGCCCTTCAATCGTTAATGCTCGACATCGTTTCTGGTTACGAAACCAGTTTGGTTGAAACAATCACCTTCTGGCAAAAGAATCCTACGGTCAGAGGAATTGAGGAACTTGAAGAAGATTGGGAAGAATTTCAAGCAGAAATAAACAAATTCCCTATTTAAGCTTCTTTTTTTGCTCCTATCTCTTTCTTGAGGTATAATATAACTACTCCTGCCGCCTTAGCTCAGTGGTTAGAGCAACTGTTTTGTAAACAGTAGGTCCTCGGTTCGAATCCGAGAGGCGGCTCAAAA
>CAYFXA010000031.1:0-17547 GCA_964347135.1 uncultured Gammaproteobacteria bacterium | reverse complement strand
TGCCTTGATTTTAGCATAGCCCCATTTTATACTCAAAGTAATCTGTCCTAATGGCAACATTAACTCAAACCGCTATCACTACCCGAAGAGCGCTGAAATACGGCGCCATTCTCATAGTTGTTATCATTTTTTTAAGAATTGCTTGGGGAGTTGGTTTGGATATTTGGAAAAAAATCAATCCCCCACCACCTCCGCCACCAACGGTTGCTTTTGGCAAATTGCCAAAGCTGAGGTTTCCTGAAAAAGATACGCCTGAATTAACCTACCGTTTGGAAACGATTCAAGGTGCATTGCCAAGTTTGCCAGATGTGGGCAGGATTTATTTTATGCCCAAAACCCCTCCCAATTTACTGGCTTTAGATAGGGCAAAAGAAAAAGTTCGTCAAATGGGTTTTACTGGTCAACCGGAAAATATTGGCGGGACCAACTATCGCTGGACAACTTCAGGGGCACCAGCAACAACCATAGAAATGGAAATTAACAGTGGCAATTTCTATTATCGCTACCAATATGAAAATGACCAAGAACTTTTGGTTCAAAAAAATCTTCCTACAGACGAGGAAGCGGCTCAGGAAGCCAAAAGATTTCTTAGTACTAATGAACTCCTAACCGATGACCTGGCCACCGGGAGCGCGGAATTTGATTATCTAAAATTCATCTCTCCCGATCTGATTCCCGCAATTTCCCTTTCTGAAGCAGATTTTGTTCGAGTTAATCTTTTCCGAGCTGATCTCAATGACTTAAGAATTTTTCCTCCCAATCCAAAAAAAGCTCTTGTCTCTTTCCTTTTTTCCGGTAATCGAGAAAGAGGCAAAAGAATTATTGAAATCAATTACACCTATCATCCAATTGACCGCAATACATCCGCCACCTATCCTTTAAAACCAATTAGCATTGCCTGGCAGGAATTACAAGCGGGTAATGGCTTTATTGCTAATTTGGGTCAAAATGAAAAGGAAATTACTATCAGACAGATTTATTTGGCCTACTTTGATTCCAAAGAACCTCAAACTTTCCTTCAATTAGTTTATGTTTTTCAGGGTGACCAGAATTTCTATGGTTATGTTCCTGCTATTGCTTCTGAGTGGACAGAACAGGAGTAATAGTCTGCCACTGGTGGTTGGTAAAAGCCCAATCAACTAATCTGGCTGTCTCACCAAACCTGTCTTCACTTCCTAAAACAACGGTAATCACTCCTCGACCGTCCCTTTCTATATAGCCAATTAAACACTCGCCGGCTTCTTCGGTCCAACCGGTTTTAATTCCTCTCATTCCGGGTAGCCAATAAAGCAATTCATTGATATTAAAAAGCTCATGTTCAATTTCGCCAGTAATATTCGTAACCGTAATTTGGGTTGTACCAACCATTTTACTGATAGTCTCATCTTTAAGAGCAACGCTAGCCAATCTTGCCAAATCTAAACTTGTTGAATGGGAATAATTGACTAATAAATTTCCTTGTTCGTCGCTATCTAAACCAGTGGGATTAGTGAAAAAAGTGTCTTCTAAATTTAATTCTTCTGCTTTCTCATTCATTGCCTTAACAAAACCCTTTATTCCCCCAGGATAATTTTGCGCCAAAAGAGTGGCAGCGTCATTAGCTGATGAAACCAAAACGCCATAGAGTAAATTGTTAACAGAAATCATTTCTCCTTCCTCAAGTTCCATATCCTGTCCCTCGTAATTAAGTTCCCTGGCAACTAGGATATCATTCAAGTCGTAATGTTCTAAAACTACCAAAGCCGTCATCAATTTCACTGTTGAAGCCGGTAAAAGTCGGGTTTGTTCTTCTTTGGCAAACATGACCACAGCCGAGTCACGGTCAATCACCACTGCCGAACGCGCTGTTAAGTATGGTGCGGGAATCTCAGTAAAATTGATTGGGTAGTCAGCCACTGTTGGTGGCTCCAAGTTTATTGCTTGAGTTTCTGGTGATTGATAGGTTGCTTGAACAATTGAATACCAATTATTACTGGGAAAAAGAAAGAAAACAAAGCCAAATAAAAAAAGAAAGCCTCGTTTGATTTTTAAAGCAGTGAAATCAGGCTTCTTTTTACTCACTTTTTAACAACCTTAATTTTTAGTTCTTTAAGTTGGTCCTCGTCTGCTTTACTGGGGGCATCCATCACCGCTGTTTGTCCACCTGAAGTCATGGGAAAGGCAACTAACTCTCTGATTGAAGGTTCCTCGAGGGCGGCAAACAAAAATCTGTCGATTCCTGGGGCAATGCCTCCGTGCGGAGGAACACCATATTCAAATGCCTTAAGCAAATGACCAAACTTCTTTTCCGTTTCTTTTTCAGAAAGTCCCAAAATTTTAAAAACCTTTCGTTGAATTTTAGGATCAGTAATCCGAATACTGCCTCCACCAATTTCCCACCCATTACAAACTAAATCATGCTGCCAAGAGCGAACTTTCATCGGCTCTTTATCAAGTAAAGGAATATCTTCATCTTTAGGAGCAGTAAAAGGATGATGAGAGGAAGTAATTTCCTTTGTTTCTGTTTTTTCAAATAATGGGAAATCAACTATCCAAGCGAAGGCAACTATATTGGGGTCCTTCTTTTTTCGCAAATCGAACTTATCGGCACCAAACTTTTTTATTGCCTCTTTATGGCTAAAGCGAGGAAATGGTTTTTTAAAAACCTCTTTTTTTAAAACTTTCTCGGTTATTTCAGTAAAAAGTTCTTCCGTTAATTTGAGAATTTCTTCTTGAGTTGTAAATGACATTTCCAGGTCCAATTGGGTAAACTCACCGTAGGCTCGATCAGCCCGCGGATCTTCATCCCGAAAGCAACGAGCTATTTGGTAATATTTCTCATAACCCGCTACCATTAAAAGCTGTTTATACTGCTGAGGCGCCTGGGGTAGGGCGTAGAATTTACCCTTTTGAAGGCGGCTAGGAACAATAAAATCCCGGGATCCTTCAGGCGTGGCTTTTGAAAGAATTGGCGTTTCGATTTCAATAAAGCCTCTTTTATCAAGCCAGTCGCGGATATACTTAATCATTTTGTGACGCAGCTCAAGGTTTTTTACTAATCGAGGACGTCGCAAATCAAGATAGCGATACTTTAACCGCGTTTCTTCACCAATTTGATAACCATCACTACGGATATCAAAAGGCAAATCTTCTGACTCAGCCAAAACCTTAATCTTTTCAACCTTGACCTCTATTTTGCCTGTTTCCAATTTGGGATTTATCAATTCCTTTGGTCTTTTTTTAACAATTCCCTCTACTTCAATCACATCAGAAATTCGGAGTTTGCTTAATTTTTCCTCACCCACTACCTGGACAATTCCGCTTCTGTCTTTTAAATCAATAAAAACTAATTTGCCGTGGTCTCGACGGCGGTCAACCCAACCATTGAGTCTAACTTTTTTATTGATTTTTTGGGTAGTTTCAACCGCTAAAGTTCTTTCCATAGTTTAAATTCTATCTTTTGCTAGATTGTTTTGCAATTTTGATATCTTTTATTCGAAGTTCTAATTGTTTTCGATTGTTCCATTTATTAAGAAACAGATTAAAAGCAATATCAACTGGTTCTGCCATTGAAAGCTCTGGTAATAATTCCCCCATGCCAAAAGCAATCGCGCCAAAACCATTAACAGCAAGCTTAAGATGTTGACCATCCGCCCCCACTCTTTTGAGATTAGAAACTTTTACTTTTCGACTAACAAAAATTGGTTGAGAATTATTCATCCCAAAAGGAGAAAATTTTTCCAATTGTTGATAAAGAGTTAAATTTAAATCAACTAATTCTACTTCGGCATCAATCTCTATTCGGGGCATTAATTTGGCCTTGTTTAAACTTTCTTCTGCCCTCTTAATCAATCGCTTCTTCGCTTCTTCTAACCTTTCAGGAGCAATGCTAAAACCCGCTGCTTTGGGATGACCGCCATGGTCACCAAGAATATCAGCGCATTCTCTAATAGCCTTAACAATACTAAATTCGTCAATTGACCGAGCCGAAGCAACCCAGTGATCCTTTCTTGGAGCAAGAACAATCGCCGGTCGATAAAACTCATCACTAAGATAACGAGCAACTAAACCAACGACTCCATGTTCGTATGAATCGTGATAAACAAAAATCAAAGCACTCTTTCCATCTTCTTTTAACCATAAGTCTCGAGCATGAAGACTTGTTTGTTTCATTAATTCTTGCCGTTCCCGATTTTTTTGGTTAATTTTTTGAGCTAAACCAATGGCTCTGTTTTCATCTTGAGTACAAACCAAGCGCAAAGCTTCCATGGGATCATCCATTCTTCCGCTAGCATTAATTCGAGGACCAATGATAAAACCAACCTCATAAGTACCAATTTCATCTTTTTCAATGCCAGCAAATTGATAAAGTGATATTAGACCAACCCGCTTTGTTCTTCTCACTTCTTCAAGACCAAATTTTACGATTGAACGATTCGGTCCTATTAAAGGCACCATATCTGTAATCGTGCCAATCGTGGCTAAATCCAAAGATTTTATTTTGGATTTGGGCTTAATTTTCTTAACCAACCAATGAGCAAAAAACCAGGCCACGCCAGACCCCGCTAATTCAAGAGTATGAACAATGGCAAGAGCTCTTGGTTTTTTCTTTCCTGGTGGGTGATGATCAGTAATAATAACATCAACCTTTTTTTTCCTGGCATGGGCAACTTGGCGATTCTGAACAATTCCCTGGTCAACGGTGATAATTAACTTCACCCCATCTTTTGCCATTTGGTCAATAGCATCAACTTTCAAACCATAACCTTCTTCTCTTTGGGGAATATAGGGCATCACCTTCAAACCTAATTTATTCAAGGTCTCCCACATAATTGCCGTTGCGCAAACACCATCAGTGTCGTAATCGCCATAAACAATCACTTTTTCTTTGTTTCTAATCGCCTTTTTTATTCTTTTAACCGCTTTATTTAATTGAACCGAAGAAATGCCTACGTCTTTTGGGGTTAGTTTATAGGGGTGTTTAGGATTAAGAAAGTCTTTTTTTTGTTTTGGGGTTCTTAAGCCACGATTTCGGAAAAGAGCTTTAATAATTTCTTCTCTTCTTTGTTTTGGATTTTTTGACTTGATTTGATTTAGAATTCGCCACCTCATTGTGCTTTAATTTGAGTGAAATGAAAATTATACAAGTCGCTAGACGCAGTATTATGATATCATAAGAGTATCATGCGAATTAAACTTCCAGAAAAATATAAGAAAAAAATTCCCCAGGAAGTTTGGGATGTCTTTAAAAAATTTACTGAAGAAGGCTATGAAATTTATTTAGTTGGAGCCGGAGTAAGAAGCTTGCTTCAAAACAAGGTTCCGGTTGATTGCGACTTTACCACCAATGCCACTCCCAAACCCATCCAAGCTCTTTTCAAAGATTCTTTTTACGACAATGTTTTTGGCACCGTGGGCATTTCTCTTAAAACCAAAAGGGGTGACGAAGTTTATGAAATCACCACCTACAGAACCGAATGGGGCTACACTGACAAACGAAGACCGGATGAGGTTAAATGGGGCAAAAAACTCGAAGAAGATTTAAAAAGAAGAGATTTTACTTGGAATGCAGTGGTTATTGGACCAATTTTAAAAAATGGTAAATGGGACAAGAAATCTTTAGAAATAGTCGATCTTTTTAAAGGTCAGGAAGATTTTAAAAAGAAAATTGTTAGAGCCGTTGGCAAACCAGAAGAAAGATTTTCTGAAGATGCTTTAAGAATGATGCGAGCGATTCGGTTTGCGGCCCAATTGGGTTTTTCGATTGAAAACAAAACTTTTCAGGCTATTAAAAAGAATTCTCACCTAATTGAAAAAATCAGTAAGGAAAGAATAAGGGATGAATTTTTTAAGATTCTTATTAGCGACCACGTCGCTGATGGCTACATGATTCTCCGCAGTTCTGGATTGGCAGGGGAAATCCTCCCTGAGATAGAAAAAATGTTTGGCGTTGAACAAAAAAGTCCGGGTCGGCATCATTTGGATGATGTTGGTACTCACGCGATTAAATCACTTAAAGCCAGTAAATCAAATGACCCGATTGTTAATCTAGCCATTCTTATTCATGACGTGGGTAAACCAGTTGTTGTTGGCAAAGATAAAAAAGGGGCGATTACCTTTTATAATCATGAGGTTGTGGGCGCTTCAATTGCCAGGAATATTGCCAGGCGATTAAAATTCTCCAAAAAAGATGAAAAAAGATTGGTGACTCTGGTTCGTTGGCATCAATTCAGCGTTGACGAAAGACAGACCGACAAAGCTTTTCGCCGCTTTATTAAAAACGTTGGCAAAGAAAATCTAACGGATATCTTGGAGACCAGAAGAGCAGACAGAGTTGGTGGTGGCGCCCGAGAAACCTCTTGGCGTTTTGAAAGATTCAAGAAAAAATTAGTTGAAGTCCAAAAACAACCTTTTTCCGTCACGGATTTGAAAGTCAATGGTAATGACGTCATGAAAGCCTTGAAAATCCGCCCTGGACCAATCGTGGGCAGGGTTTTAAATCAATTGTTTGAGGAAGTGGCTGAAGACAAAAAGAAGAATGAGAAAAAATATCTTCTAAAAAGAATTAGGACAATTGGGAAAAAGCTTTAATTAATCATTTGAAAAAGTAACCCGCTAAGTGTGATGATCTTGAAGTGTCCACCACTCCCTAGCGGGTTTGTCGGAGTTACCTTGAGTTGTTGGACTCGCTACAGGCTATTTCTGCCGGAGACCAGCCATGAATCCCTCGAGGTATCCCATGCTACGCACACCTACCAGCATCACAAGCGCAGCAATGGAAATTCCGACGAGCCTCAGTGAGACACTGCGTTCCCACAACTGCCTCTCTTCCATTTTCGTTCTCCTTTCTCTTGCAGAGGCATGTAGACTTATCTATTTAGACACAATCTACCTTTTATAGGTCACATGGATATCATTTTGAGGTTTTTGAAGAAAGAATTTCTTTATTAGGAATAACTGTTTCACCTTCTGGTGTTTCAACGATTATTGCAATATTGGTAATATTTTTAACCTTGCCTTTGGTTTCTCCAATAACAATTTTATCACCCACTTTGTAAAGTTGTTTAACATAATAAGAAGCAATAATGTTACTAACCGCGTCTTTTGCTCCTAACCCAAAAGATAGCGCAAAGGCAAAAGCAAAAGCAGCAATAATAATATTAATATTAGAAACTAGAATGGCGGTATTAACTCCCAATTGATCAATAGCCATAATAATGGCGAAAAGAATCAAAACCGCTTCAATCGCATTACCGATGACTGGAGCAAAAACTATACCCGAGCGTTTAATTTGAGTAACAGCAAAGCGCTTAATTATTCTGGCGATAATAATCGCAATAATAACCGTTACCACCGCTAAAATTAAATTGGGGACATAACCCAATATTCCTTTTAGAATCTGGGTGGCTGACTCAAAACCAATTGTCTTTGTTGCTGAAGTAAGAAAAACCAGAAAGATTACCCAAAAGGTCAACGTGGAAACAAGTTTTGCCGTTGCTTGACTAATACCCACACCCATTCTTTCCCGCCACTTTGCCATAAACCCAAGGCTTCTACCAACAATTAGCTTTGAAACCTGAGCAATAACCAAGCCAAGAAAAACAATTACCAAACCAGTTAAAAACTTGGGCAAAAATCCCATAAGAGGTAAAACTAAATCTTGATTTAATAATTTCGTAATCCAACTAAAATCCATATTATTTCCTTTCTAATACTTTATCAGATAATTGCTTAACAATCATTAATGGCAGAACAAAATACAACTCCCCCAAAGCAGCCAAAACATTTAAAGTCCCAATTGATTTAAAAACATTATCTTGAACCTTTTCCGGTGCTTTTTTTTCAATTGTTGACTGATTCAGCAAATCTTTTAAAATATTATTTTTCATAGACTTTTTTAAATTTCTCTTTTGCTCTCTTAACTCTCATTTTAGCCGCACTTTCCTTTATATTTAAGATTTTAGCAATTTCTTTGTATTGATAGCCATCAATGTATTTCATTACCAGAACGATTCTATCTTCTGGACTAAGTTTTAAGAGCGCTTTCTGAACATCAATCTTAATGGATCTATCCTTGTCCCTAATGCCAACGTGCTTTTCAATCTCTTCCCTTTCAAGACTAATGCCAACGGGTTTCTTTCTAGTAACAAAGTTATAGCAATGGTTGCTCGTAATCCTAAACAACCAAGTTGAAAAAGACGACTCTCCTTTGAATTTTTTTAAATTAAAATAAGTTTTAACAAAAATCTCTTGAGTCAAGTCTTGAGCATCTTCGTTATTGCCAACAAAGTTGAGACATCGCGAATAAACTTTATTTTTATAGCGACTAAACAATTCTTCAAAACAAGCGTCATTTTTCGTCTCCTTGAACAAACCAACCAATTCTTGGTCGCTTTTTTCTTTTAGTTTCTCCATAACAAAAATTGATCCTCGAGACCATTCTAACTATTTAGACACAAAAGATATAGAATTGGTCACATGCCTATTTTATCAAAACGAAATGTTAAGAAGCTGGAGGCATTCTTTTCTTTCTCCACCTCCAGATGAGGAAAACAATTACTCCCACTGGTACCCAAACAACGGCATAAACTCCAACCCAAATCAAAGCCCTGACAACGGCTCTGAGAGTGCGCACCAAAGAACGAACCGCGAGCTTGAAGATAACCTTTGGTCGGAATGCCTCAGTCGGGGCATAAGGCAAAGCAAATTCATCAGTGGAAAGATAAACCGTTATTTTAGATAATTTAGCAGTTTGTTCAAGATATCTCTGCCTCCCCTTAAGATTATCAATTTGGTCTTGAATGTAAATTAGTTGCCGCTGAACATTTAAAATATCCTGAACCTCGGTTGCCATTTCCAAGATTTCTTCGAATTTGGCTTTAGTTTTCTCTAAGGTAGCCAATCTTGCTTCAATATCAACGTATTCATCAGTCACATCAGTTCCCATAATTCTTTCAGAAGTGACTTTTACTCCTAAAGAACGGAAGTAATCTAAAGCATCTCGGAAATTTTCTGCTGGAATCCGAACCACCACCGTGGCAAAAGGCGCTTCTTCGGGATTAGTTAAAGAGGTGCTGACCATATAACCACCAGCACTTTTGACATGGTCAATAATTTTATCGCTTGTTTCGCTAACATTAGTCACCACTAAAGACATTGTCGATTCCTCAACTACTAATCGCTCCTCTGTTTCGGTTGGGGCATATTCCCTTTTTGGAATTGGTGGAATAGCCATACCCTCACTAACACTGGGGGCGAACTCAACATCTTCAACCGCCCCAAATTCACCTACAGGCGCCTGATAAGTCTTTTGCAATTGCAAGGGCATAATTCTGTAAAAGCCACCAAGGAGATAATCTTTGGCAATGAAATAAAAGAGAATAATGATGATTAAAGTGATTAATTTATTCTGTTTTATCCAATCAATTATTTTTCTCATCTCTAATTCTATTTTGAATTAGTTTCTTTATTAAGTCAAGATTTTCTCTTTTTTGCTATTTGCTCCCAAACAACTAATAATGGTGCGGCCGTAAAGGTGGAGCTGTAGGTACCAGCGATGGTGCCAATTAAAAGAGCGGCCACAAACCATTTAATCGTTGTTCCTCCTAATAAAAGCAAGGCAATTAGCATAAAGATGATTGTCATTGAGTTATTAACCGAACGACTCAGGGTTTCGGTTACCGCCTTGTTAACCAAATACACCAAAGAAGTTCTAGGTAACAATTTTTGTGATTCTCGAATCCGGTCATAAACAACAATGGTGTCGTGAACCGAAAAAGAAAGAATGGTTAAAACAGCTGTGACAAACAAGGTGTCAATTTCTACTCCAAGGAAATAACCCAATAAGGAAAAGCTGCCTAAAAGAATAAAAGTGTCATGAAACATCGCCAAAATCGCACAAACGCCAAATTTAACGTCCTTAAACCGCCAGGCAACATAAGCGAGAATAAAGCCCGCTGCCAAAACAATTGCCCAGATGGTTTTCCTAATCAACTCTTTGCCTAAAGTTGGACCAACGGTTTCAAAACGAACCTCTTCTGGCTCTTGTTCAAATTTTTCTCCAATGGCGGTTTTGATTTCATTAGCTTGTTCTTTTTCAATTGGTTGAAGACGAATCAGGATTTGGTTCTCACCTGAGGTCTGAACAGATAAAACCTCAAATTCTTTTTCTGAGATTAAGGCTTCTACTTCTTTAAGATCAAGTTCTTTTTCTGTTTTTAATTCCAATAAACTTCCACCAGTAAAATCAATCGCTGGGCGTAAACCAAAGAAAATCAAAGAAATGATTCCGGGAACGATAATCAGGGCTGAAATCAAAAAATAGAGCCATTTGTATCTCATCCAATTCATTGCTTTACCTCCTTTCGGGAAAAGGTTCTTAAGATAGTTCGAGTAACAACAATTCCCGTGAACAAACTCAATAAAACTCCTAGTCCCAAAGTTAAAGCAAAACCCCGAACCATGCCTGATGTATTCAAAAACGACCAATCAAAAGGATTAAAAAGAATAAAACAAGTAATTAAAGTGGCAATATTGGCATCCCTAATGGAATCCCAGGCTCGACCAAAACCCAATTCCATGGCCACTGGTCTTGGTTTACCCGCCCGAATTTCTTCCTTCATTCTTTCAAAAATCAGAATATTGGCATCAACCGCCATTCCCACGGAAAGAATAAAACCAGCAATGCCTGGTAAAGTAAGAGTAACGGGAATTAATTTGTAAAGCATTAAAGTGAGCAAGCCATAAATAATTAAACCGGTGTCAGCCAAAACTCCTAACCAACCGTAATAAGCCGCCATAAACAGTATCACCATGACTAAACCAATTAAACCAGCTTGGATACTCTTTCTCACTGATTCTTCTCCAAGAGTGGCGCCAATACTTCTTTGCTCAACGACTTTAATTGGCACGGGCAAGGCACCAGCATTGAGTTGGGTGGATAATAATTTTGCTTCTTCGGTAGTAAATTCGCCGGTAATTTGCGCTTGACCAGTCGTTATTTTCTCTTGAACAATTGGTGTGGTAACGGGTAACTCATCAAGGAAAATGGCTACTGGCTTACCCACATTTCTGCCAGTAATCTCCCCGAATTTCTTTGCCCCATCATCATTAAACTCCAGACTAACCACGGGTTGGCCCGTATTGGGATCAAATTGGACTTGAGCTTTATTCAATTCTTTACCAGTTAAATCCGTTGGCAAATAATCACCCAAAGTTGCCGCCGCAGTTGCTTCAGCGGCTAATTCTCGAAAATCAAGTTGAGCGGTTTGGCCAATTAAGTCGATTGCTTGATTAACATCACTGATTCCTGGAAGTTCAACAATTAAACGATAATTCTCTCCTAGTTTGGAAGTTTGAACCAAAGACTCAGCTAAACCAAATAAATTAATTCGCCGGTTAATATTTTCTTTGGTTGCCTCCAAAGCTGAATCGCGATCTTCAGCACCAATTTTGCTCATGTCTGCTTGAAAAACCAAATGGCTCCCTCCCGCCAAATCAATTCCTTGTTTAACTTCTAAATCGCGGAAAAATCTTAAATTACCAATCTGAAAATCCAGTTTTGGTCTAGAGATTTTTTGGTCTATCTTAAACCCCATTACCTCAAACTTCAAAGAAACCTCTGAAGGAAAATCAACAAAAACAGCAATTAAGGTTAAAACAAGAATTAACCAGGGCAGGTAGCGGCGATATGTCATTTCTTTGTTCTTCTCCTTTTAGTGAGAGTGGAAGCAAGAGGAAGCTGTTTGGTGCCAGAAAAGGCGTAAGTCACTTTTCCAGTCTCTGGTTCAATTTTAACCTGAACCGTTTGGCCAGCTTTAATCCCTACTGTTTTAACAAAATCTGAGGGAATGGTCACCGCTAGGCTGTTACCGGTCTTAATGATTTTTTGTTTGCCCACTATCCCTCCCCAAATTTAGCCACTAAATCCTCTTCATCTCCAATAATCATGATTCTTGATTCTAAAAGAATTCCTTGTAAAAAAGGATCGCGCCTTTTTTTGCGAAAATTAAACTCATCTCTTGTCATTACCGTGTAATTGATTTCCCTTTCTAATTTTGCCTCTTCTGCCCGAACTAATTTCGCCAGTGGCTGCATATTAATATCACCCACAACCAGTAAGTCAACACCGCCTTCTTCAGTTGGCAAACGACGAGCAAAACGCCCGGAAAACATCACCAGTTTCACTTTCCCCAATTTAGCCTTGTTCTTAATAATGGCGTTGCCTAAGCCAACGGTTTTATGAACCATTGAAAGTAAATTTTCATAGAGAGGATAATCACGATTAAAAGAGTAATAAAGGCGATTCCCTCGGGGTTCCTTTTTAATCATATTTGCTCTTTCCATTCGGGATAGTTCCCGGCGAACGGCATTAATTTCCTCACCAACTTTTCTTACTAATTGGCGGACGTAAAAAATCTCATCAGGCTGATAAAGAAAAGTCTGAAGAAGCTTTACCCGGACTTTAGAAACCATTATGTCTTTTAACATGGTACTTCCGGGCAGGACTAGTAACTAACTTGTTTACCAGCAGGAACAATCTCGATCCAAATTGGACCCCGATTAAATTCAATCTCTTTCCCTTTTGAGTCCTCAAAGATTGTCCTCTCTTGGCGTTTGGCTTTACTCCAAGTTGCTTGCGTTGCCTGCCCATCTTGGAAAACGATTGCCTTTCCTGTTCCTGTGGTGGTGTAAAGCAAATGCTTTAAATCGTTTATCGGTCCTTTTTCTCTCATAAACTGAACGACTACCACTTTCGCACTCAATTGCTCATCATTATTAAAATCTTTGTGAGTTTGACCACCAGTGAAACGAAGATATTGATTGTTTTCCTGGTTGTATTGCCAATTGACCTCATATTCTTGATAACCACTCCAGAAGTTAAATTTAATATTATCTACATTGCCCTTACCACTGGCATCATCTTTAAATTTCCAAGAGCGCCAATCTTCATCCCATTTGTTACCTTCATCATCTTTGGCGTCAAGTCCTCTTTGGTGGGCTATTTCATAGAGTTTATCGGCGGTGGTATACATGGTGTGTTCAGTGGCGACCGGACGCCCTAAGCGTTCGTAATCGCGCCAAAAAGTGGGAAAGCCAAGCGAGAACTGATTCATGTCATTTCCTTTCGCCAGCCAACCATAGTCGCTAATTTGGCCTAAAGCATTAGAAGGACCGGGTTGATTGGCACCACCAACATGAGCATAAAGAGGATAATCACCATATTCAGAGGCAAAGTCTAAATAATAGGTCCTGGCCGAGCGAACCGGACCAATAATAAAATCCTCAGCCGCCGCCCCACAATAATAAACCGCTAAAAGGCGGGTAATTCCTCCTTCAGCTACTGCTTCGTAGACAACATCGACTTTAGAAAGACCGGATTGAGGTCGGGCTTCAGCATGATTTTCAACCATTACCGTTAAAGGTCTTCGACCCTCCCAAATTTGTCTTTCTCCCTTGGTAAACATTTTGCTGTTTAAAGGACAGGTCTCGGTTTTGGGAGCGGTTAAATCAACTCTTGACCTGGCTTCTTCAAGGGGAAGGGGCGAGATTAAACCAGGAACAATAGGACCAACTAAAAAGCGAAAAGCAGCATAAGATACACCCGTAGAAACAAGATAAAGAATCAAACCGCCAATAAGAAAAGGAATTAATTTTTGTTTCTTAATCATTTTATCTTTTTTGCTTTTTTAACTGCTTGTTTTTCTTCGGCTGATAAATCATAACCCGCGGCTTTGCCCTTTTTCACTGGTTTAGCGTAAATTCTGGTTGTGTCCCGGCTGTGCAAGCTGGAAATAACCAAGCCACTGTTCTTGCCATCTAATAATGATAAACAAAAACTCTGGTCGCCGCCAGTTTCTGCAAAAGGATTATAACGTACTAAACCAACTTTTTGAATATTATACATGCTATCTTTTTCAAATTCCTCCGCAATTTTGATTAGTTTTTCTGTTTGTTTGGCTTGTTTATCAAAGTCTTTGAGAAGTTTCTCCAAAACCGTTTTTAAATCTTTTTTAGCCACTCCTTTAGTTAGTTTGCGCAAAGAAGAATAAAAACCGTAAAAAAGAATGCTCAAAACAACGAGCCAGAAAAAGATAATGCCAACAAGAATAATTAGAATCTGGTCAAAATTGAGTAACATCTGTACTTGATTTTAGATAGTTGCTGGCTAAGTGTCAACCCGCAGAGCGAGCCATTTTTTTGGTTTTTAATAAAAACTCAAAATAATCCATTCCCCAACCCAATATCTTGCCTTCCTTTTTAAGTAAAGTTTTTGCTTTATTTTTAAATTTTATATAAGTATCAAGATGCTCTAATGCTTGATCTGGCCAAATATCACCTACTACACAATCAAATTTCTTCAATGGCTGATATTTCAAGAAATCACCAACTTCTACCTTTCCATATATCTTGCCATATACTTTTTTACATGCATCAACTACCTCTTTAAATTTTTCTACAGTCAAAACAGTATCTACTCTTCTATTTCCAAGTAAGTATTTTTGCACTACTCCTAACCCGTATCCTGCTACTAAAACATCTCCAAACGCTTGTTGAGCCACCTCCTTTTGATCCTCCTTTTCTTCAGGAGTGTCCCACATCCACAAAGAATCATCTATCCAGAGGAAGTTATGTCCCTTTTGTTGCAAAATCTCAACCTTTTTTTTGCGAATCACTGTTGAATAAATTATAGCAGGTTTCCTCTAGCTGTTTCGCAACGGTCCGAGAGCAATCCGGGATCATCTCCAATTGATAATCCGGTATTTAGTTTGT
The DNA here is from genome assembly GCA_964347135.1 of uncultured Gammaproteobacteria bacterium. GTDB lineage: Bacteria > Patescibacteriota > Microgenomatia > PFEM01 > JAHIFH01 > CAYFXA01. Next base: position 2,796 of record CAYFXA010000031.1, on the reverse strand, counting down.
CATCAAATAGCTTGGAAGAAATTTGGCTTTTCTAACTTTAAGAACTCTCATTAAAGGCAAATCTTTTATTCTTATTTTGCCCACAAAAAGATCTTTCAGTTTACCCCCATTTTTAACAAAATCTTCAACTTCCCACATGCCTTCTGTGTAAATCAATTGGCGGGTATAGGCACCGGGTTTGCTTGTATCGCCAAAGAAGCGTTTGCATTTTACAGCCATGTCCCAGGCCATATCAGAAGTCATTCCCCAATCACAGCAAAAATTATAAACTTCTCGAAAAGAAGCCTTGTAAGCTAAATCGACAGCCAAATAATGAACTTCACGAAATTTACTCCAAAACAATACTGATGAATATTTCCTTTGACAATAGGCTGCCAAACCCTCCTCAGTTCTAAGATAACCAGGAAAACCGATAACAAATAATGGGTCTGGCTGGACAAGACCATTTTTATAACGAAAAAGATGGATTAACTCGTGAATTAACGATTCAATCATTTTTTCTTTAGTAAAGTTAGCTGTTGAATCGATGGTTATCAATTTTTTAACCTTATTAATTGAAACCCGAGACATTATTCCTGTTCTGATTTTTACCTGCCAATCATCAAATTTTTCTTTGGCCAATTTTTTTTTATAAAAAATTAAAGCCTCCTTTGGAGAAAGAACTGGTCCCTGTTTCTCAAGTTTAACTGGTTTTCTTCCCGCTTCTTTTAATGCCTTCGCTACAAGTCGCTTTTTTGGCCTACTCCAATATTTTTCTGAGGTCTTGCAAACCGCTCCAGGATTACCCACAGATTGATAAATTTCGGCTTTCTGCCGATAAGTTCTAAGCAGCTCTTGATAAATCCCTTTCCAAGGAGGGGAAACCTTCTGAACGATTTTCTCCATCAAATCCATGATACTTTTAAATTTATTAAGATCCAGTGGTTGAATTTTATATCTAAATTGAGGAGAATAATTCTTGGAAGAAAAAAACTTTTCTTTTTCTTTCTCTAGATTGATAATTCTAATTTTCCTTTCGGGGGTAATAATTGGCTTTTGTTTATCCAAACGCCAAAATTCTCTTTTGGCTGGATCTTTAATCACCTGCCACCAATCTTTCTTAGAAAAATCCCAATTCTCCATCTCTGTCTTTATTCTATCACGAGCCAGAAGGACTCAAAAAACATAGACATCTTCTTGAATGTAAACCACATTTGTGCTAATCTAAGTTCGTTCATGGCGAAAAAGCGTAAGACAAGGCAAGAAAAAATCATTCTTCAACTCAAAAGAGAGTTAGCCAAAAAAAGTCAAGTCCCAGCTTCGATAAGCACAAAAATTAAACCTAGTCAAGAGGCAATTTCTCAAAAGCCTAAAATTGAACCTAAACAGGCACGCGTTCAAAAAAAGACCGATATTTCCGTCCTTTCTTTTGACCCGAAGCTAATTAGGCACGATTTAATTAAGACCCTAATTTTGAGTTTAGTTGTGATTAGCCTCGAAATTATGCTATACTTAGCCTTAAGGTAGGCTTGAAAATTTTTCCTGCCCGAAAATTAAAAATATTTAATTTACGTTGAGAGGAGGTGAAAAAATCTATGGCAGACTTCTACTGTGTCAAGTGTCGTGCTAAGAGAAAGGGTAAGAACATTACCAGTGTCACCATGAAGAACGGCAAACCAGCCAAGAAAGCGGTTTGCGAGGTTTGTGGCACAACCATGTTTAGGATTGGGAAATAAGTCTTCTCTCCTAAAGTTTGTTATTTGAAAACCCAGCTTCCCTGGTGGGGTTGGGTTTTTTTAGTTAAAAAAACTTTTTTATTTTTTAATTCCCCTGCCAATCCTATACCCCCCTCACAATCTCCCTACTCACAGTTTCATCATTTATATCCTCTCCTTCGGGTACTTCACTAGCTGCTAAGCGAGCCAATCCAATCCATTTCTCTCTAGAACTAAGTTTTCCCTCATCGAATTTACGAAAAAAGTCTCTTTCCTCTTGGGGGTTAAATGAACCCTCGGTTTCTAAGATTTGATTAACCTCTTCACTGCTTGGCATATCTCCTCCTCTGGTTTCTATATCTTCCATATTTATTTCCACCTCCTTTGGTATTTTTTTACTTAACTGAATCTATTTTATCACAAACTAAAAAGCCTGTTCTTTAGGGCGATATTGAAGGGCTTCGGCAAGATGAGAAAGAGTAATCTTCTCTTCTCCCCCTAAATCAGCAATTGTTTGGGCCAGTTTAATCACTCGGTAAAAAGAACGAGCGGTGAGATTCATTTGAGAAACAGCTTGACGAAGCAAATTTAGACCCTCATTGTCCAAAGGGCAATATTTTTTAATATCTCGAGTCTGCATTTCGGCATTGGACTTAATTTTCGTGCCTTTGAATCTTTTTCTTTGTTTATCACGAGCTTTTTGAACTCGTTTTCTAACACTTCCTGATTCCTCACCAATAATTCCCTCCCCTGTTAACTTTTCCACTTTCACGGCTGGCACTTCAACATGAAGATCAATCCTATCCAAAAGCGGTCCGGAAAGGCGTTTTTGATAACGAATGATTTGCCCGGGCAAACAACGACATTGCTTTTTCTCATCACCTAAATAACCACAAGGGCAAGGATTGGCGGCGGCGATTAAAATAAATTTGGCTGGATATTTAACCGTTCCTGCGGCTCTTGAAATTTGAACGATACCATCTTCCATTGGTTGCCGAAGCGCTTCAAGAACATGACGGGGAAATTCAGGAAATTCATCAAGAAAAAGAACACCACGGTGAGCCAAAGAGATTTCGCCTGGCATTGGTCGGGTACCGCCGCC
>CAYFXA010000030.1:0-2674 GCA_964347135.1 uncultured Gammaproteobacteria bacterium | reverse complement strand
GAGGGAATAAAATACAAGAAACTCCTTGGCTTTATTAAAATAATGCTTAAGAGAAAAGTAATTGTTTCCGCGGAAACCGGGGAACTCCTTGGTATTGAACAAGACCTCCTCACCAGAATTTTAGACCTTCTTTCTGCCTCTTAAGGATTTTTTTTTGATAGGCAAGCGAGAGCTATTTATACCAATCTTGAGGGTCAACTTCGCTTGTTGTCTGGCCTACTTTAACTTCAACTAATATTGGTTCATGCGAAACACAATCCACGGAAAGACCGCAGGTCACAAACTCTGAATAATAGGCCTTATAATTTCTATTTGGATCCAAAGCATAAACCAAGTATGTTCCCGCCGGGACATCCAGCATGTAGCCTATACCATAAGTATATTTTGGATTTTGAATGTGTTCACTGGTACAAAAAACTTCTTTGGTGCTTTGGTTTTCAGCACAGACTTCGATGTATTCGGGTATGCCCTCACCAGGAAAGCTCATTGATCCTTCAATTGTTCCGGTTTGGGGCGCAGGTGTTGGCGAAGGTACTATTGTGGGAATAGGGCTAGGAGAAGAAATTGGCGCTGGTGACATTGCAGGAGGCGCTTTCTGCTGTGTTCCCAGCCAATATGCTCCAACACCTAGACCAATTATTAGCACTGCCCCAACAATAATAATTATGCCTTTTTTCATAGAGATATTTTATCACAAAAAAAGAAATTACAAACCTAACTCTTCAATTGGATTAGCTTTAACTCTTTCGAGAATAATATTCTTAAGCTCTTGTGCATTCTCAAATGAAAGACCGGGAACATGGACCACATTGCCTCTGAATCCTATCATTTCACCTCGTTTCCCTGCCTGAACGTAAGGCACGGTTCTCAATCCACCACCCTCAGATGCGTTTTCTATGGTCAAAGAAGCTAAACCAAAAATTCTATCTAACAATCCTCTAGTAAGGATAACGTTTTGGATTACCCCATAGGGTATATGGCGATTTTGTTTTGACAAGATGCCTTGTTTTAAATCAAAGAATTTATCACCAAGAGAATAATGAAAATTTTTTCTTCTTAGAAGGTTAACTGAAAACTGAATCGGTATTGGCAAAAAAAAGAAAACCACGAAAAAGGCAGTAAAAAATAAAGTAAAGTATAGATCCCGAGAACCTCTTAAAATGAAAAGATAAAAGAGTACAAAAAAAATAGGGAATTGTGAAATTGAGGGTAAAGTCTTTCTTAAAATCCAAATAGGCTCAATAGGATAATCTTTTTCTGTAATTACACTATCGTTGGACATTGGGTGGTTGTTCTGGTATTACTTTTGAAGCTGAACTTGTTCTTTTACTAATCCTTTCGCTAACAGTTTTCAATAACATCTCTCTTAATCCTTGAGCGGCTGTTCTTTCTACTCCGTCTATATGAGCCTCTATTCCTGAAGAAATCGTGGCACTGGAAAGATGAACATCATAAAGGCGGAAGATTCTATCAAATATGTCCTGGTCAACATAAACATCTTGAACTCTCTCATAAGGAACAGTAATTTCCCGAGGAGTAACTACCCCTTTTCGAATAACAATAAATCTATCAGTAAGATCGTAAAAATAAACTTCGTAATACAACTTTTGGTAAATGTAAGTGATTATAAAAACTAAAAAAAATACAACAAGGAATCCGATGGTCATTGGGAGAATATACGATAGATTAGCTGCCACTAAATTAAAGCCTAAAAACACGTAAAGAACTAATAAAACTATGAACCAAATTACCATTGAGGCAATTGTTTTTTTTAAAGGCTTTTTAGGACTCAAAGGAAACTGTTGTCTTGTTTTGCTCATCGCAATTTGCATGAAGTTACCTCCTTTAATATTCAAGCTACCAAATATTCATTTTTATTGCAAATTCAGGGAGAAATTTTTGCTGACTTCATTTAAAAGTCAGGGCTACCCAGTCACCAATATAATGGGTAATGGTAATAACTACCAAGGCAATAATCAAATGCTCGGCAATTACTTGTCTGGGATTCTTTTTTTGTTCCTTGGCAATCAAAAAACTAAAAATACCCAAAAGTAACAACCCCCAAATAATGTTGATTACCACGGCGGTTAAAAGTTCAAAAAACAAAATTGCCACGATAAAAGTCAAAGCAAAGATGAGCTTAAAGAAAAAAGTGGAAAGAGTTGAGAGCCAGATTTCTTTTGAGGTATGTTTGTCTTCTGACTCTTCGGAAACATGAATTCCCATGGCATCAGAAAAAGCATCGGCAACAGCAATGGTTAATATTCCACCAATAACCACTAGTTTTGAGTGAGTCCCCGAATGCAAACCCACCATCAAACCTAAGGTGGTAATAATCCCAGAAGTTAAACCAAAACTAAAACCAGTTCTCAATGAATCTTTCATAAATCCATTCTACCAGATTGGGATAAATTTTTCGTTACATCACTGGATTAAGACGGCCAGCGCAAAGAAGATAAAAAGTGGCATAACGACGATACGGTTTCCATTTCACCAAAATTTTTCTTGCTTTTTGGGCTGAAACCATTTTGCCGGTTCCGTAAATTCTTCCCAGTGCTGTTCGAACGCCTAAATCATCAGTTGGAAAAACATCGGTTCTGCCTAAACCCCTAGCCAAAACGTATTCGGCTGTCCAAAGACCCAAGCCTCTTATCTTTGTTAATTTTTCTATTAC
>CAYFXA010000029.1:0-26273 GCA_964347135.1 uncultured Gammaproteobacteria bacterium | reverse complement strand
CGCTGGCCAAAACAAAAAAAGACTCTTGGCATAATTTTGATTGTTCTGTTGATGTTTCCCTTATTGCTTTCTTTTGGGGGGAGTGCTAGAAGAGCAAGGGTGACGAATGTTTTTTCTTATACTCGATCCGAAGAAGAAGCAAAACAAATTTTTTCCCAAGAAGAATCCTTGCCCCGTTTAAGTTATTTTTTTTACCATAGTGAAGGAATAAACAAAATTCGTTGGATTGGCAGCCGTTACTTTAATCACTTTACCGCCAAATTTCTTTTTTTCGAAGGCGATTGGCAATCGCCAAGGCATAGCGCTCCCTATATGGGGATGATGTATTATATTGAAATTCCCTTTTTAATCCTTGGCGTGGGGTATGCTCTAGCTAAGATTAAAGAGAAAGAAAAAAATTTTCTTCTTTGGTGGTTGATTGTTGGTCCAGTTCCTGCCGCGGTTACTCGCGACGCTGTCCAAGGCCTTCGCTCTCTTTGGATGGTAATTCCTTTAATGGTTTTAACTGCCCTAGGGATAACAGTGGCCTATTCTTGGTTAAAAGAAAAATCGAAAATACTCTTATTGCTGGGTTTCCTTTTATTGGTGGGTGGTTATTTAGTTTGTTTCATTTTTTATTTTGACCTTTATTACGTTCATCTTCCCAAAATAAGTTCTTGGGGTTGGAATTATGGTATAGAGGAGGTAGCCACGATAGTCAAAGAGAACAAGGAAAAATACGATAAAATAATTATTACCCAAGCGTATGGGCAGCCTTATATCTTTTATCTTTTCTTTAGCCAATATCCGCCTAAGGATTATCAGCCTCAAGCTCATTTGAAAGAGGATCCTTGGGGCGACGTGGGCCAGATTGAAAAAATTGACAATATCGAGTTCAGAAGAATTTATTGGCCAGATGACAGAAGCTGCCAAAACTGTCTTTTTATAGGTGAGGAGTTTGAACTACCAATTGGGGATATTATCCAAACACCAGGGGCGCGGGTGTTAAAAGAAATACTTTTTCTTGATGGACGAATGGCTTTTAGAATAGTTGAAAAAAAGTAGAATGAAGAATAAACGTCTGAACATTGTTTTCTTAGGTTTGATTTTGCTTCTTGCCGCGGTGCTTAGATTATGGAATCTCGGCCAGTATCCAGCTGGACTTAATGCCGACGAAGCAGCAATTGGTTATAATGCTTATTCGCTGATTTTAACTGGGAAAGATGAACATGGTAATTCCTGGCCGATTCACTTCAAATCTTTTGGGGATTACAAACCAGGTCTTTATTTCTATTTGGTTTTGCCTTTTGCCAAGATATTGGGCCTTAATATTTGGGCAGTGAGATTGCCGTCAGCGATTTTAGCGATTGCGAGCGTTTGGTTGATTTATCTTTTTGTCAAAGAATTATTTGAGAATGAGGAGTTGGCTTTAATTTCGGCCTTCTTTTTAGCCATTTCTCCTTGGCACCTTCATTTTTCTCGAGGGGGTTGGGAAGTCAATGCCGCCACCTTTTTTATTCTTTTGGGCACCTGGGCATTTTTTAAAGGACTAAAAAAACCAACCTTTCTTCCTTTATCTATTCTTGCTTATGTTTTGTCCTTTTACACTTATCACAGCGCTCGAATTGTTGCTCCTATTTTAGGTCTGGGTTTTGTTGTTTTTTATCGAAGTAAACTTTTTAAGAAATCTAATTACCAATGGCTGGTTATTAGTGGAGTTTTAGCGGCTGTTATTCTTACTCCATTAGTTATCGATTTTCTTGGGCCAGCAGGGATTTCCAGATTCGCTGGCGTTGGTTTATTAGCTGATCCAGGACCATTGTGGAGAGTTAATGAGTTGCGAAGCCACCATCATGACACCATGGCCATGCCAGTTCGCCTAATCCACAATCGATTGATTGGCTATTCAATCGCTTTTTTCAAAAACTGGTTTGAACATTTCCAAGGGGAATTTTTATTTATCACCGGTGATGTGATTGAAAGAAGCCGAATACCAGAAGCCGGACAGATGCATCTTTTTAGTATCCCCTTATTGATTTTTGGAATTTATTTCCTCATCAAAAAACAACCTCAAAATTGGTTAATCATTTTCCTTTGGTTGGGGATGGCGCCAGTGGCGGCGGCAATGACTTTTCAAACCCCCCATGCCTTAAGGTCTCATAACATGGTTGTTCCTTTGGCAGTTGTCAGTGCTTATGGTTTCTGGAATATTTGGCTTTGGATCAGAGAGAAGAAAAAGACACTTTTGGTCTTTGGTTATTGGTTGCTCGTGGTGATTATGCTTTTTTGGGGAGGTTCCTTTTATCTTCACCAATATTATCTTCATTATCCGAAAACTTATCCTTTTGCTTGGGAATATGGTTTTGACCAATTGGTTAGCTATCTTCAAGAAGTTGAGGAAAACTACGACCGGATTTATGTTACCGATAGGTATGACCAACCTTACATTTTGTTTCTTTTTTATCTTCAATATCCTCCTGAAAAATTTCAACAGGAGGTTAAGTTAACTCCTCGGGATAAATTTGGCTTCTCCACTGTGCGCGGTTTCAATAAATATCATTTTGAGTCAATTAATTTTGAAGAGTTAAAGGAAGAAGCTAACGTCTTAATCATTGGCACTGACAAAGAAATACCAGAGTTAAAAATAAGCGAGAAAACTCTTAAGCTTGTTGAAGAAGGAAAAATTCCTATGCCGCCAAGAATAATTAAGGAAATTTATTTCAAAAATGGTGAAGTAGCTTTTCGAATCGTGGAAACATAAAATGGCAAAAATTTCTGTAGCCCTGGCTACTTATAACGAGGAAGAAAATATTGAAGCTTGCTTAGAGTCGGTTCACCAACTGGCAGATGAAATAATCGTTGTTGATGGCTCTTCCCAAGACAAAACGGTTGCCATTGCCAAAAGACATGGTGCCAAAGTGATTGTCACTGATAATCCTGCTGTTTTTCATATCAACAAGCAAAAAGCCCTTGATGCTTGTAAGGGGGAGTGGATTCTTCAATTAGATGCTGACGAAAGGGTGACGGAAAAGTTGGCTGAAGAGATTAAAATGATTACTTCCTTAAACGAAAAGGAGATTGAGAGATATCAAAAAACTCTTACTAATAAGAATTTGTTTCAAAGACATCAAAGAATAGTAGAGAAAAGGGATGGGAAAATTGGCAAGAGCAAGGGTGAATACGCTGGCTTTTTTGTGCCTCGCTTAAATTACTTTTTGGGTAAATATCTTAAATATGGTGGTGTTTATCCTGATGGAGTTATTCGCTTGGTTAAGAACGGCAAAGCATCTTTTCCTTGTAAAAGCGTTCATGAACAGATTGTGATTAATGGCAGAATAGGCTGGCTCCAAAATGACTTAACCCACTGGTCCAACCCAACATTCAAAAAATATCTTGAGAAAAATAGTCAATACATTGATTTAATCACAACCGAATTTAAAGAAGCCCGGTTGGGGAAAAATCCAATTCAGTGCCTAAATTATTTTTTGATAAAACCCATTCATTGGTTTTTTCTAACCCTTTTCAGGCACAAAGGAATTCTTGATGGCTATCAGGGTGTTATTTTTTCTTTTTTTTCAGCCCTAAGGTTTCCCAGAGCCTACTGGCGCTATTTATTTAAAAGGCAACAATGAAAGTAGCAATTGATGTCTCACCATTAAAATCTGCCCATCGATTTCGGGGAATTGGTTTTTACACAAAACACCTGGTTAAAGCCCTTCAGGGAGTTAAAAAAACTGATTTTGAGGTTGTTTTGATTGAGGATAACAAAATTCCCAAAGATTGCGATTTGGTTCACTACCCTTACTTCGATTTATTCTTCAGAACACTACCATTAATGAGAGGAAGAAAAACGGTTGTTACCATCCACGATACAACCCCATTGGTATTTCCTGAACACTATCCTCCGGGAATAAAAGGAAAGCTGAAATTTGGAGCTCAAAAGCTGGTTTTAAAAACAGTCAATGGAGTCATTGCCGATACTAAAAATTCAAAAAAAGATATTGCCAAATTTTTAGGCTATCCCAAAAATAAAATTCATGTGGTTTATTTAGCCGCGGCTAACATTTTTCAGTTAGTTAAAGAAGAAAAAAAATTGGAGAAGATTAAAAAGAAATACCATTTACCACCCCGATTTATTCTTTATGTTGGTGATGTTAATTATAATAAAAACATTTTGGGTCTAGTGAAAGCCTGTAAATCAGTAAAAATGCCATTGGTGGTCGTTGGTAAACAGGCAATTCAGAAAAAGTTTGACCGAAAGAACATTGAGAATCAACCCCTGGTTCAATTAATTAAACTGTATGGCAAAGATCCGGGAGTAATCCGTTTGGGATTTGTTCCCGATGATGATTTGGTAGTGATTTACAACTTAGCCACCATTTATTGCCAACCCTCATTTTATGAAGGTTTTGGCTTGCCAATTTTGGAAGCAATGGCATCTGGAACGCCAGTGGTAACGAGTAAAAAAGCCAGTTTACCGGAAATTGCGAATAAAGCTGCGGTTTTCGTTGACCCATATGATATAAATGATATAGCCAATGGCTTGACGGTGGCAATTGAAGATGAAGACTTGCGCGAAAAGTTGATTGCCAGAGGTTTAGAACAAGTTAAAAAATTTAGCTGGGAAAAAGTTGCCAATGAAACTTACAAAGTATATCAGAAAGTGGTGGCAGAAAAATAAAAAACTTCTTCTTTTTATTCTAACGGTTTTTATCATCTGGCAAGTTTTAATTGGTGGTTTAATTGCTTTGGGTGAAGAATACTTCCCCACGACAAGGGAATATCTTTATACCGAGAAGAGAATCGTAAATCCCCGTTGGCTCTGGAGCCGAGCCAATTTTGATGGCATCCATTATTTGAATATTTCTCGAAGAGGCTATGGTATTTATCAACAAGTTTTTTTTCCTCTTTATCCTGAGCTAATTAAAGAAATAAGACCTTTTTTTGGTGGGCGCGATTTAGTCGGAGGTTTATTTATTTCTTTTGTTAGTTTGTTTTTCGCTTTATTTATTTTCTATAAATTAATCAGGTTAGATTACCAAAAAAGTGTTGCCAGAAGGGCAGCTATCTATTTGCTGATTTTTCCTACTGCTTTTTATTTTAGTGTTGTTTACGCCGAATCATTGTTTTTGGTTTTAATCTTGGCAAGTTTCTTTTTTGCCAGGACCAAACACTGGTGGCTAGCCGGCATTTTTGGTCTATTGGCTACTTCCACCCGTTTGGCTGGAGTTTTTCTTTTTCCCGCTTTATTGGTTGAACTTTGGCTTCAATCTAATTTATCCGAAAAATCAAGGCGGAATTGGCAATATTTTTTCAGTAACCTGATGCCCCTCTTATTTATTCCCTTGGGTTTGGTGGGTTACATGACTTATTTGGCAGCTAAATTTCAAGATCCACTCCTGTTTATTCAAGGCCAGCCTTATTTTGGTGCTGGAGAAAAAGCCACTAAATTAGTTTTGCTTTATCAAGTTTTTTGGCGCTATTTCAAAATGTTAATGACGGTTGATAAATTCACGTCAACTTATTTTGTATGTCTTTTGGAATTCCTGACGGGGATAACCTTCTTCTTTTTAATAATTTTTGCTTATTTGCGGCGTTGGTTTGCCTATGTCACTTTTATGGCTTTGGTTTATCTTGCACCCACTTTAACAGGAACCTTCTCTTCCTTGCCCCGCTATGCTTTGGCGCTTTTTCCTGGTTTTATTCTTCTTGCTATTTGGGCAGAAAAGTATAAATGGTTGAGAATTCTTTATCCCTTGATCGCCATTCCTTTATTAATTGTTTCCCTGTTATTTTTTACCCGAGGCTATTGGTTAGCCTAAAAACCGGATGGATTTTATTAAAAAATTCATAAGAGATTCTATCGACAATCAACTAATCGCTGGGAGTGCTGTTTTGTTTGCTGGAAATATGTTTGCCAATTTTGGCAACTATCTTTACCATCTGGTGATGGGCAGAATGTTGGGTCCAATTGATTATGGGATTCTTGCTTCGTTAATTTCTATTTCTTATTTGCTGAGTATTCCTATGGCAGCTCTTGCTTTGGTAATTGTTAAGTATGTCTCTGCCTTAAGAGGACAAAAAAAAATGACAACGGTAAACTATTTTTTTAAATGGATAAATAGAAAAGTACTTTTTTTTGGTTCAATTTGTTTTTTAGTTTATCTGATTGTTTCTCCTTGGCTCGCTTCCTTTTTGCATTTAGAATCAAATATACTTTTAATAATCATTGGCGCCGTTTCTTTTGCAGGGATTTTTTTATCGATTAACCAAGCCACTTTGCAAGGGTTTCTCCGTTTTAGCTGGTATGCGATTGTTGGTATTGTCAATGTGGCTATAAAGTTGATTTTAGCCATGGTTTTGGTTTATTTAGGCTACCGTGTTTTAGGGGCAACTTCAGCTATATTAACAGGAATGGTTATCAGCTACGCTGTTGCCTTCTTTTTTATTAAAAAAATTATTGGCACAAAAAAAGAGAGAAAAGGGTTTGAGGGCAAGGAAGTGTTTTCTTATGCTTTGCCAGTTTTTTTCTCAATTCTAGCTTTTACTTCTCTTTACACTACCGACATTATTTTAGTTCGTCATTTTCTTCCTGCTCAAGAAGCTGGCTTTTACGCTGCTTTGGCAACATTGGGAAAAATAATTTTCTTCGCCTCAACTCCAGTGGTGATGGTTATGTTTCCTATGGTTTCCGAAAGGCACGCTAACGGCAAAAAATATTCCAACCTTTTTAAGCTAAGTTTTGGCTTAGTTTTTCTTGTTTGTTTGGCAATTAGTGGAATTTATTTTCTTTTTCCCAAATTAATGATCAACATTCTCTACGGTAGCCAATATCTCCTTGCTTCACATTACCTTTGGCTCTTTGCCATTTTTTTGAGCCTTTACTCCTTTTCTTATTTATTAACAAATTTTTATCTATCAATTAAAAAAGTTAAAGTGGTTATTTTGCCAATTATAGCGGCAATTGCCCAGATTCTTTTCATTTCTCTTTTTCATCAGAATTTATCCCAAGTAGTTTGGGTTTCGGTTTCTGTTCTCAGCTTGCTCCTCATTACCCTTTTGATATATCATTTTTATGATGAAAAAAAAGACAAAGGAGCGGCTGCTTTCGGTTATCGTTCCCGCTTATAAACAAGAAAAAACAATCAAAAAAGACCTTCAGCGAGTTAAAGAGGTGCTTGACCAGGTTCGCTACGATTACGAAATTATTTGCGTTATCGACGGGAAAGTTGATAGAACTTTTGAAAACGCAAAAAAGGTTAAGTCAAGAAAAATCAAAGTGATTGGTTATGACGTAAACAAAGGTAAGGGGCACGCTGTTCGCTACGGCATGGCAAGAGCAAGGGGTGATCCGGTTGCTTTTATTGACGCTGGTATGGAAATCGATCCCAATGGAATCAGGATGATTTTAGAACATATGGAGTGGTATGATGCTGATATTATTGTTGGCTCAAAACGTCATCCCGTTTCCCAAATAAACTATCCTCTAGAAAGAAGAATCATCAGCAGACTTTACCAGCTTTTTGTAAGAATTTTTACTGGCCTTAATATCCGCGATACCCAGGCGGGCCTGAAAATTTTTCGCCGCAAAGTTTTGGAAGATGTTTTGCCACGCCTGTTAGTTAAACAATATGCTTTTGACTTGGAAATGTTAAGCGTCGCTCATCGGCTTGGCTACAAAAGAATTTTTGAGGCGCCAGTGAGAATTAGTTACAATTTCCAGGATTTAACCCACGCGGCCACAATTGATGCTATGAAAATGGCACTGATTGACACTCTGGCTATTATTTATCGTCTTCGACTCCTTCGCTATTATGATGACCATAGTAAAAGCAAGTGGCACAATGATTCCGATTTAATCATTAAAAATCAATGACTCCAAAAGTCTCTGTAATCGTCATAGTTAAAAAAATAAATAATTATATTCGTCAGGAAACGGTTCCGGCGATTTTAAAACAAACTTACAAAAATTATGAAATTATCATTCTCCCTGATAAAAAAACAAAAGAAAAATTTTCCAAAACCCGAATTATTTCCACCTGGCCCAAAACCGGACCAGCGGATAAAAGAGATATTGGTGCCAAAAAGGCAAAAGGCAAAATTCTTGCTTTTTTAGATGATGATTCTTACCCAGAGAAAAACTGGTTAAAAAATGCGATTAAAATTTTTAAAGAGAGTAACAAAATTACTGGTGTTTGCGGACCGACCTTGACACCACCACATAATAACCTCCATCAAAAAGCTTCAGGTTATGTTTGGTCTAGTTGGTTGGGGAGTAGTGGGGCAGGTACTTATCGATGCGCGGTTTATCCTAGAAAAGAAATCGACGACTATCCGAGCGTCAATCTTTTGGTCAAAAAAGAAGATTTTATAAAAGTGGGCGGGTTCGATTCTCATTTTTGGCCGGGCGAGGACACAAAATTATGTTTGGATTTAACTAAAAAATTAAAAAAGAAAATAATCTATGATCCCAAAGTTTTAGTTTACCACCATCGCCGCGAAGTTTTTGGGCCTCATTTAAAGCAGATTACTCGCTATGCTATCCATCGAGGCCACTTTGCCAGGGTTTTACCAAGAACGTCATTACGAGTCGGTTATCTCATTCCGACTTTGTTTTTTTTAGGATTAATCGTTGGTTTTTTTCTCTTTTTTGTTCACCCAATTTTTAAGATTATTTATTTTAGTGCCCTTGGTACCTATCTGGCGCTCCTTTTAGCAACCGCAATTCAAGTCTACCTTAAAGAAAAAAATCTCAAACTATCTCTTTTAGTCATTCCCTCAATTTTTCTTACCCACGTTATCTATGGAAGCTTTTTTATTAAGGGCTTTTTCTCTCCAAAACTGAAAAGATGATTAAAAGACTTTTTGATAGAGGGGGCTAACAGTTGGCTCTATTTCACTATCTCTTTAGCAGAGGTGGATTTCATCAAATTGCCGATTTTGGTTAGATTTTCCCTTATCATTTGTTCATGAGCTCCTTGGCCTGTTTCAACATTGTAGACAATGTTCCTTAAAGTACAAAGGATTAATAACCGGTTCATTCTTCCTAGAGCAAACAAACAAACGGCTAGTTCTGGGTCTGGTGCAGATTCAATTAGTTGAAGAGCTCTTTCTTCCAAGGTTTGGGTGAAAAGTGAGCTGGGCGATTTTTTGTTTGCTCCTTGGTAAAGTTGGCCCAATTGATTAAGCCAATGATAAGCATATTCCGGTTTGGCCACATCGATGAAAAGAACATTACCTTCTTTGTCTTCAACCAAATTAGAGGGTTGGACATCAGGAAAACCGAATCCTCTTTGAAAAGGAAACGGCTCCAATCGACGAAGATATTCTTCGAGCTCTTCCTGAGTTTGTTTATAAAGGCTTATTAAGTTCCTATTTTTTAGGTAATCTTCAACCTTTTTTCCCTCAAGAAAAAAGTATTCTGGAACAAGAAAGGCTCTGACATACCGGGGGTGGAGATTGTTTTCTTCTTTTGAAGACTCCCAAGTTTTTTTAAATAAATCAATGGATGATTCGATTATTCGTCGCAGTTCTTCTTCATCGGTTGAGGAAAAGTAAAATGTTAAGTCATGCTCACATCTCTCAATAATTAAAGTCATTGTTTCGTCATCACACCCCAATAATTTAGGGCCCAATTTTTTGTTGGTGAACTCTGTTGACTGACCACCGTAAAAATCTCGAGCACCCTGGTACATTCTTTTAAAATAATCCGGATCTTGACAATAGGAAATGTCTGAATAATGCTCGATTACGATTTCTTCTTTCCCAATTTCACCCCAAAATAAATGCCTTTTGCTTTGATGGCTAGGGGGAAAATTTTCTCTTGTCTCCGCCTCACCAATTCTTTCGATTCTATAAGGTTGTTCAACTTTATTCAGACGATTAATATTTAGAGCTTGAACCAAGACCTGGCCGATTTCTCTAGCTGCCTGGTTAAGTGGTAGTTCTTCGGTTGAATTGAATTTTTCTCTCATTTGAGTTGATTTTATCATTTTCTAGCCTCGGTTTCTATGATATACTTGCTCTTAGTGAAAATTGTTATCGCTTATCCACCCCTTGAATCTGAAAAAGGCATTCCCTTTTTAGCCCAAAACCGTCAATTTCAGTGGGCTCATGATCCTTGGTATGCCTATCCCATGGTGCCGGCTTATGCGGCAACATTGCTCAAAGAAGCTGGCAATGATATTGCTTGGTTAGATGGGATTGCTGGTGAACAAAGTTACAAAGAATGGCATGAGGCTTTTAAAAAAGAAAAGCCGGACTTGGTAATGATCGAAACCAAAACTCCGGTGGTGAAAAGACACTGGAAAATTATAAACCAACTTAAAACTCAGAATCCTAAACTGGTAACCGTTTTAACAGGGGACCATATAACCGCCCTGCCAAAAGAGAGTTTTGAAAAATCTAAAGTTGATTATGTTTTAACAGGTGGTGATTATGATTTTCTTCTTTTAAACCTGGTTAATCATTTAAACAAAAAAGAAAAACTGGAACCAGGGATTTGGTTTCGTCAGGGAAAACAAGTAAAAACCAGGGGTAAGTTTCTTCTCCGTCACAATCTTGACCAACTGCCTTTTATTGACCGCGATTTAACCAAATGGAAACTTTATGCTTATAAAAACAGCAATTACAGTCGGGTTCCTGGAACTTACACCATGTTTGGTCGCGATTGTTGGTGGGGACAATGCACCTTTTGTTCCTGGACAACGCTCTATCCCGGCAAACACTATCGAGCTATGTCACCCAAAAGAGCCCTGGACGAAATTGGCTATATTTTGGAACGCTATCCTATTAAAGAAATCATGGATGACAGTGGTACTTTTCCAGTTGGGAATTGGTTAAGAGAATTTTGCCAGGGAATGATGGAGCGTGGTTACAACAAAAAAATTAAAATCGACTGTAACATGCGCTTTAATACTGGTCTTTCCCAAAAAGATTATAATCTTATGGCTAAAGCTGGTTTTCGCTTTTTGCTTTATGGTTTAGAATCAGCCAATCAAAAGACTTTGAACCGAATTAATAAAAATCTCAAAGCAGAGTTAATTCCTAAAATGGTTTTTATGGCGAAAAAAGCGGGTTTGTGGCCCCACGTGACAGTAATGGTTGGTTATTCCTGGGAAACAAAAAAAGAAGCTTTAAAAACTCTTGATTTAGCCCGGAATTTTTTTAAAAAAGGTTGGATTGATACTCTTCAGGCAACCGTGGTCATTCCCTATCCCGGAACACCTTTATTCACGGAGTGTAAGGAAAAAAGGTGGCTGAAAACCCAAAACTGGGATCGTTACGATATGAAGGAGCCGGTGATGAAGACACCAATGAAAGACGAAGAGATAATGGCCTTGGTTAGAGGAATATATAGTGCCTTTTGGACGCCAGAGTTTGTGGGGCGTAAGTTAAAAGAAGGTTTAACCAATTGGGACAGATTTAAATATTACGTTTGGTTTGCTTTAAAGTACTTTAGCCGGGTGATGGATTTTCGTCTCCGCAGTCAAAAAAGAAAATCAGGAGAGGTTTTTTGGCGGTCTGGAAAAGTAGTTTTAAGCTATTTAGCTGATTTGGCAAGGAAGTAAAAAATGGAACAATTTTTATTTACCTCAGAGCTACAACATTTCTTGGTTACTTTAGTCATTGCCCTTTTTCTTTATTGGCGCTATCGAAATTGGCGCTTAATCCCAATTTGTTTTTTCTTTGGTTTTTTTATTGACCTTGACCATTGGTTTGATTATTTTGCTTATTATGGTTTAAAAGGAAACCCAATTGATTTCTTTGATGTTGTTAGTTATATGGAGTCTTCTGGAAAAATCTATGTTCCCTTACATGGCTGGGAGTACATTCCCATTTTTGCTTTATTAGGAAAAATTTTTGAGAAAAGATTTAAAATTAAAGGGCTAATGTGGGCGATTATTTTACCTTATGGCTTGCACCTTTTTTTGGACCATTTTTCTTTTTCCCATCACCCATTAGCTTATTCTTTTATTTATCGTTTATTAAATAACTTTAGTTTGCAGAGTTTTAACAACCTTTTATGATTATTGCTTTCATGGGAAACGATGGTAGCGGTAAAACTACTGTTGCCAAAGAAATAAAAAAAATTCTTGAAAAAAAAGGAAAGAAGGTTGACTATCGGCCTGGGTTTGATCACGTTTTTTTAGATAAATTGTTAAATTTATGGGGCTATCTAACCAGAAAAGATACCAAAGAAATGACAAAAGAATACCTTGACACTGGAAGGAAGCAGAAAAGATTTTTATTCAAAATCTGGCCCTATTTTATTTTTTTTGAGTGCTGCTTTGTTTACTTAGTTTCAATTTTTAAAAGAAAAACAATTATTATCTTTGATAGATATTTCTATGACTACCTCATTAGTTACGAAGATCTTGGCTACAGCAATTTTTTTATAAGAAAAATGTTTTTATCTTTACCCAAACCTGATGTTGGTTTGGTCTTTGATGTTTCTCCTCAAACCGCTTACCAAAGAAAAAAAGCTGGTGATAAAGCAAGCCTTGATTATTATAAGCGGCAACAGCGCCGATATTTAAAAATGGCGAAAGCTAAAGACCTACCAGTTATTAACACAGAAA
Organism: uncultured Gammaproteobacteria bacterium; assembly: GCA_964347135.1. Taxonomy (GTDB): domain Bacteria; phylum Patescibacteriota; class Microgenomatia; order PFEM01; family JAHIFH01; genus CAYFXA01. Next base: position 13,713 of record CAYFXA010000029.1, on the reverse strand, counting down.
AAACGCTTGTTAAAACAATAAACGAAACTCTTGAGTTGATAACCAAGGAAACAAAAATTTAGTTATGATTAAAACAGAAAATTTAACCAACGAAAGCCAAATATTATTCAAATGCCTTTTGGGGTATAAACTAAACCAAAGTGATTTTAAAAACCAAGAATGGCAACGACTTTTTAAGTTAGCTTCGGCAAACAGGGTTTTGTATTCCTTGGCAAAAAATCTTTCCCAGGCAAAAAAAGCCAGCCAAACCCCTTATTTAAAAAAAAATATCAATCAAATATTAGTTGAGGGGGATAAAAGGTTGGATAAGCTGAAAAAAACATTAAGATTAGTTAAAAAAGTTTTGACCAAGGCAAAAATTTCTTTTCTTATTGTTAAAACAGAGAAAACGCTTTCTTACATTACTTTTGATTTGGATGTCTTAGTTCATCCCAAGGATTTTAAAAAGGCAGAAGAGTTAATGAGAATGAGTGAGGCCAGAATTAATGAATATCAACCCAAAGACCAAAGTGATATTTATATTCCAGGCTTGGAAAGGATTGACCTTCACAAACATTTTTATTGGCACAGTTCTCCTTTTTTAGACCAAAAATTTCTTTGGCAAGATTACAGAGAAAGCCAAATAGAAGGCGTTAAATGTCTTGTTCCAAGCAAAACCGTTGATTGGACATTAACGGTTCTTAATTTGCTTTATGAGAGATATTACATTCCTTTGCTGGAATTTTTGTATCTGGTTGAAAACTCTTCGGAGGTGGAGTTCGCTAAAGTGTTTAAACAAGCAGAAAAGCACGGTTGGATTGAAGCCTTCAAAGAATTCTTGGAAATTCTTATTGGTTTAGAGCGTTTGATGTTTCCCAAAAGCAGACTGGAACAAGCTTTAAGCAAGCAGAACATTTTGGCAAAAGCGATACCTCCTCCAGTTCGATTTCCCTTTATATTCCCAACCATTTTTACAATCAAGATATTTTGGGAAAGAATAAAAAGGCAGCGCCGCCTTGACTTATATCAACTGGCTTATTATTTTTTCGCTAAATCAAGATTTTACCTTACCAAAGGAACACGAGTGCCTGTTTATGGTGACTGGTTTGAGTTTAATAAATTAAAGTGGTGATATGAAAGTTTTGATTGTTGTTGATGGAGTTTGGCCTCCAGCCGTTGAAATGACGGGGATGAAGTCAATTTATGAACTCCAAAAAGAATTAGCCTCGTTAGGAGTAGATATTTCTATACTGACCTCCATAGAGAAGTGGGCGATTCCTGAATGGAAAAGTTGGTTTAAAAATCAAAAAGAGAAACATGGAATTGATTTCTTTTATATCAATAATTCATTCAAAAATTTGCCCCGGTTTTATTTTTATTTGACCCGAATTTTATTCTTCTTTAAGGCCCGGCAGTTAGCCAAAAAAGAAAAGTTTGACATTATTCATGAATATTCTTCCTCGCCATTATTAATCAATAGAACCTGGCTTTTAGGAAAATTAACCGGAACAGAAACGATTCACACAATTTGCACTCACAGTACCGGAGCCCTTGGCTCTTATAAATTAATTTTGGGAAGAATAGATAAGGTTATTTGTACTTCCAAAAAAATGCTTAGAGAGCTAAAAGCCTATTCTTCTCAAAGCGCAACTTGCATTCCTTTAGGAATTAACACCAAAGAATTTCTTAAAAATCGTAAAAAGGATTATCGAAAAGAGCTTCGTGTTTCTATTAAAACTCCCCTAATCCTTTACTTAGGTTTACTTGATAAACGAAAAGGAATTTTTACTTTTCTTAAAGCGATTCCCAAAGTGCTAAAAAAGCATCCCCAGGCAGTGTTTGTTATTGCCACTAGCGGCCAAAGGGGTAATTTTTATGATTATCAAGCAAGCAAAGAAAAGGTATTAAAAACAATCGTCCCTTTTAAGAAAAATGTAAGGTTTCTTGAAGGAAAACAAGAGGTGGCAGCCCTAATGGAGTCAGCTGATTTGTTTGTTTACCCTTTAACAACCATGCACGGAATTTTAGGAGTACCTATCACTCTTATTGAAGCTTTTGCCTGTGGAAAACCAATTATTGCCTCAAATATTAAAGAATTAAAAGAGTTTATCAAGGATGGGGTTAACGGATTGTTGTTTAAAAACCCAGAAGAATTAGCAGAAAAAACAGGAAGACTTTTGGAAGATAATTTATTAAAACAAAAATTGAAAAAAAACGCTCTTAATTCATCTCAAGGTTATGATATCCTGAAGATAGCTAAGGATTTAAAGAAAATTTATAAAAGGTCTATTTTATGCGAAAAATAAACACTGGGGCAAACCAATTCTTGTCCAAAAAAATTAAAGATAGATATAACATCCTAGCATCCTATAGGGAGAAAAGATACATTACTTATTTTGATGGAAAAGGTAAAGTGTTCCTAGGATTGGGGATTGGTGATGGCAAACTTACTCTTAAAGTCGCAAAAAAAATTAAGGCAGAAAAGATTTTGGGGATAGATTTAGACAAAGATAGACTTTCAAAAGCAAAAAGAAAAGGAATTGAGACTTATGTGAGTGATTTAAATAAAATGTTTCCAATATCTGATAGTTCTGTTGATGTTATAGGCGCGGATCAGGTTATTGAACATCTTCAAAATCCTGACCTTTTTATTAGTGAAACTTACAGAGTTTTAAAAAAAGGCGGCTATGCAGTGATTTGCACCGAAAATTTGAGCTCTTGGCACAACCTTTTGGCTTTAAGTTTGGGACAGCAAGCTTTTTCTCAGCATATAAGCAAGAATTATTTTCTAGGCAATAAACTTTCTCCTAATTACAAAAAAAGAATGCCCGATATAATTCCTCATCAAAAAATATTTACAAAACAAGGATTGGTTGATATTATGCGCCAATATGGTTTTAGGGTTGAAATTTTTTTTGGTATTGGTTATTTTCCAATTTTTAGCCCTAGACTTTCAAAATTATTTGAGAAAATTGATCCAACACATTCCTATTTTATAGGTGTTAAAATTCGTAAAAAATGAAAATTTTAATCTTACTTGACATTCCGGAAGATACTGGCTCATGGGTGGGAAGATTTCTTCCTATTGCCAAGGGACTGGCTAGAAAAGGTCACGAAATTGAAATTTTAATGCCTTCCCATCAGCAAAAAGGCCAAAGGCAACGACCGGCAAAAAGAGTCCTGATTCGATTCATTGGGCCAACGTTTTTTAAGAAGACAAAGACGGGAAGAAAACATTATTCCACTATCTCTCTTTTCATAATTGCTTTTAAAAATTTATTGAGAATGATTCAGCAAGGACTAAGAATTAACCCCGATTTGATTTACGTGGGTAAACCTTTGCCTGTTTCCGCTTCAGCCACCCTGATTATAAAAGCCCTGAAAAGAAAGCCAGTGATTGTTGATTGCGATGATTATGAGGCTTTCACTAATTTGGCCCAAGGAAAATTTCAGTCTTGGCTTATCAGCTTGTTTGAGGATAATTTTCCCAAAATTTGCAATCAGGTAATTAGTAATACCACTTTTACTAAAAAAAGGTTGCAAAAGCTAGGCGTTTCTGCAAAAAAAATAACCTACATTCCCAATGGGGTTGATGAAGAAAGGTTTAGAAATCCAACCAAGCCGCCGATTTACCAGAAGCTAAGAGACGAAAAAATAATCCTTTATTTTGGTGACCTCAATCTTTCAACTGGTCATAATGTGGATATCCTTCTTAAAGCCTTTAAAAGTCTTAAAACCAAATCCAGTTTTAGAAAGGTGAAGCTTGTTATTGTGGGCGATGGTAAAGACGAGGATTATCTAAAATCAATGGGCAAAGATTTAAAAATTAATAAGGATATCTTTTGGCTTGGTAGAATTCAGCCAGAAAAAATGAAAAACTACCTTTCTGTTGCTGATGTGGTTGTTGATCCGGTTGACCCAAAATATTTAGGAAACCTTGGTCGTTGTCCTTTGAAAATCTTAGAGGCAATGTATCTGGGAATTCCTGTGCTAACGAGTAATGTTGGCGATAGGAAACTGATTCTTGGAAACTTGGGTGTTTTTGTTAAAGCAGGCAATCCAAAAGCAATGGCTAGTGGGTTGGCAAAAATATTAAAGAAGGAGAAAAAAGGAAAGTTACTGGATAAAAAAATGAAAAAGAGAGTCAAAGATTATCGCTGGTCGTTCCTGGTTGATAGAATTGATAGAATATGTCAAAATGCTTTAGATTAAAATGAAAGTAGTTCTTTTGAATCCTCCCAACATTAATAAAAAAAGTTACATTGCTAGATCAGCTGACAGGTGGCCTCACGCTGTTCCAGTAGGAAAGCTTTTTAAAACCAGAATTTTTCCTAAATATCCCCTTTACTTAATGTATGCTGCCGCTGTTTTGGAAAAAGGTGGGTTTGAGGTAACCGTTATTGACGCGGCTGTTAAAAATTACTCTGTCAAAGAAACGAGTGATATGATTGCTAAATTGAAACCTGGTTTGGTGATAATGGAAACTTCTGCTCCTTCGCGAATCATTGATTTAAAAACAGCAGCATCAATTTCTAAAAAATATCAGTCTCATATTACCCTTATTGGTCCCCACGCAACCGTTTATGCAAAAGAGCTAGTAAAAGATAATCCATTTATCAGCAGCGTTGCTAGGGGAGAGTGTTTTTATACCTTGCTGGATTTGGCTAGGGCAATCAATAAAAAAAGAAAATTAGACAAAGTAAAGGGCTTAACCTTTCGTCAGGGAAAACAGATTAAAAGCAATCCCGATAGACCTCTTGTTCAAAATATTGACACCCTTCCTTATCCAGCACGACATTTGCTCGACCCCAGGGATTATTTAATGGGCCACTACACTTATGAGCCCCAACTCTTAATGTTAACCAGCATCGGTTGCCCCTTTCAATGCATTTTTTGTTTATGGCCAAAAACGCTTTACCAACACACCGTTAGGTTGAGAAACCCAAAAAAAGTTGTTGAAGAGATGAAGTATTTGATTAAAGAATACGGAGCCAAGGAGATTTATTTTGATGATGACCTTTTTAATATCACTGAAAAAAGGGTGATTGAGGTTTGTGATGCGATTATAAAATCAGGGATTAAATTACCCTGGATTACCGAAATGAGGGTGACCCCTATTTCAGAAATAATGCTGAAAAAAATGAAAAAAGCAGGTTGCATCAAGATTCTTTATGGGGTTGAATCGGGCTCCCAAAAAATTCTTAACAACGCTAGGAAGGGAACAACCCTTGAGCAGATTAGGAGGGCGTTCAAACTAACCCATCAAGCAGGGATCAAGACTCACGCCGCCTACATGTTTGGACTGCCTGGGGAAACTAAAGAAACAATCGAGCAGACAATAAAATTTGCTAAGGAATTAGATTCCGATACCATTCAATGTTCATTAGCGCTTCCTTACCCAGGAACGGAATTTTACAAAATAGCCAAAAGAAATAAAAGCCTCAAGGTTAAACGCTGGGCTGATTTTGATGGTGAAATGGGGGGCGTGATTGAGTACCCTGGTCTTTCAAAAAAATACCTCAGAGATTCAATGGGAAGAATGTACAAAGAGTTTTACGTTAGGCCAAAGCACCTATCCAAACGAATTTTGGGAATAAGGTCAGGAGCGGATATTAAAAGATTTTTGGAATTAGTCAAAGGTTACTTTAGAAGATTCACTGTTGATTGAGATAAATTGAAAAAGAAAAATCCTCCTTTTGTATCGATTGTTATACCCACTTATAATGCTGAAGAGCATCTTGATAGATGCTTGAAAAGCCTTACAAAACAAACCTATCCCAAAGACAGATTTGAAATAATTGTTGCTGACGGAAAGTCTTCGGATAAAACAGCAGCGATTGCTAAAAATAATGGTGCCCGAGTCGTAGTCAATAAAAAAAGAGATGCTCAAATTGGCAAAGCGGTTGGAATCAAGCATGCCCAGGGACAAATAATTGCCCTTCTTGACGCTGATAATGAAGTGGTTCAAAAAGATTGGCTTGAGAAGTTGCTCATTCCCTTATTGGAAAATCCTGATATTTTTGGTGTTGAGTCAAATTATTTAAGAAAGAAAAATGATTATTTAGCCAATAGGTATTGTGCTTTATTGGGTTTAGAGTATCCTTTGGCCAGGCGCTTTAGTCAATTGAAGAATTGCGCTTTTAAAGAGGACAAGGGAAACTACATCATTTACACGGTGAAGGAAAATAAATACCCGGCGGTAGGGGCCAATGGGTTTTTATGGAGAAAGAAGGTTCTAGAATCTTTAGGCGGATTTGAAAAAAGTTTTGATGAGGGAGACATTTCCGCCAGAGCCTATTTAAAGGGATACAGAAAAATTGGCAATTATAAAGGGTATGGAATTTATCACCATCATATTAAAACAATAGGCGAGTTTTTAAGAAAGAGAGTGAGGACAGGAAAAGAGTTTTTGGCAAGAAAAAGTTTGAAAACAAAAAAAGAAGAAACTATTTGGCTTAGTCGATACAGGAAAAGCGAATTCATTTTGGCGGCTCTTTATTGCTTGAGTTTCATCGGGCCTCTGATTGAAGCAATAAAAGGATATATCGCTGACCGGGACGTTGCTTGGTTTCTACATCCCCCGCTGTGCTTTGCCACCGTTGCTATTTATGGTTACACCTTTTTAGAAAATTTATTTAATCAAAATTTAAAAAAGACAAGGATAGCTTGAGGTCAACTATACTCCAGGAACTTGTAGTCGACAATTACATTGACTGCGTTAAATCAAAAAAAATTTTAGATGCCGGGTGCGGTGGAGGCAATTTTGAATACTTAGTTAAACAAAAAAAGATATCTTGCGAGATTGTTGGTATAGATAACAAGGAAGAGAGTGTAAAAAAAGCAAGAAAAAACCTGCCCTCATTTAGGTTTTTAAAAGCTTCTTTATTAGAAAAGCTGCCTTTTAAAAAACAAGAATTTGATACGGTCGTCATGTTTGATGTAATTGAACATTTACCTAAGGGCTCAGAAAAAAAATCTCTGAAGCAACTAAACAAAGTTTTGAAAAAAGGTGGCCATTTAATCATAAGTACGATGCATAGCACTTATTTAAATTTTTTAGACCCGGCTTGGTATTTTGGTCATAGGCATTATTCCAAGGATGAGTTGTCTTCACTGATGGCGAAAGCAGGATTTAAGGTAAAAAAGATTAACTTGGTTGGTGATTTCTGGTGGGAGCTTGACACGATCCTGCTCTATGTCTCCAAATACATTTTTAGAAGGGGATACTCAAACCCATTAAGAAAACGGTTTAGTCTCACGGAGCGGTTTGGGAAAAAAGGCACTCGTCTGTGCTTGGTTTGCCAAAAATAGATTAGGAGGATTTCAGTTGACCAATTACTCCTAATTGCCGCTGCTTTTCGTCTGAAAACAATTTGTCTATCCAAAGATGGAGAGAAAAAGGGAAAAGAGAAAAACCAAGGTTAACAATTTTTCTTAAAAAAGAAAATTGGACCAGCTTATCCAAAAAATATTGGGCGCTGTTGTTTTTGATTTGATGGGTGGTGACTAGACCTGCTTTTTCAAGCGTTTTTTTCAAAGATTCTTCGGTGAAATGCTGATGATGGAGTTTAAAGTAATAGCCGGTTTGGTGTTTTTTATGGTAAGCAGTCCGGGGTTCGTTTATCGGCGCGAGAATAACAAAAAAACCCAAAGGCTTGAGTAAGGTCAAATATTTTTTCAGAAACCTGACTGGATCCTTGGTGTGTTCCAGGACATGGGAGAGGATGATAAGGTCAAAAGGGCTTTCGGTCTCAACTTCTTCAAACTTTTGGGTAAAGATACCATTGAGGTTTTTTCTTTGCGCCTCTAACTTCATTTCTCGAACCGCTTGCTCAGAAGTGTCGAAGCCAACGACTCTTGCGGTTGGGAAACAGGAAAGAAGGTTAGTGACACCCCCGCCGACCTCTAAAATTTTCTTTCCCCTCGTTTTAGGAAGAGTTTTATTTATTAAGAGGAGAGCAGTTCTTCGGTGGATTTTATTGCCGTGACTAAATTTAATTTTTAATTTGCCGAGTTTGTTTTTATAGCGCTTGTTGAACTCGATTTGACTCTGTTTTCTCAAGTAATTACTTTGAATCATATGGCTCGTGTTACGATTTTCTCATGTCTGAAGGCAGATTGTCAAAAACATCTTTTTTAGGATATACTATTTTTTGAGGGGAGGAAGAAACCCACTTTTTAGGGTTTAGATATGTTAACTTTTTTAAGGAAGTACAGAGTTTACTTTGTTTTACTAGGGGCATCACTCATACCTTTTTTCTTGTGGACTAAAGGAGGCCATTTAGTAGCAGGGGGTGACTATTTTCCCCCAGTTTTTCCGCTTGAATTGATTAAGAGCTCTCGCTTCAATCCTTTTTATATCTGGACGGACAAATTTTCTGCCGGTATGCCGGCGGGGCTAGGGGTTACCAAAATCTTTCCTTATCTTTCTTTTTGGGCAATTTTTGATTTTTTGCGTTTTGATATTTCTACCATCCAGAGACTATGGTTCACCTTTATTTTTTTCCTTTCCGGTCTCTCGATGCACTATCTTTATTCAATTCTCTTTAAAAAAAAGGCTGCCTCTCTAGGAGGGCTTGTTGCAGGCCTTTTTTATATGTTTAATCCCTATGTTGGTCTTTGGAGAACTTATTTGAGTGATGCCGCCATCTTGAGCTATATTTTCGCGCCCATTATTTTTGCCGTTTATATTAAAGGAGTACGAAGTAAAAAGTTTTTCAATAGATATCTTTTTTTATTCTCTATTCTAACAACTCTTTTAATTACTTCTGCCTCCAATCCCCAAATATACCTCGTTGCTTTTTTGCCCATTCTTGCCTACACGGTTTTTTGTTTGATATTTGGAGGATCTAAAAGTAGAAAGAAGCTTGTTTTGTTTTTTCTCTCCTGCCTTTTTTTAAGCCTCCTTATTAATTGTTGGTGGGTTATTTCATTTGTTTCATCTCTTTTTAAATTTAGTCTGTATAGAAATATAAGCGGCAAATGGGTACAGGAAACAAGTGGCAATACAACTTTTCTAAACCTTTTTAGATTTTTGGGGAAATGGTCTTTCAATGAGGGGTTTTGGATGGAGGGTAAACTTTATTACTATTATCCTCAAAACGCTTGGTATTACCTGCCTCATTTTATCATTGCTGGCTTTTTGATGTCCATTTTGGCATTCGCCGCGTCTCTTTTAAAATCCCATCGACGAACGGTTCTGTTTTTGTCAATAATGGCGTTGGGAAGTCTTTTTTTAGCCCGTGGTATACGCCCACCCTTTGTTTCTCTAAGTGAACTGTTCTATATTGATTTGCGCGGCTTTGTGCTTTTTAGAGAACCCTTTGCTAAATTTATCCCTTTAATCGCTTTGGTTTATGCCCCGATGGTTGGTCTTGTAGTTGAGAAAATTTGGGATTTTCTGTTGAGAGCAAACCAAATAGCTCAAAAAAGAGTAATAGCTTTTTTTTCGGTCTTAACTATAGTTTTCTTGTTGGTTTTAAATGGGATTTCGTTGATTAGCGGAGATATTTTTCCTGAAGAAAGAGGACCCGCGCCCGGTTACCATATAAAAGTTCCCCCTTACTGGAATTCAGCTAGTAAGAAGATATCAAAAATAAATGATGATGCAAAGATATTATTAACGCCGCAAAACTTGTCTTATAGTGTTTTATACAATTGGGGTTACATGGGTGTAGACAGGACGCCAATGTTTATAAGGAAGCCACTGATAGTTACTTATTTTGGTAGTGGACCATCTGGTTATTTTGATTTACCTAGTTCCACGATTCTAATAAACCTTGTTTATCGCGAAATGAACAAGGGAAATATTGACACGGCTTTAGATTTATTGAGATTTCTCAATACTCGCTATATTTTGCATCGGAATGATTTAAATTGGGCTGCCTTGATCGGAGTCGGAGAGGAAGCCGGGCTTCCTAAACGTTTAAAATCGCTTTTAGATTCTAACAGCAATATTGATTTGAAAGAACAGTTTGGAGAATTGAGTTTTTACAAGATTTCCGACCAACGATTTCTTCCCCATTTTTATATCCCTGAAAGTATGATCTATTTAAAAGGGGAGCAAGAGATTTTGCCAAATATTATTTCATTTAAAAATTATCCAGTAAGGTTGGAGGTATACGTAGACGAAAACGGCGATTTGGAATCGAGTGAGGTGAATTTATTGAATAGAGCGGATGAAATTTTTATTAAGGGCGAGATAGAGGGAGAAGTTTATGAAAAAGAATTAAGAGATATTATTATACCTGATATAGAGAGCGTTTTCTCTGTCTACGTTCGCCAGAAACCAGGAGGTCTAGTTTATCCTTTAGTTTTGAAAAAAGAGCAGCTTGATGAGCAAAGGGTAAAAAATGACCCCGAAAAGCTTTTGGATAAAAAATTATTTTATGCCAGCAAAAGAATAAGCGAAATAGAGAAATGGGGGGAAGAGATGGATATAGATAAGACTCTTGGAAGATACAGGAACAAAATGAAGGAGGCGATGGAGCTGTTAAAAGATGATAACTGGCAAGATATAAGACTTATTAGAAAAAATATTCTTAAAACACAAGTCTTTATTCAAACTCATTGGGAAAAGATGATAATCAAAGGTTTTGATGAAGAAAGAAGAGAAGGAATTCGGAGTATTTTTGAAGAATTAAATGAAGAAATTAAAAATTTAAAAAAAAGATACGACACTTCAAAACTTATTTACAATTTTGAAATCCCTAAAGAAGGAAGCTATCAATTATTTATAAAAAATGATGAATTTAGTTCTTATCTCAAAGATGCTGAGTTTAAACTCGAATTAATTGGGGGAGAAATAGAAATTCCTTTTTTGCCCGAAGAAAAGAAGTGGATTCCAGCCGGAAGCTTTGAATTAAAAAAAGGAGAACAAGAGTTGAAATTAACTAAACCCCGAACCACAAATTTATTAGGTGATAGTGATTGGCACAGTGACCTAGCCGAAAGCATCTTTGTGAAAGATAAATTGATAACTCCCACCATTCTGGAACCAGCATTTCCCGAAGAGGCAGTTATTTATTTTAAGCAAGTAGAAAATTATCAAGAAAACTTCCTTTATAAAATTACTTTTGATTATTTTGCTTACGGAGGTGAAGCTGGAATAGGCTTAATTGAAGATGTTGGCATAGTAAAAAGGAAATTGTTTTTTTGGGAGAGGTTGCCAGGAACGGGAGATGTCGTGTCCTACCATCTGGAAAAGGTCTTTGAATCAAGTCCGGACGCAAAAAAAGCAGAATTTTATTTTTGGGCTAAGGCTGAAGAAAGCGATAGTCTTAAAATAAGATTTAATAATGTCAAGATTGAAAAGATAGTCGAGCCAACAATTGTTTTAAAAACGGACCAACCCCAAAAACCACCCCAGACGCCTAAGATTTCTTTTATAAAAATCAATCCCACTAAATACAGAGTCAAAGTAGAGAAAGCAGGGGAACCTTATACATTAGTTTTTTCCGAGAGTTTTCATAAAGAATGGAAGGCGTATATAGACAAATCTCAAAACGATTTTGAAGAAATTTCGGCGACTTATTTTGATGGAGAGATAAAAGAAGGAAAGCACCAAAATGCTTTTTTAGACAGAAACACTTTCGAAACTTGGGGTAAAAAGCCAATTCCTGAAGAGCGCCATCTTCTGGCTAATGGCTATGCCAATTCTTGGTACATTACTTCTGAAGATTCAGACGGACAAGGAAATTATGAAATAATAATTGAATTTTGGCCCCAGAGGTTGTTTTATCTTGGAATAGGAATTTCGCTGGTGTCATTCTTTGGTTGTTTGGGATATTTGGGATACACTCTAACAAAAGAAAGGGTGGAAAAAAGAAAATGAGGGAAATTAGAAATTATTTAGAAGAATATAAAGTGCTCTTATTTTTAACCGGGATTGGTATTTTTGTTGACATTTTTATCCTTAAACTAATTTTAGATACGCCAATTCTTTTTCTGATTGGTTTATGGATTTTGTCAATTTGGGTTCATCGGTTTGAAGCAAGAATTTCTATTGTCGGAGGATTAATATTTATGGCAATGTGTCCTTTTTTGCTAATGATGGAGTTAGAATTATTTGTTGAAAAAACAGCCATCTGGGCGTTTATATTTTTGGTTGTTGGGGTAGGGCAAATGATTGTTGAATATATTAGAAAGGAGAAAAGAGATGCTCGTGAGCAAAAGTAAGGAATATTTTCCTTTGATAATTATTGCTTTTTCTTTATTTCTTTTTTCGCCTGCCTTGACAAATTTTTTCTCTGGTGACGATTGGTTTCATTTAAATATTTCCCAGATATCTAGTTTTAAAGAATTTTTAAATTTTTTCTCTTTTTCTCCCACGCCTCAGTCAGCTGCTTTTTATCGACCCCTTTCGACCCAGGTTTTCTTTTTTGCCTTTCGATCATTGTTTGATTTAAATTCCTTACCCTATTTTTTGTTTGTCTTAGCTGTTTTTGGCTTTAGCCTTTATCTTGTTTATCTTTTAGCTCAAAAAGTTTTAAAAAACAAAACCCAAGCGATTCTCGCTCTCTTTTTCTATTCAATTTCCGTTACCAATTTCACCAAAATATATTTTTTGTCAGCCTTCCAGGAAATAGTGATGGTGGTCTTTATTTTACTCTCAATATTAAGTTATCTTAAAAAACCATCAACAAAAAATACCCTTATCTCCTTACTTTTCTTTATCTTGGCTTTAGCTAGTAAAGAAACGGCGGTTGTTTTACCTTTTATCTTGTTGATTCTCGATTGGTCAAGAGGAAGGATAAATAGCAAAAGAATTTTACCTTTTATAATTATTCTTTTGCCTTATTTGTATTTTCGCTTCTCTTATTTTGGTACCGCAGTGGGGGAGAGTTATATCTGGGATTTTTCACCAAAAAGGGCAATCAATACCTTGTTTTGGTACACCCTTTGGTCATTTGGCGCCCCAGAATTATTAGTTGACTATGTCTCGAGTGGCTTTAGAATTTTACCTCGTCTTTACACCGATTTTCCTTTTTGGTCGTCTGCTATTTTGCTAACCATTGCTTTAACCCTCTTGAGCTTCTTAATTGTCTTTATTAAAAATATTAAGGTTATTGATAAAAAATTTTTATTTGCTTTTGGGGTTTTTGCCTTAGGTCTTCTGCCAGTCGTCTTTTTACCCTGGCACAAATTCACTTTAGAGTTGACTTTTCCAATGGTTGGCTTTAGTCTAATGCTGGCAAGGCTTTCTCTGGGAAGAGTAAACAAATTGCCGGTCATTGTTTTTATTTTGTTATTCTTTACTTTGAATATCACAACCAATATTTTGACTTATAAAAACCATTATTCAGTTAATCGAGCTAAATTAGCCAGAAGAATTTATAGTTACTTCAAGTCAACCTATCCAGAATATCCTCAAGGAAAATATTTTGAGTTTATCAATGACACCGAAGCCTACCCAGAGACTTGGGGTTCGTCAAAACAAATTGCTCATGCCGCCTCCGGATCAAATTTATTTAAGGTTTTGTATAAAGATAAATCAATCGAGGTTTATTACCAAGATTATGAGGCGGAGAGACCAAAAGACAAAGAAAGAATCAGTCTTAGCTCAGGGAGATTTTTGGAGTGAAAAAGATAATTCCAATCATTGTTATCGCAATAGTTTTATTAGCCTTAGGGCTGCGGGTTTACCGGTTAGATTTAAATGTCCCTTCTCTTTATGCAGATGAGCTTCATTATGACCCGTGGGTAAAACTGTTTTTACCTTCCTTACCCCTTACC
>CAYFXA010000028.1:0-5813 GCA_964347135.1 uncultured Gammaproteobacteria bacterium | reverse complement strand
AAAAAGGTAGTTATTCTTGTTGACAGTGGAACCCAGTCTTCGGCTGAGGTAATGGCCGCCACTTTGAAAAAATATAATGTGGGCGTAATTGTGGGCACAGCCACTAAAGGTTGGGGAACAGTGGAAAAGGTTTTTGCTTTGGATACCCAAATTGATGCTGATGAGAAATATTCAATCTTTTTGGTTCACAGCTTGACTTTGCGTGATGATGGCCAGCCGATTCAAGACCAAGGCGTTGAGCCTTTGATTAATATTGAGAGTCCTAATTGGGAAGAGCAATTAATGGATTACTTTAATTATCCTGAACTGGTTACTGCTGTTAAAGAGATTCTTCAGAGTTAAGATCAAAACTTGCCTCTCTAAGGTATAATAAACCCCATCCTCTAGATAAATATAGAGGCTTTTTGTTGGTTATGAAAGAGCAACTCTTGGCTTTTGCTACTTTGGTTTCGGCTCTTGCCCAACCCACCTCGCCCGCTCCTGAACCTTTGCTGTCACCAATTCCCGAACGCCTGCTTGTTTTCAATCAGCAGGAGGTTGTTTTGGCAGAGCATTTATTGGATTTGACGATTAGGGATGAAGATCCCAAGGCTAATCAAGGCTTTGCTGATAATATTTTGCTTGCCCTTCATTATTTAAAAGGTGATGTTAAAAGTTCAAAAATTGACTGGGGTTGGGCAAGAAAGCCTTTTGAGGTTTCTTTTGTTCTCCAACCAGGTGAGGTTTTCTCTTTCCATAAGAATGTTTTATCGGAGTATTCTTATCCAATCGTGGCCATTAATTCAGAGTTTCTGACAACAGAGGGTTATAAAAGCGTTTGGGGATTGGGGGGTAATGGCGTTTGCCATTTGGCTTCATTAATGAATTGGGTCGCATCTGAAGCTGGTTTAACAGTAATTGCTCCTAATGGTCACAATTTCGCTCCAATTCCTGGTGTTCCTAAAAAATACGGCACTTCCATTCGTTCCCAAAGCCAAAACCAGAACTTATATATTATTAATAGTTATGATTATTCGGTGAGTTTTTCATTTGAAATATCTAATCAGAAAGTATTGTTGAAGATTTTGGAAAGCTAGCCTGGCTTCTTGGTGACTACAAACCAACCACAAGTATCTCTATCCTCGACATGTCTTTGGTCTGTGGATTCATCACCTTTTTTGTATTGATAATTAGTAAACATCTCTTTTGGAGCGGGTAATCCGTAAGCCAATAGTAAGTCTCTCGTTTTGCTTTGTCCCCACGTTGAGGTGTGGATTTTATTAACCATCCTATTGACTCCTACATCTTTAAAATGTGGTGAGATTAGGTTGATTAAATCCCTTCTGTTGCCATAAACCCAAACATGGTCGCCACCCTCAGGCCCGCTTTTTGTTTTTCCGTAACCTTCTCTTGAAGGAGTTGACATTAGAAATATCCCGTCAGGTTTTAAAACTTGAAGTATTTGCTGAATTACTTCTTCATGTTGTTCTCTTGGAATATGTTCAATTACCTCAAGCATAATAATGGCATCAAATTTATCTTTACCATATTGCTCCGCTAACCTAGTAGCATCAGCCTCAGCGAAATTTAGCCTTGGTGTTGTAAAAACGTTTTTAGCATACTCCATAACTCTCTCGTCTTTCTTGCCGATGACTCTATTTGTTGCGGTAATTTGAAGGCTTTCTAAGTTATCAACCAAATATCTAGCACCCCAACCTGTTCCGCAGCCTACTTCAAGCACATCTAATGAGCTTTCTTTTCCTCTTCCAGCTTCCCTTAGATGTCTTGAAGCTATCTCATAGTTGTTTAAGGCATGAGGAAAAACAGCTTCAGGCGTTATTGAAGGATGTGTTCTACCTTCCCGCCTAAAGTCAATCCTTATTAGTGGACTTCTTGGTAGAGGAAATTTTTGTGTCAACTTTTTCTTTATTAGCCTGGCATCAGGCAATGGGCCGAAGACTTCTTTTCTTTCAGCTGAAGGAATGTTTTCCTCTTTTCCTTCTTCCATATTTCGATTTTATCATAAAGAAAACCGCTGGTTGTGGTATACTTTATCTTAGGATGGAGGCATTACTCGCCACTATTTCTCGAATTATCACTTTTTTTGTTTCTTCTTTTATCCTTCTTATACTAGTTTTTGTTTTTTTTCGCTTTATTAAGCCAATTATTGATTTTTATTTACTTTCTGGAAAGGTCAAAGAAGGAAAAGCCGTTATAGAAAAGCCAGTTGTTCTTCAGGTTTTTTTGCCCCGAGGCGAAGAAAAAGACCAGCCCATTTTTGCTGAGGTATTAAATACTCTCCATTCATTGCTTTGGACCAAAAACAAGCTTGGAATGAGTAAAAAAAACTTTTTCTCTTTGGAAATGGTTTCCCTTGGACCCAATATTTACTTTTTTATTGTTGTTTCTGAAGCCTATCAAAAAGCGGCTGAAAGCCAGATTTATGCTAACTATCCTAACGCCGAGATTACGGTTGTTGACGACTACTCAAAACAAATTTCTTCTTCACTAGTGCCTGCGTGTGCTGAAATGAAGCTTAAAGGACAAGAAATTTTACCTCTTAAAACCTTTGAAAGCGAAGATTCTCCTGACCCTTTAGGAAAAATAGCTGGTTTTCTTTCTCGAGCGGGCACGAATGAACAGTTTTGGCTTCAATTTTCTCTTTATCCTGAGAGTGGTAAGTGGTGGTTAAGGGGTTGGCAAAGTATTTTTTTCAATCTAAGAAGCAGGCAAGAGAAAAAAACAAAAGGAGCCAAAGGAAAACTTGCTCAAAGGCTCTATCGAAGTAAAATTCGCCTTGTTTATTGGGCCAAGGATAAAAATACGGCTGAAACAATGCTCAAGGGAATCATTGATATTTTCAAAGACACCGAGGGAGTCAATAAACTTCAGAAAACTAAACTTTTATTACCTCTGAAAAAGAACATGTTTGTTAATCTTTACCGTTCGAGAATATTTGAAGGTAAAGGATTTTTACTCTCTCCCAAGGAAATTGCCACGATTTACCACCTACCTTCCTCTGAAACTCAGGCACCCAATGTGCCTCAAACCACTTCAAGAAAAGGTGCCCCACCAGACAAGCTGCCTCTTGAAGGCCAATTTTCTGAAGAAGAAGTAACAATTTTTGGGGAAACAAGTTTTCGCAATGAAAACAAAAAGTTTGGCATTAAAAGGGCTGACCGTCAACGGCATCTTTACGTGATTGGAAAAACGGGCATGGGTAAATCCAAATTACTGGAGATTTTGTTGATTGAGGATTTGAAGCATAACAAGGGTTTAACTTTGATTGATCCCCACGGAGAGTCAGCGGAAACGGTGATTAAATATGTGCCTAAGTCAAGAATCAAAGATACGATTTATTTTAATCCACCCGATGCTGATTTTCCTATTGCTTTTAATATTTTAGAAACAACTTATGATGCCCAAAAAAAACACATCGTTACCACTGGCTTTATCTCCATTTTCAAAAAGCTATTTTGGGCTGAATGGACACCGCGAATGGAACAGATTGCTCGTTACACCGTTATGGCTCTTTTAGAAACACCTGATTCTTCAATCCTTGCCGTTCCCAAACTTCTGACTGACAAAGACTATCGCCAAAAAGTGATTAATCAGATTCGCGACCCAATTGTCAAAAACTTTTGGACCCAAGAGTTTATGTCTTGGAGCGATCGCTTTGCTAGTGAGGCGATTGTGCCTTTGTTGAATAAAGTGGGAGAATTTCTTTCAAATCCAGCAATCAGAAACTGTGTTGGTCAGACTCAAAACGCCCTTGATTTTGAAAAAATTATTAACCAGAATAAAATTTTTATTGCCAATCTTTCCAAAGGACAATTGAGTGAGGAAAACAGCGCCCTTTTGGGTTCAATGATTATTACCAAGATGCAGGAAGCCGCTTTGGCCCGGGCTAAGGTGCCGGAAAAGGAAAGAGTTGACCATTATGTTTACATTGATGAGTTTCAAAACTTCGCCACTTCAGCTTTTAACACGATTCTTTCTGAAGCGAGAAAATATCGGCTTAATTTGACCCTCGCCCACCAATTCACGGGTCAGCTTGAGCCAGAGATTATGAAATCAATTTTTGGCAATGTTAGTTCGGTCATTGCCTTTCGCACGGGTGGGGAAGACAGCGTTATTTTGGAAAAAGAATTCAGCCCGGTTTTTTCAGCCCAGGACTTTTTGAATTTGAATTTCCGAGAGATGTATCTCAAACTATCGATTGATACGAAGACCACTCAGCCTTTTTCTGGACGAACAATAGACCTTGAATCACCAAAACGCGATGTTTCCCAAGAAGTGATTGATTTTTCAAGAAAGAATTACGGTCGACCGAGGCATATAATTGAGAATGAGATTAACCAGATTAGTGGTGGAGCAGAAGTAGTTAAAGCTACCAGCGCAAAATTCGAGGAGCCGATAATTTAAAATCGCTTTTTAATTTTTCCACGATTTCCTTATATTTTTCAGGAGAAAGTTGCTGGTTAAGAAGACAGTATTCTTTGTGGTCTAAATTAACACAGCCAAAACAACTTTTGATGTCGCGGCAGTTGTTCAAAAACCAACTGTTGCGGCAGCGGTCCGAATAATTGATAAAAGCGCAGTCATACAGGCTGCCACTGTCGGTTACTTGATAACTAAGCTCGTTTCTTACGCTCCAATTCATATCCCAACAATCCCGATTATTATGAGAATCATAAACATAGCCACAATCTTGACTGTGAACAGCATCAAAGCAAAGATACATATTTTTACTGTAGTGAACGTGGTTGCAATAATCGGAGTTTTCAGAGCGGGTGACTCTAGTCTGGGTTGTGGGAAAATAATTGATTAATTCATCAACTTTTTTGTAAATTTCATAAGGAGGTTGTTTAAGAAGCTCTTTAACTCTTTCTTCGTATTCTTGTTCTGAGTATTGGCGATTAAAAATACAGTGTGATTTGTTCCTTAGATAAACACAACCAAAAAGGTGGTGAGAATCACCACAATCATAGCAGAAATAGGAGTCCCTGAGGCGGATACAATAATTACAGAAATGAGTATTGAAACTCTTGACGGGGTCAACCGAGTCGTAACAAAGTTCTGATTCGACCGCGTAATCACAATCAAGACAGTTGGTGGCTAAATAGGAGGCGTTTAGGTAAGTTCCGTCTTGACAGCGGGCATTATCATAAGTATAAAGAAGATTTTTGCTGGTATAGTTAAAATCACCCCATTCACAATTGTCGCAACGTTGATTGTGAAGTGGTGGTTTGGGTAAAGAGTCAAGCAATTGGAGATAACGAGTATAAAACTCTTCGAAGCTAACAGGAATCATTTTTCTTTTTTTTCTTGATTAACAAATACATCCTGGCTTGTTTTGGGCTCTTTGGTTTCTCCATTTTCTTTGATAATGAAATCATGAGATTCGGTGTATTTTTTGTAGCAGTCAAAGCATAAGATTTTACTTTTAATCGTTGAAGGTTCGTAACTGACAATAATATCCTTTTTACAATCCTGACACTTGGCGCGATAAAGTTTTCTCCCACCCCTTAATTTTTCTCTTCGGGCTTGGCGGCAAGTAGGGCACTCATCAGGAAGAGGTAAGCCTCGTTCATTGATGAATTTTTGCTCTTGTTCGATAATCAAAAACTCTTTTCCGCAGGTTCGACAGGGTTTTTTTGTGCTTGGCATAGTTATACTTTAAGATTACTATTAGTTTTTTGAAAAATCAATGAGTTTTGAGCCGCCTCTCGGATTCGAACCGAGGACCTACTGTTTACAAAACAGTTGCTCTAACCACTGAGCTAAGGCGGCAGGAGTAGTTATATTATACCTCAAGAAAGAGATAGGAGCAA
>CAYFXA010000027.1:0-10727 GCA_964347135.1 uncultured Gammaproteobacteria bacterium | reverse complement strand
TTCTCTTCTGAAGGCGATTCAATCAATCGGACTAGCCCTCGCCAATCCTCGCGGTGAAAGTAAGGATTGGTGTAGTAAATATTTGCTCCAATGAGGTTAACAAGAAGAATAAAAACGATTATTATAATTTGCGTTATCTTCGTTCTGATTCGAGAAATCCCCCAAACTAACAGCAAATAAAAAGCTGGCAAAACAAGTAAAAGACGAAAAGGTTGGTAGTTAGGAATAAAAAAGGAAATCACCCAAGCACAAAGGATGGGAATGGCAAACCATGACAATAAAATTAATGGCTTTTTCTTATTGACCAATCCCCTAGCAATTATGGGTCCGTAAATTAAAAACAAAATTCCAGCGACGGCAGCGTAAATTATTTTGTTAAAAATAGTGATTCTGCCAATGGAGAATTTAACAAAAGTTAAAGGCAATGCTTTAAGAAAATTAAGATTCACTAATCTCCCCCACTCTGGTAGGGCAGTGGTTGCTTGACGACCGGTTAGAAATTGAGTTCTTAACAAAATTAAATTAGGAATAAAGAATAAAAGGCAATAAAACATCACTTTTAAATAGCGCCATTTTCTCTGCCAGAGAACAACTAAAGCCTGAGCTAAAAGAATAAAAAGGCCAAAGTAATTAGTGTAAAGCAAAAAAGTGGTTGACAATAAATATCCAAAAGTTGCTTTTCCCCTTTTTCGTTTGAGTTTAATAAAGAAATAAATGGATAAACTCGCTAAAAGAGTGGTTAAAGCGTAATTGCGCGCTTCTTGGGAATAATAAATATGAAAAGGAGCCGTTGTTATTAACAACATCGCTATAACTGAGGATTTTTCAGTGAGATACTCTTTGGCAATTAAATAAACTATCCAAACAGTAACCACTCCAAAAATAACCGATGGCAATCTAAGAATTAATTCTCCAGAACCAAATAAATGCACCCAGGTCCACATTAATAAATGATAAAAGGGCGGATGAAAATCGCCTTCTAATTCTTGGAAAATAGCAACCAATGAGCCTTGGGAAGTGACTGCCTGAACAGCTTCATCAAGCCAAAGGGATTGATTTAAATTAATCAACCGCAAAATTAAAGCCAAGAAAAGAATCCCCACCAACTGCCAGTGACTTATGAGTTGAGTTTTAAATCCGATTAAAGTCTCACTAATTTTTCTCCCCAGAAAAGTTTTAACTATTGCCCGCCAATACTTGAACGAGGGCCTATTTTTCAGAGCCTGAAAAAAGAATTTTTTGGCTTTTTCCATGTTGCCTTGATGGTAATACAAATCACCTAAGCGAAACTGCCAGGCAGCCAAAATCCTCTTATTTTTCTTGATTGCTTGTTGATGTTTATTGAAAATATGTTGAGTCGCTTGAAAGAGAATCCGTTTACTTCGAGTAATACCTCCGGGCAAAAGATAAGAGTCGACCAACGACTCATTAATAAATTTAAAATGATAATTTCGAGAAATTCTTAGCCACAACTCCCAATCTTGATAACGAGGTAAGGCTTCATCAAACAAGCCTGCTTTATCAAAACACTCTCGCCGAACCATGGCAGCTGGTAAAGCAATAAAATTATCTAATAATAGCTCTTGATAAAGGTTTCCTTCTTTTTTCTTAACCTCGGGCAGGGGCAAAAATATTTCGCCTTCGCGAAGGATTCTTTTTAAACCAGAATAAACCACCCCAACTTTTTTATCCGCCTTTTTCAAAATTTTGATTTGTTTTTCCAGCTTTTCTGGTAGCCAAAGGTCATCATCATCATTAAAGGCAATCAATTTTCCCTTAGCCTTTTTGATGCCGATATTCCTGGCAGCAGCAGCACCTTTAGATTTGGCTAAACGAAAATATCTAATTCTTTTGTCTTTAAATGACTTAACCACTTCAGGCGTTTTATCAGTTGAACCATCATCAACCACAATCAGTTCGAAATCCTGATAGGTTTGACTAAGAACGCTCTTAATTGATTTCTTCAACCATTTGGCCCGATTAAAAGTGGGAATAATAATACTGACGGTAGGTCTTTTTTTCATTGGCTAAGTAATTTCTGATAAAGACTCACTAATTGCTTATTTAATCTATCACTATCATACCGTTTCTCCACAAATTTCCGTCCAGTCCGACCCATTTTCGGCCAGATTTGGGGATGGGTAATAAGATATTCTAATTTTTTTGCTAATGCTTTAACATCGCCTTCTGGCACAAGGAAGCCTGATTGACCGTCTAAAACTCCTTCAGAGAAACCGTTGTGTAAGGTGGCAACCAGTGGCAATCCACAAGCTTGTGCCTCTTGTAAAACCAACCCCTGTCCTTCTTGGTCGCCACTTTTGGTGGTTAAGCTGGCAAGAATAAAAAGGTGGGATTGTTGATAAAGTTTTTGGATTTGATTTTGATTTTGCCAACCCAAAAGTTTTATCTTTTTTTCGGCCTGGAGTTGCTTAATTAACTTGCTTAGTTCATTTTTTAAGGGACCATCGCCAGCAATTTGATATTCAAGTTGGGGATGCTTTTTAAGCACTTGGGCCACTGCTTGAATCGAATACTCAATTCCTTTTTTCTCCTCTAATCTGGCAACCGTTAAAAGCTTAATTTTCTCATTAGATTTAAGAGTTTTGGATTTGAAAACAAACTCCTTTATTCTTAAAGACTCTGGCAATTTTATTATTTTATTCTTGGGGCAACCAAGAGCCTCCACTTTCTTTTTAGTAAAATTAGAATTAACCGTTACTGCTTCTGACTGACGAAACACCTGGCGGTAAGTATTCTTACCTTGCTTCTTAACATAGATGCTAAAGTCATAGCCATGAAAAGAAGTAATAATCTTTCCTTGGATAAGACCAATCTGTCTAAGGAAAATTGCTTGTTTTCCGTTCGGCCCGAAATGACAATGAATAATGTCAAATCGTTTATTTTTGATAGCCAAAGCCCGAAAAAACAAGTCCAGTCTGGCTCGCCTATTGACTTTTAACTTGCTAAAAAGAAGTTTCAAACAACTAGGTTTGGTCAACAGAGCTAACCAAAAAAGAAAAACAAATTTCGGCCAACGAAAGAGGCGATTTTCAGGAACATTAAGACAATGAGTTTTATTTAAAAGTTTATATTTTTTCACCAAGGGGTGAACCAGTTTGGTTCTTTCTTTTTTTGAAGGATAAATTTCTATCTCGAAACCTTGGTCGATTAAACCAACAATCTGGTTAAGAATAAAAGTCTCGCTTAAAGTTGGAAATTCGCTAACAAAAAAAGCTATTTTCATTTGAGTAAGGCTTTAAATTGTTTACTAACTACCTTAATATTAAACTTTGCAACAGCCCTTTTTCTGGCTGACTCCCCCATTCTTTTTGCTAGCGGCTGGTCTAACAAGAGCTTTTCCATTGCTCTCGCTAATACATCTGGCTGGGAAGCATCAACTAATCTTCCCGCTTTCCCTAAAATCTTGGATAAAGGCTCAATATCGCTTGCCAAGCAAGGGCAGCCGCAAGCCATTGCCTCTAATAGCGCTAAACCAAAACCTTCTTCCCTCGAAGGAAAAACAAAAAGAGCTGCTTGCTGGTAAAAGCTAATCAACTTTTTCTCAGAAATATTTTGATAAAATTTCACTTTTTTCTTCAAATCTTCTTTAAGGATGTAGTTTTTGCATCGTTGATAGTAATCAGAACCTTGGGCGCTAGGACCAGTAAAGGAACCGCCAAAAGGACCCACCAAATAGAGTTTGTAATCTCCAAATTTCTTTTGGCTAACTAAAATTTTAAAAGCTTTGAGGAGAGTCAATTGATTTTTGTTTTCAATAAATTTCCCTGCACACAAAAGATATTTTTCTTTTTTTTGCTTAGAGGGAATAAATTTTTTGGTATCCACTGCCGCCGGAATAACCCTAATTTTGCTTGGGTTTACCCCTTTTCTTGTCATTCTCTTTCTTTGGATTTGGCTTAAAGTAAGGACTTTCTCCGCTTGATTAACAAAAAAATGATAGATTTTTTTGGCTATTGTTTCTGGTTCAACCCAAAAATCATGGTCCATTTCCCAGGCAATTAATGGTTTTCTTTTTAGCTTAGAATACAAAAAAGAGGCAAAAAAGTTACGAGGATGGGTGGAAATAATGAGGTTGGCTTTTTGGAAGCGAATTTTTAAAAAACCACGGATTCCCCCTAAGAAAAAACCAAACAAAGAAGCAGGATAAAATTTCTTTTCTTGAATAATAGTCAACTGGTGTTCTTTTTTTAAGTTTTTTACTTGATAACCAACCAACTTTTGGATGGCCCCTCCCCTGTCGTAAAATAAGGGCTTAACACCAGTAATGTTAATTAATATTTTCATTGTTTTAACAATTGGCCTCCTTTAAGAGCTTTGCGCATGTTTATTCTCTCCTGGCTAAACAATAAATGCCGCCGCTAGATTCTTTTGCCTTTCTTGGCCTTAAGATAAACTTTTTAATCTCAAAATCATAATCATTCAAAATGCTTTTTAGTTCTTGAGAGGTGAGTAAATTAATATGGGTTGGGTGAAAAGGAACTCCTGGTGCTTCTTCCTGCTTTTTTTCATTGGTGTGAATGAGGATCTGACCATCTTTTTTTAGCCAATAATGACACTTTCTCAATAAATTCTTAAACTGGCTTTTAGGAATATGCTCAATAAAGTCAAGCATGATAATCAGTGAGAATTTTGTTTCCGGTTGATATCGAAAAATGTCTTGGTGGATAAAAAGAATTTGGGGATAAGTTTTTTTGGCAATTTTTATTGCTGCTTGACTAAAATCAAGACCAACAACTTCTGCTCCTTGCTGATGACAATAATGGGTCACTTCTCCCCGACCGCAACCAATGTCAAGAACTTTCATTCCTTTTTTAATTTTCACCATTTTTAAAGCCACTTGAAATCTCTTGACCAATTTTTTCCCACCTGATTTCAAGAATGTTTCCCAGCCGCCACAGTCTTTAAGAAAATAATCTTTGGTATAAAATTTTTCTGGCTGAAGACGGACTCTTAATCTTGCTAGTTTTTGACTGAGTTTAGTTTTTAAACCAACCATTGTTCTTTAAAACCTCCGATGAAAACCAGTATTTGCTTTTTTGCCAGACTAAAGATAACTCCAGAGTAAACAATCATCCCTAGGAAAATTAGCAATAATAAACTAGCCAAAGAAGTGGTTCTAAGAAAATATTTGATAGTCCCTAAAGCCAAAGCCATTAAAACAGAAGCCACTACTGGTGGACCCAGTGTTTTTAACCACTTTCCCCACCCAAGCTCTATTTGTTTGATAATCAAGTGTTGAGCCGGAAGAGAAATTAAAGAAACAAGAAAAACAACTAAACTCACTCCAGCAATATTCCAGCGCATGGAAAAAGGATAAATCAAACCAATCATCATTGCCAGCTGGATTGAAGTGACATAGGCAATCAACTGCGGCTTGCCCACGGCTAAGATAACTGACCCGCCTACGCCCGTAATGGCCCGGATAATCCCAAAAAGGGACAAGATTCTCAAAACCGGAACAATCGGCAGCCACTTATCCCCTAGTAAAATCTTGACCACTTCAGGGGCAAGAACAAACAAGCCAATGGCTAAAGGCAGAGCAATAAAACTCACGAGAGAAAGAGTATTAAGATAAGCTTCTCTGAGTTGGCTAAGGTCTTTTTGCAGTTTAGAATAGGTCGGAAAAGTCACTCGAGAAACAACGTGAGTTATTTCTGTTGCTGGCAGATTAGAAAACCGATAAGCTACCTGATAAAAACCCAAAGCAGCTACACCTAAAAACTTACCCACAAAAGCATCATCTCCCTGAGTTAAGAAAAAAATAATCAGGTTAGCAAGAAAGATCCATTTGCCAAATTGAAACAACATTTTCGTTTTTTGAAAATCCCATCGCCAGCGAGGTCGGTAGGGATGAATAAAATAAGAAAAAGCCATTCTTACCAAAGTGCCTGCTAAAAAGCCCAGAACCAAGGCCCAAACATTGCGCCAGAGTAAAGCTAGACTAACGGCAACGATAAAATCAGTCAAATCACCAGAAAGTTGATAAAAAAATTGTTTTTTAAAATCAATTTCTTTTTGAAAAAAAACAATGCCACTATTAATCAAGCCATTAAAAAGCAAGCCAAAAGCAATTAGTCTAACAACTAATCCAGACTGAGGAGAATTAAAAAAGATGGCCAGAAAAGGAGCAGCCAGAAAGAGAATCAAAAACAAAACGCAACCACGAATAAGAGAAATCGTCCAGGCGGTATCCAAATCTCTTTTGCCCACCTTCTGCTTCTGAATTAAAGCTTGATTAAAGCCTGTTTCGGAAAACGTTTCTAAAGTTGCCAAGGATAACAAGGCAATTCCCATCAAGCCAAAGTCTTCTGGGGCTAATAACCGAACCAATATTATTAACCGTAAAAAAGAAAACGCTCGTGAAACAATCCGGGCAACAAAAACCCAAAATCCACCTCTGATTGCCTTTTGTTTAAGAGGTAATTCAGCCATACACTAGGCTAATTCTACCACAACCCCCAACAAAAAAAGGTGCCGACGGCACCTCTTTTTGAGATCCTCAGGTGTGAAAATTATTTCACAATTAGAAAGTATCTTATTAATTTTAGTTTGTCAAGTACCACTTTCCACGCTCTTGGGCTGAAAATGGTTACGGGCAAAATCAAAAAGCCGGACAATAGCCAATTTTTAATCAGCGCTACCCGGAAGATTAATTTCTTTGTCTGACCATAATTTTTTTCCACAAACAAAAGCATTGAAGAGAAAAAATGTCGGTAAAATTCAAAACTATCTTCCTTTAATTTCTTTTTCCAACTCGCTCCGCCAATATGAGTAATTTTCGCTTCCGGGATAACCATCAACCGACACTTCAGTTTTCTCGCCCGATAGCACCAATCAACATCCTCATAAAGAAAACGATAATCTTCGTCCAATAAACCTACTTTATCCCAGGTTTTTTTGGAAGCCATTAGAGCAGCCCCTGGTAATTGGTCAACTTCAAAAGGGCGCTTTTTTGGAGAAAAACAAATTTGATTTCTTAAAAAAGGAATTTTTAAAGCCACTGGTCTAAAAACAGGATTATGATAAAGACAAACCTGCCAAAGATTAGGAAATTTCATGTAATAATCAATTTGGGGGCGGTTATTGGGTAGAATCAAAAGCGGCGAAACAGCCAAAAAAGAATCCTCCTCCATTGCCTTAGTTAATTCTTCAAAGGCACTTTTTTGGACCACGGTGTCAGAGTTAAGAAGCATGATGTAATCACCCTTTGCTTTTCTTATGCCTTGGTTATTGCCTTTGGCAAAGCCAAGGTTTTTTTTGTTTTTAATTAAAATTGCTTGGGGAAATTCTTTTTTCACCATTTCCGGTGAACCATCGGAAGAAGCATTATCAACCACAATCACTTCGGGTTTGATTTCTTGGGAATAAATCGACTTTAAGCAGTCTCTAAGAAGCTTTTTTGTGTTCCAGGAAAGGATGATAATTGAAACTTCCATCTAATTTTTTTTGTTTTGCTGCTCTAATTTTAACTTTTAAACCAACGTTTCTCAAATCAGTTCTTGACATAACACTCTAGGAATATAAAGGAAGATTTTTTTTATTTGGGAATTGCGGGTTTGATTACGATAGTTCTTTCAGCCTTTCCCGGGCAAAAACTGCAATTCCAGCTAGGAAAATTACTGTAATAACCCCCAAGCCGGGATAATAAATTCTTTGATACCAAAATTCAATCGTAAATTTATTCTCATGAACGATTTTAGGGTCAATAAACCAGCCGTTAGCGAATCCATTGGCTTCGAAATGAAACTGTTCAGCAAGAGGTTTCCTCCTCCATGAGCCAAAAACACGACACCAAAAATTTCTGTCTTCACAAAAGAGCCCTGGGTAAAGTTGTTGTTTTGGGTGAAAGGTTTGATTAAAAACCAAAAAGAAAGGTTCTTGTGAAGAGTTATCTAATGTGACCTGATACTCAAATAAATCAAGTTTATCAAAGTCAAGGTCTATTTTTTCCTTTTTGGATGAAAAAACACTTCCTATTTCCTTATTTTCTGTCAAAACTAGTATCGGTTTCGGCTCCCATTTAATGTTAACCACCAAATTGTCCAGTAGGCTTGCACTTTCAGCCACAACCTCACTTGGATATTCCAAAACAATTTTTGGCGATTTTAGGTTAGGGTTTGGACCAAGACGATACAAAAATTTATTCCAGCATTTAGTTTGAGGTAGGGTCTCTCTAACCACTTCAATTGCTTCTTCTGTGAAAACGTCTTCTCCCAAAACAACAAAATCCAATTTACTTCCCATTAAATTTCTGTAGTAAAAGGAAATATCGTAACTTAAATAGGGGTTGTAATGTTCTATCGCTAACTCCATTTTTCTTTCTTTACCTGTATTTAGTCTTTTGGATTTTTGCCCATCCACAGCATCAGAACTTTCACCGGTTGCCTCAAAAGAAC
This sequence comes from uncultured Gammaproteobacteria bacterium, assembly GCA_964347135.1. Taxonomy (GTDB): domain Bacteria; phylum Patescibacteriota; class Microgenomatia; order PFEM01; family JAHIFH01; genus CAYFXA01. The sequence goes on along the minus strand of CAYFXA010000027.1, from coordinate 2,310 downwards.
CACCAGAAACTAAATTTATAAACGGGGGCAGTGTCAATGTCAGCTTTGACTTCCCTTCACTTAAAAAGACAGGATTAAAAACCAACCATTCATTATTAAAATCTCCGGTGGGTGTTATTTTTTCCGAGGCAACTACTACTCCATCTTCATATGGATCACTCTCAAAAGACCCCTCAAAGTTTTCTTTCTCAATCAAAAGAGTATAATTACCTTTTTGTGGCAAATCATATTCATATACTATTCTTTGTGGGTCCCCTCTCTCTGTTCCTATCCATTCCAAAATTTTCTGATAAACAAATAAAATTCCCGACGCCTCATTGACTAATTCATTTTTTTTCTGAACCAACCTTATTTTTTTCTCAAAATTTAGAATATAAACCTCTGTTTTAAGAATATTTTGGGCTGTATCCTCCTTACTTTCTTTCCATCCTTGCTTCAAGCTGTTAAACAAACTTTCAATATGATACTGGTGCCCTTCTAAAATACTTTTGATAACCTCCTCCGAAAAGTCCTTCTTCAAGCTTTGCTCCAGCTCTACCAACCTTTTGGCGGCATACAAAAGATGAAGTTCTATCCTATTTTTATTAGTTGCAACGGCAGAGACACTTCGTCTTTCTTTCCATTGGACATAAAAATAGAGAGGGTGATCTGGAAGAAGCCTAATGTGGGGATAATCAATATATCCCTCCCATTTTCTTTCGAGTAAAGCCTTCTTTTGAGGAAAGACAACTAATGAATCGCTATTTTCTAGGACTAATTTATTTCTTTCCTTGAAATCTCTTTCTAAAAAAAACATGAAATCACCGGATAAGAATGAGGAAAGAATAAACAAAGCTGCTTGCTCATCGTTGCCCACAATGTAAGACACATTGTTTGGGATTTCAATTTTGGGAACTTCCTCAACTTGAGCCCAAACAAACTGGCCAATTCCGAAAAAAAGCAGACAAAAACAAATAAAAATGTGTTTGAGAATCATTGAAGGTATCCTGAACTCCTCAATTGTTTTTTTAGTCTCTCTGTCCTTTCTTTCACTTTTCCTAAACTTGGCTTTAATTTTGTCTATTATTACAATCCCAATTTCCTTTCTTTAAAAGTTTACACTACCTGCTAATTATAAACAAGATTTCTTGACGAAAGTGCGCTTCTGGCTTAAAATCAAGCCAGGATGAAATTAATTGTAATGGTCCCCTGTTACAACGAGGAAAAAACGCTTCCTTTAGTAATCAAATCCATTCCCAAAAAAATTAAGGGAATTGATAAAATTGAGACTTTGGTTATCGATGATGGCTCAATCGATAAAACATACCAAGCAGCCAAAAAAGTGAAGGTTAACCATATTATCAGACATCACGGTAATAAAGGCCTAGCTCAAGCCTTTGCTACCGGAATTGAGACTGCTCTAGCAAAAGGAGCGGACATTATTGTCAATACTGACGGTGATAATCAGTATCCCCAACAAGATATTCCTAAGCTAATTGCGCCTATTCTCAAAGGAGAAGCAGAAATTGTTATTGCCGACCGGCAAACAAGCAAAATCAAAGAGTTTTCCTTTATCAAAAAGATGCTCCAAAAAATTGGTAGTTGGGGAGTAAGAATGTTATCAGGAACAGATGTCCCTGACGCCCCATCAGGCTTTAGGGCTTTCTCTCGAGATGCGGCCATGCAATTAAATATTGTCACCGAATTTTCTTACGTAATTGAAACCATCATTCAAGCAGGTAAGAAAAAAATTCCCATTACTTCAATCTCTGTTAAAACTAACCCTAAAACAAGAGAATCACGGCTTCACACCAGTATGTGGGGGCATGTAAAAAAATCGGCCGGAACAATGGTTAGAGTCTTTGCTATGTACGAACCTTTGAAAGTTTTTTCCTACATTGGGGGAGTCTTTTTTGCTGGTGGTTTTGTTCTAGGACTAAGATTTCTTTATTTCTATTTTGCTAGCAGTCGCGTGGGCGGTCATATCCAATCATTAATTTTAGCCGCGGTTCTCCTGATTATTGGCTTCCAAATCTTTCTTATTGGTCTTGTCGCTGACCTTATTGCTACGAACCGCAAGTTTCAAGAAGATATCCTCTATCGACTGAAAAAGCAAAAATTAGAGAAAAAATAATCCCAAATATGAAGGATATGAGAAATTACTGGTCAAAAATTAGTGACCGGTATTTAGATTCAGATAAGCTTGGGTGGGGCGCTGTTATTTATGCAGGAATGCCCCTTTGGTTTAATAGATTTTTTGATAATTTCCAACGCAAAACCTTTAACGTTCTAACCAGAGGTATCAATCTTCAGGATAAAAATGTACTAGAT
>CAYFXA010000026.1:0-5576 GCA_964347135.1 uncultured Gammaproteobacteria bacterium | reverse complement strand
CGCTGGCGTAGCTCAGCTGGTTAGAGCGTCATCTTGGTAAGATGAAGGTCACCGGTTCGACTCCGGTCGCCAGCTCCCATGTTTTTTTTCCAAGGTTTTTTAACTGGTCTTTCGGTGGGAGTTTATTGCATCGGCATTTGTTTGCCGGTTTTTGTTCCTCTGCTTTTATCCCAGCGCCGACGCTTGAAATCAGCTTTTTGGGTGGTTTTGGAGTTCTCTTTAGGGAGACTGCTTGGTTACATCTTTTTTGGAGCCTTAATTGGCTGGTTAGGGTTAGCCATTAATAGTCCAACCATTCATTTAATCATTAGTTTGGGAACAATTGTTTTAGCGGTTTTGATGATGGCTTATGCCTTGGGCTTTTGGGTGTGGGGGAGTAAGGTTTGCGCTACTCGTTTCAATCGGATTAAAATTCCTTTTCTTCTAGGATTTTTAACTGGCATTAATGTTTGCCCACCTTTTTTAGCCTCCTTGGGCTATATTTTCAATTTGAAAAGCATAGGCAATGGCGTGATTTATTTTCTGATGTTTTTCTTGGGAACAAGCGTTTATATTGTGCCCATAGGCTTTCTTTACAGCCTGACGAGTAGCAAAACTTTTAGAAGAATAGCCATTGCCAGTGGTTTTATTGCTGGGTTTTATTTTTTCTTTTTTAGCCTCCGAAATCTACTTCAGCTTTTATAAGAAAGGGCTTTTTGAGGACAAGAAGAGAGGCAGTCTTGACAACGAATACAGGTTTTTTGGTCGATCCTTAGTTTTTTGTTAATTGCTCCTGCTGGACACTTTTGGTAACAGATTAAACACTTATTGCAAAGCTTTTTCTTTTTTTTGATTCTAAAGATTGAGATTTCTGAAAGAGCCATAAGAATAACATTTAAGGGACAAAGAAAAAAACAAAAGGGACGGAAAATGAAGAAACCAATAACCAGGAGAATGATTAAAGCACCGAGGAGGATTAAACTAGTTGAATTCCCAAAAAGAAAGGCAAACGGATCAAGTTCGCAAAATTTAACTTGGCCTGAACGAATAACCCAAAAGCCGATTATTGCCAAAATCAAAAAAGGTGAGTATTTTAATCTTGGCGGCACTTTTTTGGTTAAATTTGGCACTTTTAATCTTAACCAGCGAGGTAATCGATAAACGAGTTCTTGAGCCGCGCCAATAGGACAAATCCAGCCACAAAAAACCTTTCCCAAAACAAGGGAAGAGATAATCACCGAAAGAAAGATAAGAAAAGGGAAGATGTTTAGGGTCGCTTGGTCTTTTAAAATTAACAAAAACTGCAAAAAAGCAATCGGGCAAAGGTTTTTAAAGGTGATAACGGCAAAAGCAAGGCTAATAGCAAGAAGGGAATAGCGATAGATTGATTTGAATTGGAAGGCTAAGATAATTGCGGCTAGCAAAAGAATTAAAAAAATAGTTGTTTGCCAAACAAAAGAAAAGTTGAACTTTTTAACCGGGGTAATGGTGGTGGTTTGGGAAAGGTCACAAATCTGGTCTTGACTTTGGTCAACATACAAGCCACAACGACCAGGAAAAGAATCATTGGTTAAACCCTTGGGACAAGATGGTACAATAAAAGCGGGAATTAAGAGTAAAATGGTGAAGAGGATTGTGGCGATGATGAAAGTGGCATTTTTCTGGAAGAAGTTCATCACTTAATTTTAACACTCTCAATGGACAGGAAACAATTAGCTGCTTTAGTCTTGGTTATTATTGTTACGCTTTCTTTGGTAGCCTTGGGAAAAAACATTGCTAGGCGAGGAATAGTTTTGCCGACTTCAGGCGATTTTAAGGAAGCAAGTTTTTATGAACAATTAGGAGAGGGAGTGGTTGGCTGCCAGCTTTGCCCCAATCGTTGTATTTTATCTGAGGGAGAAAGAGGCATTTGTCGAGTGAGAGAAAATATTGGTGGCAAGCTTTATTCTTTAATCTATGGTCAGCCCGCCACGATTCAGGTTGACCCGATTGAAAAAAAGCCTTTTAATCATTTTCTTCCAGGCACAAAGGTTTACTCATTAGCTTCTGCTGGTTGTAATCTTCGCTGTAAATACTGTCAAAATTGGGATATTTCCCAAAGAACTCCAGAAGAGCTTGATTCGGTTAGCCTGACGCCTCAAGAAGTTGTTGAGAAGGCGATTGAATCTGGTAGCCCCTCAATTGCCATTACTTATTCTGAACCAATAGTTAATTATGAATACGTCCGCGATATAGGTAAAGAGGCCCAAAAAAGAGGAATAAAAACAACGATTGTTTCTGCTGGCTATATTAATCCTGAGCCTTTAAAAGAACTTTTGCCTTATCTTGATGCCGTTAAAATTGACCTCAAAAGTTTTAATGACCAGTTTTATCAAGAGATTGTTGGTGGCCATTTGGAACCAGTTTTGGAGGCATTGAAGATTATTAAAAAGGAAGGCACTTGGCTGGAAATCGTTTATTTAGTTGTGCCTGGTTACAACGACGATATGGAGGAGATTAAGGAAATGGCAATCTGGATTAAAGAAAACTTAGGTGAGGACGTCCCCCTTCACTTTTCTCGCTTTACTCCCTTGTACCAAATGGAGAATCTGCCGCCAACGCCTGAAGAAACGATTAAGCAGGCAAGGAAAGTGGCTCTGGAAGCGGGTTTGAATTATGTTTATACTGGCAATATTGTTGATATTGAGGGAGCAACGACTTATTGTCCAGAGAATAATGAGCCATTGATTGTGAGGAAAGGCTATTTTATTTTGGAGAATCAACTTCAACAGGGAAAATCTGACCTCTGCCCAGTCACGATTCCTGGGGTATGGCAATGAAAAAGCAAGTTCTTGCCTTAATAGGCATCACTGTTGTTATTTTTCTTGTTCTGCTTTTGCCTGCTTTATTCATTAAAAAACAGCAAAAAGGTGAGGTGGTGGTTAAGGAGGAATTGCCGGTTCGTCAACCCGCAGTTGCCGGTACTTTTTATTTGGCTGATGAACAGGCTCTTTCGAGTCAAATTAATGGTTTTTTAAGTAATGTGCCTGAAGCAGAAAAGCGGCCCACGATTCTTATTCTTCCTCATGCAGGCCATCAGTATTCGGGACAGGTGGCGGCTTATGGTGTTAAACAATTAACTAATTCTGGGATTAAAAAAGTAATTATTTTAGGCGCTTCCCATCAGACTCCTTTTGAGGGAGTGGCCGTTTACGAAAAAGGCTTTTGGCAAACACCCTTGGGCCAAGTAGAAATTGAAGCGAATTTGGCTTTAAAAATCATTAACGCCAACAAGCTTTTTTTTGCTGATGAGAAATATCATCAAAAAGAGCACTCTTTGGAAGTGGAAATTCCTTTTCTCCAAAAAGTGCTAGCGAATTTTAAAATCGTGCCGATTTTAATGGGGGATAAAGATGAGGAAACAATTAATGCTTTAGTTGAGATTTTAGCCGGGGAACTTGATTCTCAAACGGTTTTAATAATTTCCAGTGACCTTTCTCATTATCCTGTTTATGAGGAGGCGAACAGGGTTGATGTTAGAACGATTAACGCCATTTTGACTGGTGATATCCAAGAGTTTGATAAGGCCATTGCTGAGTCAATGAACGCCAATATACCTGATTTGGTAACTTGTGCTTGTGGTGAAGGGCCGATTAAGGTTGGCCTGGAGCTTGCTAAACGATTAGAAATTGATGACATTCGCTTGCTTAAATATGCTAATTCTGGTGATGTTACTGGCGAAAAAGAAAGAATCGTTGGTTACGGTGCCATTGGTTTTTACCAAGAAAGAATTGGTGATGAATTAAATCATGAAGAGCAAAAAGAACTTTTGACTATTGCTCGCCATACTCTTGAGGATTACATCATTGACCGGAAAATCCCTGAGTTTGAAATCGTCCATCCTTTTCTTAACCGACCCTTGGGAGCTTTTGTTACTTTAAGAAAAAATGGTCAGTTAAGGGGTTGCATTGGCCAATTTGAACCCGATATTCCTCTTTGGCAGGTGGTCCGCCAAAAAACAATTGACGCGGCGGTGAATGACGCTCGTTTTCAGCCCGTTGTTTTTGATGAACTTGATGAGATTAAAATTGAAATCTCGGTTTTATCTCCCCAGAGAAGAGTTAGTGATTGGCAGGAAATTGAGTTGGGAAAAGACGGGGTGGTGATTAAAAAAGGCTTGCGTGGAGGCGTTTTTCTGCCTCAAGTGGCAACTGAAAATAATTGGGATTTGGATAAATTTATGGGTGAGCTTTGTTCTCAAAAAGCGGGTTTACCCTGGGATTGCTGGAAGAAAAGCGATATTGAGCTCTATGTTTTTACCGCCCAAGTTTTTGAGGAAGAATAAAAAGGAAGGGAATAACTAAAAGATAAGAAGTTGTCTGAAGTCCAAAAACGGGAATGAGAAAGAGGCTGGTAAGAATTGCTCCTGTAAATGAACCTATTAAATCAGCTGCATAAAGGCTTCCTATTTGGCTTTGTTTTTTAAGATAGCCTTCCATGATTAAGGGAAAGATGGTGCCCATTAAAATTCCGGCAGTCAGTGTTAAGAGGAAGAAGATTGCTTGACTACTGGCTTTTTCCAGGATTAAAGGGAGGATAAGGGTAAAGAGAATAATGAGCAGGAGGATGATTTTAAGGTGTTTTTTGAAGCTAAGGTATTGACTGGCTAAGTAATTACCCAAGGCCATTCCTAAAAGAATAAGAGCGAGGAGAAGACTGATTTGGTGATAGATAAAGCCCAGTTTTACTTGGAAAGCAAAGATAAGGATGATTTCCCAGATCATGATAGTGGCTCCGGTAATAGCTAAAGTAGAAGCGGGTAAAGCGGCCCGGTGTTTGAATAAAAAAAAGAAAAGCAAAGCAAAAACAAGGATTAAAACAGGCAGTCCAATTAAGGGCAGTTGGAGAAAGAAATTTGCCAGTCGGGGACTGAAATAACCTTGCCAAAAAGCGGTTTGGTAGAAATAGGCAATGGGGAAAAAGTCAAGGTTAACTCTGTTATTTTCTTTCATTGCTTGATTAAACATTTCCATCCGACTATCGGTTAAGCGGTTTTCCAGGTAGGCGGGAGAGATAAAATCAGTCTCGATTTGGCGATTAGTTAATCTCTGGGTTAAGACTTGATAGTCTGGTGTTAAAACTTGTTCGTTACTGGCCAAAATCAAGAGACTGTATTCAGGTAAAAGGATGATGTTTTTGTACTCTTGTTTTATAGTTTGATATATTGAGGTCGATAAGTTTTTTGTTTCTTGAGAAAGATAGTCAGTGGGGATGTTGAGATTAAGGGCAAGGATGCCATTGGTATTTAAAATTTGCTTTATTTCTTTCATCGCTTCTTGGGTATAAAGGCGGTTAATCAAGGCGGTTGAAGGCGTTGGCAGGTTGATAATGACTAGGTCATATTCTTCTTTGGTTCTTTTTAAAAATCGTCTGGGGTCCTCAAGAATTAAGTTAATTCTTTTGTCTTCAAGCACTTGGACCAATTCTGGGTCAAGAAATTCTCTAACGGTTTCCACTAAAACAGGGTCAAGCTCAACGTAATCCACTTTTTCTGGTTGGTGCTTTAAGATTTCTCCCAAACCTCCGTCCAAACCTCCGCCAATCATTAAGATTTTTTG
>CAYFXA010000025.1:0-42705 GCA_964347135.1 uncultured Gammaproteobacteria bacterium | reverse complement strand
TGAGCTAATCGCCCGGGTGCGCTCGGTGGGACTCGAACCCACACGCTCCGAAGAGCATAGCTCCTCAAGCTATTGCGTATGCCAATTCCGCCACGAGCGCTTGGTGCCGAAGGTGGGAGTCGAACCCACACTCCATAAAGGAACACAGTTCTGAACCGTGCGCGTCTGCCAGTTCCGCCACTTCGGCTCTTTGTATGGCTATTTTAGCAAAATTTTCCTTATTTTTCTACTTCCTGGAAATGGAATAAACGGTGGGATAGAACAGAAAAACCGCTGGAGAATCTTCAACCAAAAAGCGTTGAAAGTCTTGATAAATTTCTTTTCTTTCATCTTGATTAAGGGTTTTTCGACCATCTTCCAGTAACATATCAAGCTTAGGGCTCTTATATTGGCTTAAATTGGTTGCTTGGGTTGAGTGCCAGATAACGTATTGGTCAGGGTCGCGAGGAATCTGTTGGTTAACAAGAAGGGCTTCAAATTCTTCTTCAGGACTGTGAATAAGTTGAATCTCTGTTTCAATACCAAGCTCTTCCCAATCAGACTTTATTTGCTCAGCAATACTTAGCATTGAGGGAATGGTTGATAAGCTGATTTTATCAATTACTTCTGTGATTTCGTTTTGGCCAAGAAGACTCTTGGCATTTTCCAAGTCAAGGTCATAGGGCTTAACAGTCCTATTAAAAGCCCATGAATCTGGATTATAGGAACTAATTGCTCTTGGTTCCCATCTTTTTTCAATTGCATAAGCAAGAGCCTGTCTTAAAGGCTTATCAGCCAGTTTTTCGGATTGGGTATTAAAGAAAATGGCGGTGTAGCGATCATATTTAACTTTTTTTTCAATCTTCGTGTTGGTCCAATCTTCCAATTCACCAGGAGAAAAAATATCTTCCAGAAAATCAACTTCTCCTAATTTATAGCCAATTTTGGCTGAATCTTCATTGGGATAAAAATGAAAAAGAAGATTGGGTTTATTTTGTTTCTCTTTTTGAACTAAAACAAGTTTTCTAATAAATTGGCCACTTCTTTCAATTGATTTAACCTTGTAGTCACCGAGACCCACAAGATTTTTTTTGAAAATCGGTCGAGAAACAACTACTGGAAAAGGAGAAAAAGGTTCTTTTAATTCAAATTTAATATGTTTATCATCAAGAACAGTGGCACTAACATCACTGAAATTATAATCAATATCTTTGGCAACTACTTTGCTCCCATCGTGCCAAAAAACGTTGTCTTTAAGAGTAAATATATAAATTTTTCCGTTTTCTCTAACTTCCCATGATTGGGCTAATCCTGGTTCAACCGAACCATCAGGAAGAGGAATCGTTAAGCCATAACTGATTAAACTAGTAATTTCATAGGGCAAATTGCTGAGATTGTATCTGCCAACCATCCCGATTTTTTGTTGCCTTCCTAAAAGGCCTATGCTTATAAGTTTAGGAAGAAAATAAACCGAGACAAGCGTAATGGCAAAAGAGAGAAGGATGATTCGCTGATGCTTAAGCCAGAATGCTTGAAAAAGACGGAAATAATAACGAAATTTTGTCAACATCATTGAAGAAAAACATTGACAACCGAGGTAAGAATAAAACCAATGGCCAGGCCAATGGTGGCAAGGAAAAGAATTCTTTCAGCTCCCCTTTTAGAACGATATGATTCTCCGCCACCCCCAAATAAGTTGCCCAAACCAGTTCCTCGAGACTGCAATAAAATAGCCGCAATTAAACAAACAGCAAAGAATAACTGAAGGATAATTAAGAGATTGTTCATTATTCAAATTTTATCACAGCCTACTTAAAAAGCCAAAAAAGAAAAGTAGTGAGTAAACTGATAAGGAAAGAAGAGATAATTAGAACCCAGATTTTGGCTAAATACATTTCTGGAATAACAAAGCCTTCATAAGTATATCCTGGAAAAGTAAAACCAAAGATCCCTAAATAAGGAATCAGTAAGGTGACTAAATAAAGACTAAAAACATTGGCAACCCAACGAAAAGCTCCAAGGGTAATAAGATTAATAGGAAGAAGCAAGAGTTTAATTAAAGGTCTAATGACAAGATTAACGCCAGTAAGGACAATAGCAGTAAAAAGAATTCCCTGGTAGCCCCCAGAAATTTTAAAACCAGCAATCATCTGGCCTACTAAAAAGAGAGCGATTAAATTAATAACCAGGGAACGGGCAATTTTCTTCACAATTCTTTTGTAACACGTCTTTTTCTAACTGTCAATTTAAACAAGAAAAAGAAGGCTGAACCCAAAAGAAGCAAAAGGCCGATTAGGGGCAATATTCCTTGCCAAACCAAGGAATGTATCTCTATTGACTGGCTATATTCCCTATTATTAAGAAAAATGATTACTTTACCTTTACCTATTTCCCACCAGTCTTCATTAATGAATTCCACTTGAAGATTTCGCTGACCATAAGGAGGAATAATTATTTGTTCTTGATTTTGAACTAAGGAAACGCTCAAATTTTCACCCACGATTTGGGTGGGTAGATTATAAACAGCGGTTGGGCCCAGGTTATGAATAGTTACTTTGCCTTTATATTTTAAGCCCGCGAAAACGTGTTTTGGCGCCGAGAACTCAACATTAATTTTGCTGTCTTGGATGCCTTCAAATTTTCCAAAGCTCACTTGAATACTCTTTCCTCCGTTTTCTTCAACGCGATACGAACCCGCGGGTACAGGCAGTTGGCTATCAACTCCATGAATAGCAAAAGCAAAGTGGTTTAAGTCTGTTTTATTAAAATAATCAACTCCACCAGTGGTTTTTTCCCAAGTAGGGTCAACGGGAACCCAAATTTTTTTCTCATCATTCCAATACTCTGGCCAAGAGTGAAGAACGTCCACCAACAAACTTAAGGGGCGCAGTTTGGGGTTGGTTGTGTAAGCGTAGCCATTTATTTCCCTGGCAGGAACGCCGATTGCTCGAGAGAGGGTGATGAATAAATCGGTAAATTCCATGCAGATTGCTTGTTCAGGTTTTTCAAGAGCGATTAGAGCCCCTTGTCTTTCAACGTCCTGCCTAACTCGTTCAAAGTCATAACTTAGATAATCAACGACAAAGTTATAAACCTCCTCAACCGTTTTAAATTCTTGGGCGGCCTCCTGAATTAAGGAGTTGTAAACGGGCCAATGTTCTTGGTCTCCAAGATTTTTTTGGAGAGTGGTTAAATCAGTTTGATAAAAATCCTTTTGGGGTTGAGAAAAGACCTTTACTTTGCCAACCGTTTCAATGTTTAATCTTTGATTACTGGATAAAGAATAGCTAGCCAACCAATTGCCATCTTCATCAACACGAACGTTGTTAGGCTTAGGTTCTAGGGATTGATAGTAAACTTTTTGGAAAGCGGTATCAGGTGGAAGAGCGATCTCCATTGTTGTTGGTCGGATGCCTTTATTCATTAATTGATAATTAAGAATAAAATCAAAAACTTGAAATTCACCAAAAGCAGCTTTGATTCCTGCTTGGGCGATTTGGTTCTTGGTGAAATTATGAACTTGATAATTATTTTCTTGGCTAGAGGAAATAGGGCTAGGGCTAATATAAGCGGGCTCACCAAAACTTATGGGAATGGCTAACTGAAGCTGATAATTATCGATTTTATCAACATTAACAAGCTTGGGAATAGTAATCTCCCAAACTCTTCCAGTTCTAGTAACCAAGTCCAGAGCATCATAGGTAAGACTGAAATTAAGAGTTTTGCCAGTGCCAACAACCTCTTGATTGAATTTTAGGGTAATGTAAGTCGCATCCCCTGTATGGCTTGTTTCCACTTCTAAGGGACCGAGTTCGTCATTGGCTTTAATGTTGGTGATTTCAATTGCCTGGAAATTAAGGGTGTATTGGGTGGCATAAACATTGGAAAGCTTGTTCGTTAGGGAAATGTCTTGGCTAACACGAGCAGTGCCATCAGTGTTGATTTGATAGCGAACTTGGTAGGAAGTTTCAAAGTCTTCAGAGGCAAGGATAAACTTTGGAAAAAATAAGGGTAGAGATGCAAAAAAAAGAAGAAGCAATAAACGAAGCTTATTAAAAAATCTCATAACTTGATTTTAAATTTGACTGTTAAACTTGTCTAGGGTTGAATCCCAGGCTAGTTTGTAGTAGAATTAAATCTGGTTGAGAGCAATAGCGCTTTCAACTTGCTCTTTTTGTTACAGGCGGATGTCGGATATATTAAAGAAAGCGAGAGGAAGATCTTGAAGAAGAGTTACAGGCCAAGCCTAAAAGTTGAGGGGAAGTGCCGTAGGTGCGATGGAAAAGCGAAACACTATTGCCCCCACTGCAAGTCGCCTCTTTGTGGCGACTGCTACGGCAACCATGCCTCTCATTGTAAAGGCTGTTGGAATGCAGCAGAGGGTAGCAGATAGAAAGGAGAGGCCGCCTAAACTAGGGAGAGAGGAGGAGTTGTTTGGGTTTCGACCATCGTAGGTCGATTATTCTCATCAATAACGACTCTCACTCTCCCTAGTTCCCATTTTCCCTCTTGACAACTTTTTTTTCTTCGGGTATTCTTAGGGTGTCTATGCCAGTCACTCTTTACAAACGCCAAAAACAAATTCTGGATTTTATCTCCCAATACATTCAAAAAAATGGTTATTCTCCCACTCTTACTGAAATAGCGGAAGCGATTGGTGTTTCTTCATTGGCAACGATTCATGAGCATTTGGCAGCCATGGAAAAAAAAGATGTAATCAAGCGTTATGAAGGTTCTGTTCGGGGTATTGAGTTGGTTGATAAAAAACTTGGTCAATTAACCAAAGGAATCGAGTTGCCTATTATGGGGTTTATTGCTGCAGGAAAGCCGATTGAACCTTATACCGACCCTAATGCCACGGTTCACATCTCCCCTTCTCTATTAACAGGGAAGAAGCGAGCTTTTGTTCTTCAGGTTAAGGGCGATTCAATGATTGATGACGGTATTCTTGATGGTGATTATGTTGTTATTGAACAGCAGGAGACGGCTAATAATGGCGAAATCGTGGTTGCCTTGCTCGAGAATGGTTTTGCCACTTTAAAGCGCTTTTTTAAGGAAGCAACCCGGGTTCGTTTGGAACCAGCCAATGCCCAAATGTCCCCTATTTTTGCTAAAAAAGTTAAAATTCAGGGAAAAGTGATTGGCGTTATCAGGAGATTTTGAGCTTTCTTTTAACCATTGCCCAAACGGGCTGACGATATTCCCTCCAAAAGTGAATCATTCCCGGAAGGGCGGAAACAAAAATTACAGCCAGAATAATAAACAAGAAATATTCCTCGATATTAGGTATCGTGCTACCAAGGAAATAACCTGCGAGAGTGGTAACCAAAACCCAAAAGATTCCGCCAAAAACATTGAAACTCAAAAACCTAAAATAATCCATTTCCCCTACTCCGGCAACAATGGGTGCAAAGGTTCGAATAAAAGGCAGAAAACGAGCAATGACAATCGTTTTGCCACCGTGTTTTTTGTAAAATTCATTGGCTCTAATAATATTTTTTTTGTGAAAAAGAAGCGAGTCTTCCCTTTTGAAAATTCTGGGTCCGGTTTTGTTACCAAACCAATAACCAACCGTGTCTCCAAGAATAGCGGCTAAAATAGTAACAAAAATCAATAGCTTTATTTCTAAGTAACCTTGCGAAGCGAGAAGTCCGGCAGTGATTAAAAGACTGTCTCCAGGAAAAAAGAAACCGAATAACAAACCAGATTCAGCAAAAACAATAAAAAAAAGACCGAGATAGCCGGTGGTCAAAATTAGGTTTTCTAAATTAAACATTTTTATCAACTCTTATTGCCAATTCAGGACAGTTAACTTCACAAGTTTGACATAAATTACATTTATCCGTCAAGACTTTAGGCGTTGGTTTGTTTGCAATTCCTTTCTCTTTGCCAAAAACCAAGGCTTTTGCTGGGCATTTAGCCAAGCAGATTCCACAGCCCTTACATAAACCCGAAAAAACGGTCCAACTTCCTTTTTTTACTTTGGTTGTTTTTGGCTTAAAATTCTTCATCTTTAAATTTGGCTCCTAATTTTTCTTTTAAAGCCATTCTTACGGTTTCCTTTTTAACGATTTTCGTTTCGTTTAAAATTTTCTTTAAAACAGATAAGTTGTTTTTATCACTAATAATTTTTGTTTTGGGTCCAATAAATTTTTCCACCCGCTTTTTTACTTTTTCTGAAAGAAGAGCCAGAATATCAGCTTTTTCAAACTTGGGATAAACCACTGGGCTTTTGTCAATTACCAGAAAGGCAATCGAAGCGCCTCCCCGTTGTTCGACACCAAAATTGGGAATGTACAAGGCATTTTTGTCTTCTTTAAAAGCCGCTTTAGCTAAAACCTGGGCAGCGGTTTGAATTCCCTGTCCTCCTTCACCGGCAATTAAAATTTTCATTGATTAAGTTCTTCTAATTGAAAAATTTTTTCTAGTTCTTCCATTCTTTTAATTGTTTCTGGGGCATTAGTCCGCCAATTAACCGGACAAGCAGAAAGGGATTCGACTAAGGAAAAATTGTTTCTTATTTGGGTTTCGATTGCTTTTCGGATATAGTTTTTTAAATCCAGAGGCTGATTGGATGAACCTCTGGCTAGATAAGCGTCTTTATCAACTATCCAAGAAAGAATCTCGGGCCCGTGAAGAGTTTTGCCAACCTGGCGACTTTTTTTCCCGGTTGGCGTTGTTGTTGTTGTTTCATCCTCAATCGTTGTTGGTGCTAATTGGCCACCCGTCATGGCATAAAGAGTGTTGTTCACAACAATTGTCGTAATTGGGTCGTTTCTCATGGCGGCAGAAAAGGTATGCTGTAAGCCAATGGCATAAGCACCCCCATCGCCAACATAGGCAATAACAATCTTTTCTGGGTTAGCCATTTTAAAGCCAACAGCAGTGGGAACCGTTCGACCATGATGGGTTTGAGTAGTGGGCAGGTCGAAGAAATCCCAGGCAAGAAGGGAGCAACCAATGTCCACCATAAAAATGGTTTTATCAGCGATTTCCATTTCATCGATTACTCGCCCAAGCGTGGTAAGAATAATTGAATGACCACAACCAGGACAATACCGGTGAGGTTTTGATTCGAGTTTAAAACATTTAGGAAATTTTGGCGATTTCTTCATAGATTTCTTCAGGCGTAAAACCAATTGCTGGTTTGTAATATTCAATTAAGGGAAAAGGCAAAAGGATTTCGTCTTTAAACAAATTGGCTAGTTGACCTTCAGCTGATTCAACAATGACTATTTTTTCGGCTTGTTTTAAAGCCTCAATTGCTGCTTTGGCAGGAAAGGGTCTTAAGGTTATTGGCCGAAATAAACCCGCAGCAATCTTCTTTTTTCTTAGTTTGTCAACCGCTGATTTAGTGGCCGCGGCAACAATACCATGGGCAATGAGAATTATTTTCGCTCCTTTGATTTGATAACTTTCGGCCTCCTCGATTTCTGAACGAACGCGCTGATATTCTTTCCGATAGTTATTGATAATTTTACCTATTTCTTCTTCTCGATTAAAGCAATTACGGAGATTGACTCCTTTTTTAAGAATTAGTTCGGTTTTGACTCTTTTACCTCCATTAATCTCCACTTTGCCAAGCATTTTTCCTTGATAGCCATCAGCCAAAAGAAAGGTGGGCCAACGAAATTGCCAAGCGACTTTAAAAGCCTTGAAGGTGTAGTCATAAAGCTCTTGTAAATTAGCGGTGGAATAAACAACCCTAAAGCCTTCACCGTTTCCTCCAAAACAGGTTAATCTCACTTCCTCTTGAGAATAAATAACGGTTGAAGTTGATAAACCACCCCGCTGCATAATCATTGCAACGGTTGGCACTCTTAAGGCCTCAGCCATGGAAAAAGCATCTTGCATTAAGACATTGCCTGGTCCGGCTGTAGCCGTAAAAGCAGGCACTCCTGCCAAACAAGCGCCAATCGTACCAAAACCAGCTGCCATTTCATCTTCTGCTTGAAGATAACTTAGGCTTTTACTTTCTGAACAAAAAAGAACCCATTTTTCCAGAATTTCTGATGCCGGGGTAATCGGATAACCAAACATTATTTTCGCCCCAGCATCCTTAGCTGCTTGAGCCAAAACGTGATTCCCCATTAAAAATTGTTTAGCCATGATACACTATTCATTGTATGGGTACACTTTACTTAGTGTCAACACCGATTGGTAACTTAGAAGACATTACTTTAAGGGCAAAAAGAATTCTTGGTGAGGTAGAAGTTATTGCTTGTGAAGATACTCGAAAAACAGGCAATCTTCTGAAAAAGTTAGCCATTCCTAAAAAAGAACTCCTTTCCTATTACGAGGAAAATGAGCTTAAGAGAATCCCTCAGATAATCAAGCTTTTAAAAGAAGGAAAAAATGTAGCTCTGGTAAGTGAAGCAGGGACGCCCACGATTTCCGATCCAGGGTTTAAATTGGTAAGGGAATGTGTTAAGGAAGGAATAAAAATAGTCTCAGTGCCTGGAGCTTCAGCGATACTGACGGCTTTAACTGCCTCCGGATTACCAACGGATAAATTCCTTTTTCTTGGTTATTTGCCTAAAAAACAAGGCAAAAGAAAGAAGATTTTAGAGTCTTTGCCTACCCAAATCACGATTATCTTTTTTGAGTCTCCTTATCGTTTGTTAAAGAGTTTGAAGGAAATAAAAGAGATTTTTGGCGATATTGAGATTATCATTTGCCGAGAATTAACCAAGATTCACGAAGAGATAAGAAGGGAAAAGGTTAACCAATCAATTGCCCACTTTGAAAAAGTTAAACCTAAAGGAGAATTAACTATTCTTTTCACTAGTATTTCTCTAAAGTAGAAACATCTCCAAGAGGTAAACCTAATTCTTTTGCTTTAAGAAAACGCCTGACAATTTTGCCTGAGCGGGTTTTGGGAAGCTTTTCCATGAACTCAATTTCTCTTGGATAGGCATGCCCCGCCAGTTCGCGCTTAATAAAGGTTTTAATATCGTTTTTAAGGCTCTCAGAGCCTTTCTGACCGGGTTTTAGGCTCACGAAGGCCTTGATTATCTGTCCACGAATGGGATCGGGTTTGCCAATTACTCCAGCTTCGGTTACAGCCGGATGAGCAACAAGAGCCGATTCCACCTCAAATGGTCCTACTCTTTCGCCGGCTGTTTTAATAACATCGTCGTCGCGGCTAACAAACCAAAAATAGCCGTCTTTATCCTTATAGGCTAAATCTCCTGAAATGTACCAACCGCCAACAAAATAGCTCTTATATTTTTTTGGTCTTCGCCAAACTTTTCTCATCATTGAGGGCCAGCCAGGTTTAATCGCCAAATTGCCAATTTGTTTTACTTTAAGTTCTTTTCCCTTATCGTCAACTATCCCGGCTTTAACGCCTGGCACTGGTTTACCCATGGAGCCAGGCTTAATGGGCATAGAGGGATAATTGGCAATTAAAATCCCGCCCGTTTCTGTTTGCCACCAGTTGTCATGAAAAGGTAAATCAAAGGCTTTTAGTCCCCAAAAAACCGCTTCGGGATTTAAGGGCTCACCTACAGAGGCAAGGTGTCTGAGCGAAGAAAGATCATATTTTTTGACTAAACCTGAATCTTTAGCAGCTAACATTCTAATGGCTGTTGGGGCCGTATACCAAACCGTTACCCGGTAATCTTGAATTAATTGATACCATTTAACTGGATCAAATCTGCCTTCATAAACCAATGTCGAAGCTCCGTTTGACCAAGAACCAAGAATCTCATAGGCAATACCCGTTACCCAACCCGGGTCAGCCGTACACCAATAAACATCGCCTTCTTTTAAATCAAGTACCCATTTAGCGGTCATATGTTCAAGTAAAATCGCGCCATGACAATGGACAACGCCTTTGGGTTTGCCTGTTGTTCCGGAGGTATAAAGCATAAAAGCTGGGTCATCAACCGAATGTTTGGAACAAACGAGTTTCTTAGGTGCCTTGGCAATTAATTCTGATAGAGAATATTTACCCTTTTTGCCTTTTTTATTGGTGTCAATTAAAAGAACCTTTTTCAAGTCAGGTAGTTGGGGTTCAATCTTTTTTAATCTAGGATATAGTTCCTTGTTGGTAACTAAAACTTCAGCTCCAGAATTTTTTAACCTGTCTAGCAAGGCTTGATGACCAAAAGCAGAAAATAATGTTCCGGCAATGGCACCGATTTTAACTGCTCCCAAAAATCCAAAATAGAGCTCAGGAACTCGAGGTAAAAAGAAGAAAATCCGGTCGCCTTTTTTTACACTTAGCTTTTTCAAAACATTACCAAATTTATTTGAAAGAATATCGAGTTCAGCAAAGGTGTACTTTACTTTTTCATCGCTTTTACCATGCCAGTAAAGAGCCACCTTATTTTTTAAGCGTCCCTGAGCGTGACGGGTAATGGCGTTGTAGGTAGCATTAATTTTTTTTGGAGGAAACCAATCTAATTCCTTCTCCACACCTTGCCAATCAAAGTTTTTGTATGTCTTTTTATAGTCAATTAAGTTAGGTTTGACTTTAAGTTTTTTTTGTTTAAGATTAATAATTTTTTGTTTCATTGAACTAATAAATTCTTTCCGGTCATAAGACCTGGCTTTTCAATATCCATGATAGCAAGAATAGTAGAAGCAATGTCAGCTAAAATTCCTTTGGGCAACTTTCTTCCTCCGTAATTAAAATGTTTACTAATCACAATAAAGGGAACGGGATTGGTGGAGTGTTTTGTATCAACTTCGCCTGTTTTTAAATCAATCATCTCTTCAACATTACCATGGTCGGCTGTCACCAAGCTAACCCCACCAAGATTATTAACCGTTTTTACAACTCTCCCCACGCAATCATCAACTACTTCACAGGCTTTAATTCCAGCCTCAAGAACACCCGTATGACCCACCATATCCGGGTTAGCGTAATTAACAATAATGAAGTCATAAAAACCCGTTTTAATTCTCCTTAATAATTCCTCGGTTACTCCATAGGCTGACATTTCTGGTTGCAAATCATAAGTTTTAACTTTAGGAGAAGGAATTTCAACCCTATCTTCTCCAGAAAATGGTTTTTCCCGGCGACCATTAAAATAATAAGTGACGTGGCGTTCTTTTTCTGTTTCAGCAATATGAAATTGTCTTAAACCTTTTTCAGCTAGGATTCTACACAAGGGCATTTTAACGGGCTTTGGAACAAAGGCAACCTGAACAGGTAATTTTGGTTCGTATTCGGTCATGGTCACAAAAAACAAATCCTGAAGAATTTTTCCCCTTTGAAAAGTGGTTGTTTTTTGGGGTGGCTGATACTGTCTTAGCCCATATCTTTCTGCATAAGGGTCGAAAGCGACTTTCTCAATAACAATACGCTCAAAATCCGGCAATACAAAGGCTTTGGTTAACTGTCGAGGACGGTCGATTCGATAATTAAAGAAGATAACCGAGTCATGGTCATTAATTAAATGGGTTGTCCCATCTTCTACAATCAAAAACGGCTCAATAAATTCATCCGTTTTTCCTGCTTGGTAAGAAGCGTTAATTCCCTCGGCAGCTGACTTGAATTTATTGCCCTTTCCCAAAACCATGGCATCATAAGCTTTTTGGGTCCTATCCCAACGGTGATCGCGATCCATACTAAAGTAACGACCACAAGCCGAAGCAATCTTGCCAATCCCAATTTTTTTTATTACTCCTTGAACCTGATTAATATAGGTAGGCGCTGCGGTTGGTGGGGAGTCGCGACCGTCGGTAAATAGATGAAGATAGACTTGTTCAAGCTGTTGGCTTTTAGCCAATTTAATTAAGGCAAACAAATGGCTAATGCTAGAGTGAACTCCGCCTGCTCCCAGTAAGCCCATTAGGTGGAGTTTTGATTTGTTTTTCTTTGTGTGTTCTATAGCTGATAAAAACGCGGGAATGCTAAAAAAACTTCCGTCAGCGATTGATAAGTTAATGATGGGAAACTCTTGAAAAACAACCTTTCCAGCACCAATATTGAGATGACCTGCTTCCGAATTGCCTTCTTCGCCTCTAGGCAAGCCCACGGCTTCTTCAGAGGCAGAAAGAAGGGTTTTTGGGTAGGCCGCCCAAAAGCGGTTTATATTAGTTGTTTTGGCTTGGGCGATGGCATTACCTTTTGTTTCAGAGGTAATCCCCCAACCATCCATAATAATAAGAACAACGGGTTTAGGAACGGGCATCTTTTTCAATTTCTGCCTCTATGGCTAAGAGGCGATTATATTTAGCTACCCGTTCGCCTCGGGCAGGAGCGCCAAACTTGGTGTAATCTGCTCTCACACCCACAGCGAAATCAGCAATAAAATCATCATTGGTCTCGCCGCTGCGGTGAGAGACAATAATTTTCCAGTTTGCTTCTCGGGCTTTCATAACCACGTAAACCGTTTCGGAAATGGTACCAATCTGATTAGGCTTCACCAGAACGGCATTACAAGCCTTTCTTTTTATGGCTTCTTCAACCCGGTGTTTGTTAGTAGCAAGCAAATCATCGCCAACAATAATTGTTTCCGGAAGTTGTTGGGCAATTTTCGTCCACCCATCCCAATCATCTTCATAAAAACCATCTTCTAAAGAAAAAAGTGGATATTGTTCATTTAGTTCTTTATAAAAATTAACTAAATCTTCTGTTTGCATGGGCATGGTTCGGTCTTTAATTTGATATTTTCCGCTTTTATAGAAAAATCCCGCCGCCACATCCAGACCGAGAAAAACGTCTTTATTAAAAACATAACCAGCCTTATCAATTGCTTCCATTAATAACTCCAAAGCGTCGGCATTTGTAAATAAATCAGGAGCATAGCCACCTTCATCACCAACGCTGTGAATGGCTCCATGTTTTTTTAAAACGTCTTCTAGGGTCTGATAAATTTCCTCAGATATCCTTAGGGCTTCGCTGTACGACTTTGCGGTTGAAGGGCAAATATGAAATTCTTGGAATTCTAAATTGCCCGCCCCATGTTTACCACCATTAATCAAATTAAATGTTGGCCCAGGCAGTTTTTGAGGTGTTTTAAAACCATAAAGCGAAGTAATATATTGGTACGTCGGCATTTTTTTACTGATGGCAGCAACTTCAAGAATCGCCTGGGAGACACTTAGAATAGCGTTAGCGCCTAACTTCGACTTATTGTGAGTGCCGTCAAGCTCAATCAAAACCTTATCGATTTTTATTTGTTCGCTCGCATCCATTCCTTTTAATTTGGGAGCAATTATCTGATTGACATTGTTCACGGCTGTTAAAACTCCCATTCCTTTGTAGCGTTTGGGGTCATTGTCTCTTAATTCCAAGGCTTCGTACTTTCCAAGAGATGCACCAGAAGGAACTGAACCCTCAGTTTTTGAATCGTCATCTAAAACCACGGTTGTTTCCACGGTTGGATTTCCGCGGGAGTCGAGAATTTCTCTAGCTTTAATGTTTTTTATTTTGGACATTTTTTTTCGCTATTTTCCTTTCGGCTTCATAAACTAGCTCTCGACTTCTTTCAATCGCATCCGGATTAACCGAAATACTGGTTATTCCCCACTTTACCAAATTTTCAACCAAATCAGGATAGACAGATGGGGCCTGACCACAAATTGAACTCGTAATTTTGTGTTTTTGGCAAGTCTTAATTGCTTTTTTTAATGCCCAAGCAACGGCTGGATCTTCCTCATTAAACAATTCAGCTAAATCGGCATTATCCCTATCAACGCCCAAGATGAGCATGGTTAAGTCATTAGAACCAATCGAGATGCCATCAATTCCCACTTTAATAAAGTCCTCTAAAAGAATGATATTAGAAGGAACTTCAACCATCAGCCAGATTTTGAAACTTGGGCTTCTAATTAAACCGCTGGCGGTCACAATTTTCTTTACATTTCTTAATTCCTCTGGAGTTCGAACAAAGGGAATCATCAGCCACAAATTGGATAGCCTAAGCTTATTTCTTACTTTTTTAATAGCGGTTAGCTCCATTTCAAAAACTTCCTCATCAGTGATGTAACGCAAAGCGCCGCGATAACCCAAAAGAGGATTCTCTTCTTCAGGCTCAAAAGATTTGCCCCCAGTCAAATTTCGATATTCGTTGGTTTTAAAATCCGTGGCTCGATAAACAACTGGACGGGGTTTAAAAGCTTGGCAAAATTTACTAATCCCTTCTGTAAGCTGGTCAACGAACAGTTTTCTCTTTTTTTCTTTAATCATTTTTTTAGGGTGGGTGCCGATTTCAGCAATCATAAATTCGGCTCTTAATAGACCAACGCCATCAACATTTCGTTGGGCAATTTCTTCTGCCAGTTGAGGTTCGCCAAGGTTAACATAAATCTTAGTGGCCGTCTTTATATTTGAGGTCTCAAAGGGTTGGGGAACGGCTTTTTTTTCCGCAGCAATCTTATGTTGGCCTTTTTTTAACATTCCGCCGAGATAAATTTCGCCTTTTCCACCGTGAACGGTAATAATTTGTTTATTTTTAAACTTTTTGGTACCATTCTTTGTTCCAACAACACAGGGAATACCCAATTCTCGGCTAACAATGGCAGCATGAGAGGTTTGGCCGCCTTTGTCAGTAACAATAGCCACCGCTTTTTTCATTGCTGGAACAAAATCAGGTGTGGTCATTGAAGTAACCAAGATTTCTCCAGGGTCAACTTTGCCAATTTCTTTTGCAGACTTAACGATTTGAATCGGGCCAGAGATTACTCCAGGACTGGCAGCAATACCCTTAAGAATAGGCTTCTTTTTCACCTCGAGCACTTTTACTTTCTTTTTTTCATCCTTAAGGGTTGTTACTGGTCTTGTTTGGACGATGTGAAATTTATTTTTAACGAGAATCCATTCAATGTCCTGGGGAAAGAAATAATGTTGATGAATTTTTTTACCCAGTTTAGCTAGTTCTACAATTTGCTTGTCAGTTAACTTTCTTTTTGTCTGTAAACTTTTTGGCACTCTGGTTCGTTTATTTGAATTACCTACTTTAATTAGCTGAACTGTTTGTTTTGAAATATCTCGAGAGATTATATCGAAGCCTTTTCTATCAACTTTATAGCAATCAGGAATAACCTTGCCTTGAACAATTAGTTCGCCCAAACCATAGATTGCCTCTATCACGATTCTGTTTTTTTCATGAGTGACTGGGTCAATCGTAAACATTACCCCAGAGACATCAACGCCTATCATTTCTTGGACAATTACTGCCATGCCAACTTTGAGGTGGTCAAATTTATTTTCTTCTCGATAAAAAATAGCTCTTGGTTCAAAAAGAGAAGCCCAACAATCTCGGACTCGCTTAACAACATTGGCTTCACCCTTAACATTAAGAAAGGTTTCTTGTTGGCCAGCAAAAGAAGCGGTGGGCAAATCTTCAGCCGTTGCCGAAGAACGAATGGCAACAAAAGCGTTTTTCAAAACTCCACCTATCTTGGTATAAGAGAACATAATTTTCTTAGCCAACTCTTCAGAAATTTCTCCTTTTTCAATTGCCTTTTTCATTTTTTCAGAAGCGCGATTGATTGTTTCCGGTCTGTTAAAATCAATTCCCTGGGTTTCTTTTTTAATTAACCCGATTAAATTATTCTCTTTAAGAAATTGGAAATAAGCTGAAGCGGTTACAATAAAACCCTTTGGCACGGGCAGCCCAAACGAAGCCATCTCACCTAAATTGGCTCCTTTCCCACCAACCAAACCAATATCGTCTTTATCTACTTCATTAATCCAAACAATTTCTTTGTCTCGTTTTCTCATGGGCAGGGTAAAAGCTAGGACATTTTTTTAAGCGTTTTTTTGAAATATTCCACCCAAGGAATTAAGGCCGGGTCAACTTCATTAAGAATTGCCAAATAATAACTAATAAAATTACCCAGAAATAATGTTTCCAGAGTTTGAGCGACTCTTGTCCTACCGTTTATTGATAAGGAATGACTGGGAATTTTATTTTTTTCAACCACATTTTTTGTAATCTTAAATCTCCTTTTTATTATCTCATCATAAATTTCGGATTCAATAAAAATAACTTTAAGAATCTTTTTGTTTTCTTTAGGGAAAAGCAATCCCTCGAGCAAATGATGGTTTACTTCAGGAATGCTAAATCTCACGGCAAAAGTTTTACTGTTTTCATTAATCATGTTTTTAAAAGCATGAGCAACGCCAATTAAATGTTCGCTGGAAACAACAATAATAATCTTATCTTTAAGAGAAAACGCCGCCTGTTTGGCAATATTATTATCAAGAGGACTTTTAATTGAAATTTGGGACCTTATCTCCATGAGATAATTAATCGCCTCTGTAATTTGGGCTTCCTTTAAATTTATTAGTTTTAATTTAGAAAGAACCGCTAGTTGAGCAGCTACTGAATAACCTAAGCCCAAACGGGGCTGCCTTGAAGGATTAAAACGATCACTAAAGATGTAAGCTGGTACTCTTTTTTTCTTAGCCAGATCAGCCAACTTTCCCCCGCTAGTGATTATGAAAACTTGGCTTTTTCGTTCAAGCGCCTCATTAAAACATGAAAGCGTTTCTTCGGTGTTGCCCGAATAACTGGAAATAATGGTTAAAGTATTTGAATTGACGTAGGCGGGAAGATGATAGGCTTTAACAATCTCCATGGGTAAATCTAAAACCTCGAAATTAAGGGAATCAATGATTCCTGCTCCTAAAGCTGAACCGCCCATTCCGGCAACAACGATATTTTTAATTTTCTGAAAGGGAAAATTTATCTTAATAGTCTCATTCCATGCTTGTTGAATTTGTTCGGGTAACAAACTTACAGACTCAAAAATAGATGACTTATCGATTTCATTTATTTTTTTCCGATTATCAAGTGGGCTCATTATTTGTTGCTTTCTTTAATTAATTGATTAACAAAATTCATTCCTTCCTCAGCTAGTTCTTTGGCTCTTTTTTTATTCTTGGTTTCAGCAAAAACCCTGAATTCTGGAGCATTACTTGACGGACGAAATAACATCCAGCTGGTTTTATCAAGCCAAATCTTTAGTCCGTCTGTCTCTTCAACCTTAATTCCTTTAAACTTTTTCTTAGCCTCTTTAATTATAAACATATTTAGCTTGCGGGGGCAATCAACTTTTAGCCGATGGATATAAAAACGAGGAAGGGTTGCCACTAATGAACTTAGAGACTTTTTCTGTTTCTTGAGAAGATTAAGCATTTTGATTGTGGTTGAACCACCGTCTCGGCTCATCATTATTTCAGCCGAAATTCCGCCCCCGCTGGCTTCAAAGCCAAAAGTAGCCTTATTTTTTTTCATTGCCTCAACCACATAAGGGGAGCCTATTTTGGTGTGAATGATTGGTTTGTTAATGTGTTCAACCGCTTGGGAAGTACTAATGGGCGTAATGACAACAGGAGTATCAGAATACTTAGCAATCAATGCTCCAGAGTAATCTCCGGGAATGAATTGACCCTTCTCATCAATAAAAATTACTCGGTCACCATCGTAATCATAGGCAATGCCCATATCGGCTTTTTTCTTTTTAATCAAACCCTGAAGCTGAGCCAATACACCTTCTGTTTCTGTGTCCCGGGCAATAAATTCTCCTTGAATAGAAGCATTAATTTCTTTAACTTTTATGCCTAACCTAGTTAAAACCTGAGGCATCGTATCTGACTGGCCGCCATTGCCAGTATCAACGACTATCAATTTCCATTTGGGATAGGTCTTATCCGCAAGATTGATTAACATCTCCTGGTAGCTCTCATTGGCCCGATTTTCTTCTTCAATTGGGTGTTTGCTTCTTTGAAACTTAACCTTTCCCTTTATTTTGCTATAAATCTCATTAATCTCTTTTTCATGGTTCTTAAGAATTTCTTCTTTAAAAGCAAAAAATTTGAGTCCATTTAAATCAGCAGCAATATGACTGCCGGTTATCATGATACTACCAGCATAAGGGGCTACTTTTAATACCCAATTCATTGCTGGCACAGGAGTTGCTCCCTGGTCAACCACATCGCGCTCAGAAAACAGTAAACCAGCTTCAATGGCTTCAAGAATCCTTGGACTTGAACCCCGAGGATCCATTCCCACGGTAATAGGTCCTAATTGTTTATGATTATCTAGAAATTGAGCGAAGGTTCTACCAATATCAAAGCAGAATTGGTTAGTGAATAATTTTTCTGCCTCACCTCGAATGCCACTTGTGCCAAAAAGGGTTTGGACAGCCATACATTCATTCTAGAGTGAAGCTACTAAAAGGTCAAGCTGGCCTGCCAGATTCATTGGTGCCTGGCCCGTTTTTTGTTGCCAATCTATATAAAGTAATTTGCGATGGAGTTCAAGAAGTTGGCTAAGTTGAAATTTTTTAGCTTGAGCAGCAATTTTTTGTTGTTGAAAAGGGTGGAGTTCGGCTAAACCTTCTTTTCCCATTTGGTTAGCGATAATCAAATAGCGTACCTGTCTAGCAATCATGTAAAAAACATTTTCTGCTGATGATTGGCCAACTGCTTGCTTCAACAAACTCAAAGAATGGCGATTGTTGCCAGGTAATAGAGAATCAAGAAATTTAAAAATAATTGGTGGGAGTTTGAAAAGCTTTACCTGGGCTTTAAATTTGTTTGTTTTTGACTGACTAATTTCTTTTTCTTCCCAAATGATTAAGTTTCTGGGTTGGGTTTTAATTAGATAATCCATAATTGACTTGGGTGGAGATTTGGTTAGCAAATTTTCAATCACCACCAGTTTCTTTTTTCCTAAAAGTGAGAGTCCTTCCAAAGCCTGTTGGAGTTTTTCTAGCTCAACTTCATTGCCTTCAAAACGAACGATTTCCCTGTCTTTTGCTTTGGCTTGTTCAATTTGGTTAACTAAAAATTGCCGACTTTCTACTTGGTTATCACCATGAATGATAAGCATATTAGCCTTTCTTCAATGCCTTATATGACGTCATCTTCGAACTAAAAGTCCTCAGTTTCCATCTTTTCTCAGCTAGAATACTATTTTTTTCTAGATTTTTCTAGCTTCGAAAAAAATCTTTCAACTACCCGGTTGTCAATCCTTCTTTTTCTTCCTCGATGGGAAAGAAGAGCACCAGAAAAGGTTTTAGGAATATGGAGAAGTTCATGAATTAAAATTTTATCTTGATTTTCTTGGGATAATTTATCAAATTTCTCAGAAAGAACTTCTAAACAATAATGGGGTCTGACTTGAAGTGCTTTTTGCCAAATTCGAGGTAAACTCCAAATTCTTGCCCTGGCTCGGGATTTTGAACCATAACTCCGAAAAACAATCACTCTTTTTGGGTCAATATGAGAAAGCTCGAGGGCTTTTGTCAATTTTTCCACCCTCTTGTGAAGCTCAGGTGCCAGTTGCCAATCCATCTTAGCCTATTTTAAAAACCTCGTCTTTATCTTTTACCGGCTGGTCGATTTTCATTCCAATCTGGTCTCCTTTTTTGGCTTTTTTAATATTTTTGTGCTCGATTTGCATTGAGCCCACTTCCTGTTCAAATTCAGTGCTGCCGGTGATTTTAATTTTATCACCCACTTTTAGCGGCGCTAAGATATCAACAACTGCCACGCCGATTTTATCGTAATAGTGAGTAATATTACCAACTTTGGTATCTGCCATATGTGTCTTTAACTCACCCCCTTTCTAATTTCCTATATTGTATCATTTTTTCCTAGTTTCTTGCCAATGGCAAATAGCTACTGCCAGAGCATCCGCGGCATGGGTAGGTCGCGGTAGTTTTCGGACTTTTAAGGTTTTTCTTACTTCGGATTGAATTTGTCTTTTTTTGGCTCGACCATTTTTTGAAAGCACATTTTTGACTCTGAGAGGTGGATATTCAAAAACCTTTATTTTTTTCTTGGCGGCGGCTAATTTAATCACTCCCATGGCTTGGCCTACAGCTGAAGCGGACTTGGCATTGATATTAAAAAACAGACTTTCCATGGCTAAAACTTGGGGTTTGTGTTTTTGAATAAGTTCTGTTGTTTGCTGAAAAATCAAATCTAATCTTTTAGGAGATGAATATTTATTGGAGGTCTTTATACTGCCGTGGTCAATAAGTTTAATTTCTGTTCGAGAGCAGTGAATCACTCCAAAGCCGGTTACCGCTGTTCCTGGATCAATGCCTAAAATGAGCATAAATTAAGTATAGCATGGTTGTTTTATAGCCACAAATCTGATAAAATAGCTCTCAAGGGCCCGTAGCTCAGTGGTAGAGCACCTGCCTTTTAAGCAGGGTGTCGGAGGTTCGATCCCTCCCGGGCTCACCAGGCCCCGTCGTCTAGTGGCCTAGGACATCAGGTTTTCATCCTGAAAACAGGGGTTCGACTCCCCTCGGGGTCACACCACAAAGAAAAGCCCGAAATAAAGGGCTTTTTATTAATTTACTTTATTTCTTTTTAACTGCCTTTACTAATAGTCTTGTTGGGAATGTGGAATATTTTTTATATTCTACTTTATTCTTTTTAGCAGCTTTCCCAACTGGGGTTGGTTCTTCGACTGCCACTAAATCAAAATTAGTATTAATCGTTGTAGAGATGTAATCAGAAAGTTTTTTTGGATAATATTCGATTTTTGTTCCCCAAGGTGTTTTTTCCTCCTTAACTTTGTTGACAAAATATTCCTTATAATTGCTAATAAATCGAAGGGGGTGAACAACAACATAGTACAAATAACCTCCATTTACAAGCCATTTGGAGATATTCTTAATAGTTCTATTAAAATCTTTTTGATTTAAATAATGAAAGGTCATATTACTTAAGACGAGGTCTAAACTATTATTTTTAAGTTTTAAATTAGGCAAATTTGTCCGAATGAGTTTTAAATTGGGAAAAAATTTTCGGGCAATGTTTAGAGCCTCACTACTTATATCAGCCCCCGTGAGATTTTTTTCTTGTATCCCTAAATGGAGAAGTAATTTTATTGTTCTTCCAGTCCCACAGCCAGCATCAAGGACTCGAGTATCATTATTTAATAAGTGTTTCAAATGTCTTTCTATTGCAGGCTTTTCTAAAAATTTCCAGCTATATGAATCAGCTGCAAATTGGGCGTACTTGCCAAGCTGTTTACCTGAATATTTCACTTTCACTGAACTAATTATACTTATTACTAAAAGCAAAGTCGACTTGAAACACTTCCCTCAACCTCAAAACATACCCCAAAGTGTTTAATTGAACTCCCCTCGGGGTCACAAAACAAAGAAAAGCCCGAGATAGAGGGTTTTTTTGATACCTTCGTGTTCGTAGACAAAGTTAAAACTAGTTTTTCAGCTAGTTGGGATAGATTTAATCCATAAAGGCCTTCTGTCATCAGGCCGACCGTAATGGTAGTTTACGGTGATTTCTTCCCCCTTTTTAATTCCCTTAATTGCTACAAATTCTATCACTTTATCTTTTATTTTCTTTTTGTAAGTTGCATTTGGTTGGTAGGAGTGATTGTATAAGGAACCATATCCAAAACACACCGCAGCAGTGGTCTTTCCCCACATAAAATAATAATTCCTCATAGCGGTCTTCTTAACAATCGGGTAGTCTTTTCTAGGAAGAACAAAAACAGGACACTTTTCTATCACTTCTCCCTTCTTTATTTGCTTGGCTGCAAAAACACCTCTCCCAGCTTTTGGAACTTCCGATTTAGAAATGTAAACCTTAACAGAAGGAAAAACGTCATTCATTTTGAGTTATACCATTGGTGAAACTCTGTGCACTTGCCTTGTTCATTGAGTGTGACTTTAAAAATTCCATCAAGAGTAACTTTTTCTTTAGAGGAAAGTCTTGTAAAAGCTGCCCTCCACTGAGCAATCCCTACATTTTTACTGACGCTTAAAACTTCATAGGAAACAGAAATATTTTCTTGGCTTAAAACCACCTTCCACTCTTCTAACAGCTGTTTTTTGGTTTTCAGTGGCTTACTAAAGGGAGTTTCATGCCAAATAAACTTTTCTGCACATAAATCAATTGCAGCGTTTGGATTTTTTGTTTCCCAGGCATTTTTTAATTTATCTAGCCAATTTTTAAATTGCTGGCGTGTCATCTTAACAATTATACCAAATAACAACCAGCCACTCTCGAACGACTATTTAAAATCATAAACTTATAGAGGGCTTTTTTGGTTTGGTATAATAACCTTATGATTAAAGGAGTGGGGACCCACATCAAGGTATCTGACTTCAAAAAATCGCTTAACTTTTATGAAGCTCTTGGATTTAAAAGAGTTTTCGAGTATGGCCCAAATAAAAAGGTAAAGGAAGACTTCCACGGAGCAGTTTTTGAACACGGCGGTTGTAAGCTTGAAATTGCTGATGGACACCGAGCAGTAAAACCACAAGTTTTTAAAGAAAAAGTTAAAAGTTCCAAAATATCGTTGATGATAAACGTCGACAGTTTAAAAAGAATAATCAGTCTCTGTCAAAAGGCCAAAATTCCCTTGACAGTCAAACCTCGCCATTATTATTGGGGAACACTGGAACTTGTCGTTAAAGACCCAGATGGAGTAATTTTGGTTTTCATCGCTCCATATACTAAAAAAGAGGCTGCTCAAATCAAGGCAGATGAAACTTGGGCGTCGCCTCCAGCAAAGTAATCTTTTCGAAGCGCCTCCCCCAACCTCAAAACATACCCAAAAGTGTTTAATTGAACTCCCCTCGGGGTCACCATACAAAGAAAAGCCCGAGATAGAGGGCTTTTTTGGTTTGTGGTAAAATAGAAGTGTGAGAATTGTCAGCGCTTGTCTTTTGGGTGTCAGGTGTCGCTACGACGCTAAAAGAAAACCAATTAAGAAAGTTTTAAAGCTTCTTGAAAAAGAGGCCCTCATCCCTATTTGCCCCGAACAGCTAGGTGGACTCAAAACTCCAAGAATTGGGAGTGGTATCCTGAGCGGTGACGGTAAAGAAGTTTTATTAGGGAAAGCCAAGGTTTTAAACCGTAAGAAAGAAGATTGGACTAAAAACTATATTCAAGGAGCAAAAGAGGCATTAAGAATAGCCAAACACTACAAGATTAAGGAAGCCATCCTAAAACAAGGAAGTCCATCTTGTGGATGTGGAGAAGCTTTTCAATGGAAGATAATAAGAGGAAGATGGAGTTACCGCCGAAGAAAAGGAGATGGAGTGACTGCAGCATTATTTAAAAAAAATAATATTAAGGTTCTCTCTGAAGAGCAAATTTAGCTAATTCTAACTCTGTCTGCGAGGGAGAGAATACCTCCCTCAGCCTTACCTACCCCAAAGTGTTTAATTGAACTCCCCTTAGGGTCACAAAACAATAATGTCCCTATATTTCGGGGCAAAATTGAATTCTGAAAATCAAAAATTATTTTAATATTTCCTCAAGTAAGCCATTTTCAACTGCAACTTTCATTATCGGTCTTATCGAATATTTCTGAATATCTTTTTTTGCAACCCACTCCACTTTGTCAATCTCGTCCGTTATTCTTGGTCTTCCTTTCGTTATTCTACATCGACAGAGAAGAGAAATTACATGATATGGAGCTTCTATATATTCAGCATAACCTATCAGCCTTTCAAATTCGACTTCGACTCCAATTTCCTCTTCGGCTTCTCTTTTAACAGCTTCTTCTAATGTTTCACCTAGCTCAATATGTCCGCCTGGGAAAAACCACTTCCCAGCTCCACGAGGAGCGTGAGGAGCTTGCCTGCTAAATAAAAACTTTCCGTCCTTCTCTATTACTAAATTTACAGTAACTCTAATTTTTTCGAATTGTCTTTTTTCGTCTTTGACCATCAAGTTAATTATATCATTACTTAAAAGCATAAATCGGCTGATTTAAAGCTGCCTTACTAAATACCTCTCTTTGGGGTCACAAAATAAAGAAAAGTCCGAAATAGAGGGCTTCTTTATTATCATTTTCTTTGTGAAAGAAACTAGAACCAGACACAAATATTCGTGTTATAATTATAAGAGCAGTGTTGGCAAAAACTTTATTACTCGCCCTAATTATTCTCTCAGTAATCGGTTTCATTGAGGGAATCAATATTGCTATTAATGAGCCGTTTAATATACTTATCGGAGCACTATCTCTACTCCTAGTAAATTTTCTTTTCTTACTTCTTAAGAAAAAAATTCAGGGCATAAAAATTACCAAAAACAGTATTATATGGAAAGTCATTCAAAACCAAAATTTAAAATACTTAACAATAACTATCTTGTGGATTTTATCATTTGGAAATTTTATTTTTGCCAATAGCTTCACGACTGTAAGCTATAGAGGAATAGAATATATTGATGCTATTATTCTATCATTTATCGCATTCGTAATTTTAACCCAAAAAGTGAAATAAATAGGTTTTAACGAAGAATGTGATCAAAATTGTATTCAGAAATAGTTTCCTGAAACACCCCCTTCAGCCTCACCACATACCAAAAGGTGTTTAATTGAACTCCCCTCGGGGTCACAAAATAAAGAAAAGCCCTATATTTCGGATTCCCAGAGAAGGTTCAAATTGGTTTTGGAAGACTCTAGTCAGGTTTTTTAGGAAATTCAGGTTGATTATTTATGAAGGGGGGATAGTCTTTAATTCCAAACATTTTCATCGCTTCCTCGTAGAATTTACTTGCCCGCTGAAGATTCCCCTTTATTCTAAATTTAACGTATTCATCGGATTCTTTAGTAACTCCTAAGCCTAAATCTCCAACAACAACAGTGATTCCTCCCATGGGTGTAACAACTATAAAGTAAGCATCGGCATTCAGCCTATATTGGGCCTTTGCTGCTTTTTCTGCGGCTTCATGCACTTTTTCCCGAACCAATTCTGGATTACTTAGCTCAAACTGTGAGACAAGTTTTCGCTGTTCAGCGTCTCGGTCTGAGCCTGCACAGAAAATAAAATTTTTTCCTCCCCCAGAAAGATCAGTCATTAATATCCGATTCCTGCTGATACGCAACGTTGGAACTACTGAAACACCAGCCTCTTTAAGCTCTCTATATTTTGTTAAAATTTCTGCAGGTAATACATCCTGCCAGTAGCGTGAAGGTATGGGTTCTTTAATAAAGTATTCACCAGCCCTTCTTGTTTTCCCCTCTCGCCGTACAATCGCTTCCGCTACCTCCTTATTTCCTTCAACACCGCCTTTAATTTCCCGTTTCCTCTTTAATACAATTTCAACTTCCTTGCCATCACCCTGCCCATTTCGCCTAAAAATTTCAGCCTCTAAGTTTTCTCTATCTTCCATGCTTTAATTATATCATTTTAAGAATTAATTTATCAGCTTTCTAATCCGAGCTCAATTATGCTCAAAAGCATTCTTTCATTTTCCTCTATTCCCAGAGCCTGACTTCCTGTTTCTATAAATTCATCCAAATTTCCTTTATTGGCTACTAAAAGGAGCTTCTCCCAACCCACTGCTTGAGCGTAATCAATGAGAAGAACCTCGTCTAAGTATCCTAGATTAATTGAATTTTGTCGAGCAATTTTTAACCCCTCCTCCACTGATTTCCCTAATCCCAAAGCATAAGAATGGCCTAGCAGGTGGAGGACGAATAATTTCGCCCTTAATTCTTCCATAAACGCAGAAAACGTGTCGGTCATTACTAACTTTCCCTCAAACGTTAAACTGGACTTAAAACCCTGTATTTTAAGCTCCAAATCGCTTTTTCTAAGTCTTAGACCAGCTTCTTGTTCAAGAGTTCTCAGTGTATCATCAACTTCAGTTATTAATAAATAAGAATCTTCTGTAACCTCGTCCAGGGAAACTATAGCATCATATTCTCCCATCATATGACCAAACTCTTCTGCCAATAATTCATTCAGGAGGAACCTTCCGTCAAAGCTACCAGCATAAGACTCTTTTATAAAGATTAACCCTTCTTTTTTAACAAAAAGAGCGTGCCCTGATTCCAAAATACCTTGTCCGTTTTTTGCCATGTCTGAGCTTAAGACAGAGGGGTGAGTTTCTTGTCTGTAAAGCTGTTCTACTTTTCTTGAAAAGGTATTGTCATCTACTAAAACAACCACACTTCGAAGATCTTTAGGTAAGGCTGCCCTTAACCATTTAGGGTATTGAGGATGTTTTAAACTTAACTCAATATTGCTTAGAGCACCATTAAGAACTAGCCTGGCTCGGTCAGGAACAGGGAGAGAGTAAAATTCACTATTATTATCTTCTACAGGCATTGTCCTTAGTTAGTTTGTAATCGACAAAATTATAGAATGAAAAAGGAGAAAAGTCAAAACTATAGGATTGATTAGGTGCTCCTTGAAACACTTCCCTCAGCCTCACCACATACCCCAAAGTGTTTAATTGAACTCCCCTTAGGGTCACAAAACAAAGAAAAGCCCGAGATAGAGGGCTTTTTAGTTACAACTCCTAGAGAAGGTCCAAATTGATTTTGGAAGTGTTAAAAATCCCTGGGAAGAAATTTACTTTCATCGGTGCACATTCTATTGCCTTGTACACCCCCTTTTGACCTAATGGGATCAGTTGCAGCTGAGTAGCAAGAAGTAGGGTTCACAAAACCATAAGGATGTTTACCGCCATGTTCATCTACAACAACACCATCTTCGATGAATCTAAAGCAATTTCTACAAACTTTGTTTTCGTTCTCAGCAGTACTCATAAGTAGGTTGAATTATAGGACATATACACGGAAATGTCAAACCAATACCCCAAACAACGACTAACCATTCTCGAATGGCTGCTCAATCTTTTCCCGACCCGTTTTGTCTTTTTAAATACTCTTCCATTATTTTGCTATGTTCAAAAGCTAGGTTTTTAAATTCTTTGACATTATCTTCTGAAACCCATTTAAAACCCAGTGAGTATTTGGGATTAGGTTTTAATTCACTTTCATTAACTCTTCCAACAAAAACAAAGGCTTCATCTGTCATTTTATCTCCTTCTACAGGTATGGAAAAAAGGTGTTTTCCTTTAAAAGAGCTTGTTTCAAGATCACATCGGACTTCCTCGATAACTCCAATTTCAGGGGGTATCCCCATTTTTGATTCGCCAATTCCGCTAGGCAAAGCCCAATATCCTTGAAAAGGCTTTCTCGCTCTTTTTGTTAAAAGAATTTCGTTTTTATCACTTACAATAATTGCACATAGAGTTTTGAATTTACTCATTTTTTCAGTATAACACGCTTCGATCACTACAAAAAGAAAAGCCCGAAATAGAAGAAGAGATAAGTTCAGGAGGGACAAAACACTATCTTCTAGGCATGGTTTTGCCCCTCCTTACCTGTGGGACCTTCTGGCTCGATAGTGGCGAGTCTATCAGCCATTGAGAGATAGCCAGATGGGTGAAACCGCTACAGGCAAGCGTCATCTCGCTGCTCGGAAACAAGTTGATCGGAGCGAGCTCCAAGAGCCTGTTTTATTTCTCGTCTGTCTATCACAGTCCCCATAATCCAGGAAGTGAACATGCCTAAGGCCAAGAAGGCCATAGACAACCCTGCCTGGACCTCATGGTACACAAAGAGAAAAACAAGCGCTGGGATGCCAGATGCCACGGTGAAGATTACACCGATGACTAATCCCGACATTTTCCCTTTGTGCACTGTTCTAAACACCCAAGGAAACCCGTCTTTCTTGATTTCCGTGGAGAGCGGACGGGGATGGAACATCTCAAAGAGTGCAAAGATGCCTACCCCTACCGGAAAGGTTACCCCTGGCAGGAAGCAGGAGGATGGAAACCCCACTATCCCGCCAAGGATTGCTGAGACCAGACAAAAGAACGCCCCGACTCCGTTAAGCACTCTTGGAAGCCTTCTCTCTTTCACCAGACCCTCCTTACACTTCTTCTACCCTGACACCTGCTCGCCATCCAAATGTCGGGCTTTGCTGATACAATAACAAAGTGCTAAAACAAAATGCTGCCTTTTGGGGCAGCAAAGATATACATAACGGTTATTATTGGAAATTATAGTGGCGTTATGTTATAATTTCAGGAAATATATACATAACTCTGTATGAAGATATTTTTTACACACTCTAAAAAAGGTAGACATAAATTCGCAAAAGTCAATAAACTCGTTCTTGACGAGCTTCACAGACATAATGTCAAGACGATTACCACTTTTGAAAGAGGATATCTTTCTGACAGGCCAGAATTAAAAAAGATTAAAAATCTTTCAGAATCAGAGGACAAATATAGATACATCCATGATTCTCTGGTTAAAAGAGCGATCTTTGTATCCGATGCGGTTGTTATTGAGGCAAGTCACCCGAGTTTTCGGTTGGGATTTGAAACCCATTTTGCCCTATCCCAACAGAAGCCAGTCTTAGTTTTGTCTTTAAAGCGCAACTACGCCAATTTAATAAAAAATCCTAATTTTTTTGGAGCGAAATACAATGAGTTTACCCTGCCAGACGAGATAGAAAAATTCATTGCCCACGTCAAAAAATATAAACTGCGAAATAGATTTAATTTGTTCATTTCTGACGATGAAAAAGAATATCTAGAGCGCGTGGCTAAGATAAACAGTATTTCTATGTCTAGTTATTTACGCAAGCTTATTCAACAGGATATTTCTAGTTATGAAGATTAGTGTTTTAATTAGTTCAACCCCAACACCGCCTGCACCCTTAAAGTCCTATAACATTGACTAAATTTATTAATCTTGTATAATATGCCTATTGTTAAAAGAACGTAAGAAACTGCCTTACGTTTTTCTTTTTACAATATTTAGATTTCTCTTCTTGTACATTGAAAAATGCCTCCTTTAGCAAAGACTGGCCTTTTAACTATAAGCAAAAACTTGTAGTTAGAAAGCTGGTCTTTGCTACAATTCGCAACTATAGAAAATTGACAGAAAGGAGGTAAATGGCTAAGCAAACGACTAGCTAAATACGAAAAGGAGTGGAACATGAGAAAGCCAGAATTTGAATTAAGAGCTGACTATGCGATGGCAGCAACAACAACCTATCTAGCTGAAATGAAGCCGGAACCCACCCTGGTCTGGGGCGGAATCGGCTGGATAGACGATCCGGAACGCCAAAGGTTGTGGTTAGAAGGTCAATACCTGAATCCCTGGGCGGAACCAAACACCCCTACAACCTGCTACCCTGGCTTTGCTGCGATGAAGATGATGGAAGCAGCGATGTATGGGGAAGACAAAGAACTCTTCTTACTCCTCGGGCCCTTTGTCAACCCTGAAACTCATAGAGGGACATGCGGCTTCGAGGGTGGTGGACGACAGGGAAGAGCGATCTTCGGAATAAGCGGCCTCGATCAGAGCATAGACCGAGTCGTAGCAACCCAAATGATTGCAGCCTTTTGGCAGTGGACAGGAAACAGCGTCCACCACATCGGCTATTCTGTGCCAACTATGGACGAATACTGGGCCATCGTCGCTGCCCTTCGATCCCTTGGTTTTGTTGGCTACGAAGATGACGTGTCGAGCCACAAGAGACACTTCTTCCATTTGGGGTGTGGCATTGGACTTGAAGTCCAAGCCTGGCCAGACGGCAGAAGCCTATTTCATGTAGACACAACAACACCAGACCCTAAGTCGGCCCTGGAACTTCTGGGCGAGGTCGAGATACTCAAGATGGAAACAGGGCCAAACGCTCTGGTTGCTGTCACAAGTGGCTTTGTTGCTATGGGCAGAGATTCGTCAAGAGGACTCGAAACCCCCTGGTGGCGTTAGCTTGGCCCCCAATCCAACTTTCAATGTAAGAAGAGACCGCTCAGATTGAGCACATACAGTGTCCCGGTTTGAGCGGTTTCCTCGTTTAACCAGGCTTTTTAATAAAATGAAAGAATATCTTGAATCCCTTTTTCTTCTCCAATTGTTGTTTCTGGTCCATGGCCTGGATAAACTCTTGTTTTTTCTGGAAGTTTGAGAAGTTTTTTGATTGAGTTGAACAAATCTTTTTTTGAAGCGTAGGAAAAATCATATCTACCAATTCCTTTGTAAAAAAGGGTATCGCCATCAAAAACGACTCCCCTTTTGAAAAATGATACCCCGCCAGGGGAGTGGCCCGGGGTTTCCATTACTTTTAATTTTTCTTTACCAAATTTGATGATATCACCTTCTTTGATGAATTTATTGGGCATTAAGGGCGGGTCTGCTTCTAACCCAGTGAAAAATTTGGCTGTTTCTCTTGAGCGTTTGAGCAAAAACATGTCTGCTTGGTGCATGAGAAAGGGAATTCCGAAAGCTAATTTAAGTTCAGGAATAGCTATAACATGGTCAAAATGGCCATGAGTAGCTAATATTAACTTTGGCTTTATTTTTAAATCCTGAATTCTTCTGATAATGTAATCAGCGTCATCAGCCGGGTCAATAATCACTCCTACCCTACTCTTTTCATCCCAAACAAGATAACAGTTGGTTTGGAGTTGGCCAACAACTAGTTTTTCAATTTTCATTTCAACTGTATCAAGGGTCGAAATTTCGACCCGCAGTTCCGCTGAAGGCGGAATAGAAATAACAGGCGAATGAAACCTTCGGCGTTAGCCGAATCTTTCCATCTGCTTTACAGTGGTAAGGTTTCATAAAAGATAAGGAAGAAAAATTAAGGCGCCAATAATAACTGAGGCAATGGCTAAGATTAGAACCGCTCCTGCGGAAGCATCTCGAATGAATTTTGTTTCTTGATAATCAAGTTTATCTTCTCTTTTAATGATGTTGCAAATTTCTTCAATAGCTGAATTAAGAATCTCGGCCACTAAAACAGCGGCAATGATTAAGATAATGGCTAACCATTCTAGTTTGTTAATGCCTAAAAACAATCCCAAGAGAATGGCAGCAGTTGCTAAAAAAAGATGAATTTTAATATTTCTTTCTTTTTTAATGACTGCCAAAATCCCGGAAAAAGCAAAAGAAAAGGCTGACATAGTTTTAAGGAGAAGAAAGTTCCCTATCAATATCGGTTAGTTCTTTGTCAATATCAAACAAATCGGTTGCGTTAAGGTCCGCTTCAATATCCGAAATTTCATCAGAAGTTCCTTGTTCTTCTAAGACGGCTGTATCTTCATCAATTTCAGCTGATGGGCTTGGCGTTGGTGCTGGCGAGGGTTTGGGCGTGATTAAGCCTTTATTCATTACCCAAAGACTGCCAACAACAATCAAGGCTACTAAAACAAGCATCACCGGGATAAACCAGAGTTTGCCCAGATTAAACTCTTTGCCTGGTTCAGAGATTACCCTTTCCTCAGGCATGACTGATTCAGGTCTTGGTGTGGTTGGTGTTTCTTCATCCATTTTATTCTCCTCCTGGCGTGGCTTCTTGAGTTGGCGTTCCTTCTGGTTGAGGACTTGCTTGTCCCACTCTTAAGCCTTTAATGGCACCAATAACATGAACAAGCATTTGATGAACTTCTTTTAGCTGTTCTTTGATTCCTTTAAGCAAGTCACGAACGCCTGTAAAGGCGTCTCTAGGACTTTCAGCAATAAGAATATCTTCTACGCTAGTGTCTGCTTCAGACAAAGCCGCACTTGCTTCCGCTAGTTTGTTTTTGGCTTCATCCAAATCTTCTCTTATCTCTGAAGTGTCTATATCTTCGCCATCAGCCTCGATTTTAGCTAACCGTGATTCGATTCGGGATATCAATCTTTCCAAACGATCAATTGCCGCTTGAAACCTTTTTGTCATTTGAGCAAAAAAGGCTCTTATCCTTTCTTTTCGCTTTTCTGCCAAACGAGCCGCGATTGTTGCTTTTTTTTCTTGAATTCGTTCCCGAATCGTTTCTCTTTTTTCAATTACATTTCGCCTCAATTCACCCAAATCTGGGTTGGCTGTTTCCGTTTGTTCTCTCACTTCTTCTCTGTTTTCTGTCTGAGTCTGGGTTTGGAAGTTTCCGCAGGTATCACAACCCGTTTGCGCGTAGGTTGGAGCAATAAGAAAAAGGGAAATAAAAAGGATTAATAATAATTTAGTAATAAATTTCATTGCTAAATTTATCTTAATCATTCTTAAAACTGTTTGTCAAGCTATAAAGAAAGATGCTTTCTGAAAAAAAGAAGGTCACGTTGCCGCGCTAAAGGAGCACTGCCGTAATGAAAATTATGATTTTCTCCTGGGTATTGATGATAGGTAACCTCTTTATCCAAATTATCTAATTCCTCGATTAACTCTTCTGTCCATTCCATGGGAATTGCTTCGTCAGCCGTGCCTTGATGGATTATCAAGGGGGCCTTAATTTCTTCAAAAAAAGAATCAATTGAGAATTGAGAAACATCATATTCCTTTTCAAACTCCCCCACTACTTTTCTAATCATTTTCCCTTCATCTTCCATTTCACTAGCATAATGAAGAATTGATTCAGGAAAAGAAGCGGAAACAGGTGCCCAAAGACTGGTGGGTATTTCTTTATTTGTAATTTCTAAAACCGAAAGGGCGATCTGACCACCATTGCTGTGGGCCCAAAAAACAACCTTATTTGGATCTGCTTGAGGTAAACTAACAATTGATTGTAACAAAGTAATAACGGTAATCGGCCGAAAAAACCTTGTTTGTAACATGTCTGGAAAAGCATTATCCGAACCGCCATAACCCAAAAAATCAGGGGCAAGGGTTAAAAAACCGTTCCCTGCTAGAAAAGTTGCCATTTTGTCCGTTCCCATTCCGGGTTGATAGATTTCTTCATCAACCCAGCCCCGTAAAAGAATTGCTACCGGTAATTTGCCTTCCTTTTTAGGAAGATTAGCCATTCCCGTGATTCTTCTTCCATCAGACGCAAAAGAAAATAGATAGGAGGTATAGTTTTCTTCTTCTTTAAGAACTTTTTCAAACAAAATTTTGTTGGGATAGTACTCTCGTTTTTTTAAACTTTCAAAAGAAAAGGGAGTGTAATTGACTTTAATAAAAACAGGAGAAAGAGGGGAGATTAGTTCTGTTTTTTGTAATAAAGAGAAAATGACTATCCCAATCAAGATAATGGCGCTGATAATGCTAAAGGGAATTAGGAGTTTTTTATGATTTCTCAGGGTCAGGTTAATCACTTCAAACATTTACAACTTTTACTCTTTAAAATTTCTTCTTGTTCTTGAGGGCTTTGTAAAAAAACAAATTGTTCGTTTTTTCCTTTAGCCTGTTTTTGGTTAAGAGAGCTTTTATGTTGATAACCTCTTTTTTTCATTTCTTTAACCAAAGCCTCGTGTCTTAAAAAAAGTGCTTTTAACTTACCCTTCCATCTTAATGTTTCCGGATGTTTAGAAAAGCCTTTTTTCTTATTAATTATCACTGACCACAATGAATGAAGTTCACCGTGTTCGGCCACAAGGTGTTTCGAACATAATTTCTCTGGAGAAATGTCCCAAATTCTCATTTTAATTTAAACGGTAGATAGAAAAGTTTAGAAGGGTGGCAAAAGAAACCCAGAGAAGATAAGGAACAAGGATTAAACCTGCCACTTTGTTTATCTGATAAAAACTAACAATTGTTGCCAGAATCAAAACCCAAAGAAGAATGATTTCGATTAAAGCATGAAAAGGTGATTGAAGTCTAAAAAAGAAAAACGACCAGAGAATATTAAGAATTAGTTGAAGAGCAAATAAAAACAAAGCATTTTTGACTGCCTTGTTTTCAATTCCTTGTTGCCAAACGAGATAGGCGGCAATACCCATCAGAGCATAAAGCAAGGTCCAAACTGGCCCAAAAACCCAGTTGGGTGGATTAAAACTAGGTTTGTTGATTTTAGCGTACCAATCAGGAATCGAAGGAGTGGTGAAAACCGCTCCGACAATACCAGCCAGTTCACAAAAAACAACAAAGAGTAAAGCCTTAAGAAAATTCATTATTCGCCCATTAACTCCAAAGGATTGATGAAATTAACCTCAGATGGCAATTCAAACATCGCATCTGAAACAACGGCTGGTTCACAAGTGTAATTCACATCAGGCACCTGGGCTTGGTACTCTTCTGGCAATTCTGGCTCTGCTTCTTCCATTTCCTCTACTTCTTCAACTTCTACTTCTTCGGGTTCAACACAAAGTTCAAAGCCTTGAACGGCGCCTTCTTCCCAAGTGTAAGTACAATCTCCATCCATGATGGAGTGAGCTCTTTTGCCCTCATAGGTAACGTCAGTGTGAACTTTTTCGTTTTTGATGTAGGCAGTGCCGAAGTTATCTTCATCTTGTTCCCAAGTACACTTCATTGCTTGACCAAGGTTTAAAGCATCCTTGAGTTTGCCAGTGAAGCCTTTTGTTTCTTCTTCTGGAGTGACAGCTTCTTGAGTTTCGCCGATTGGTGCTTGAATTGAAGGCATGGCTCCACGATTTTTTAGAAGAAACCAACCTCCAATAGCAATCGCAGCGATAACAACAACAGCAATAATAATTGGTAAAAATTTATTCACTCTTCCTCACCTCCTTTCTTTATCTTTTTAAGTCGGTGAAAATTATACTACATAAAAGCTAGATTTGGAATAGTATGGTCTGAGTAGGGCGGGAATTTCACCCGCTCATAAACCAGGCAACCGTAAATCCCCT
Organism: uncultured Gammaproteobacteria bacterium; assembly: GCA_964347135.1. GTDB lineage: Bacteria > Patescibacteriota > Microgenomatia > PFEM01 > JAHIFH01 > CAYFXA01. Next base: position 8,440 of record CAYFXA010000025.1, on the reverse strand, counting down.
ACACTGGGGTAGTTACATAATTTATGCTATGAGATAGTATAGCATTCACAACAAAAATAAGCTATTAAGAAATCTTAAGAAAATTTGATTATGCTCGTTGGAGAGATTGAGAAGAAACTCCTCGTAGTTCTTCAAGAAAATGTTTGTCTGCTTCATGGATTTGGTGAATTCTTGAACCTAGTTGGTCAAACATTTTTGTCAGTTCCTTTTTTTCTGCTGAAGAAAGTGATTCCCATTTGCCTGGAGCGCTAAGCTTTTCCATTGTCCCGTCCTGCTTTATTACGACTGACTCTGCTCCTGGTAAAACTTCAGCTTCATAGGGGTTGCCTGAAGAGGAATTACTTCTTAATTCGATTCTAGCTTGACCCTCACGATAAATTCCTTTCATGCTTGGAGCAGGTAAACCTTGAACCCAACCATCTCGGGTAGTGGTAAAAATCTGTCCTTCTTCAACAATTCCAGTTTGGGCACTCCAAAATTCTCCAAAAGATGCTAAGTCTTCTCTTACGTCTTTAAAAAAAAGACGAGAAGGCACATACATGTGGGAATACTGTGTTTTTTTGGCAGCTTCTATTAATTGAAGATAAAGTTTGTCACTTTGAAGACCAAGGGCAATTAAGTTAAGAAGTGATTGAAAAACCTCTTGGTCCTCTAGAGGTAACTCGGCTAGCTTAGAAATAAGTTTTGTTTTCAGAGCTGGGGTTTGAACTTTAACTGGCAAAGTTTCTTCTTTTTCTTCAGGATCCATATCTCAATTATAGCACAAACTCCCCTTCATAAATTTGATTATGCATTAAGAAGAGAAAAACTCAGACCTCCCTAATCCTTCTTTCCGGCGTGTTCTCCTGCTTGGGATTTAGGATTAAATGGCTTTTGCAAACCAGGAGCATTCTCTAGGCCTTTTCCTGGAACGTTAGTGCACATTAGGATTTCTGACTTATTACACTCAACAGTTATACCAATCTCCAAGGTTCTGGCCCAATTCCCCGCTAAATCTTTACCCGCAGCATATAAATAATACTTTCCATTGTGCATTGAGTAGGTAGTTCCATCTGCTTTTTCGGCATTACAGGTATCTAAAACCCACTCAAACTCTGTTCCATCTTTACGAACATAGTGATACCTTTTGGATGCGGAGCTGTAACTCTCGTCCTCCGCTCTCCACCAAAAATTTATGTAGTCGCAAGTTTCATTACAAACAGCCCTCAAATTAATCTCTCTGCAGTGGACTGATTTATCTTCGGGTTCTTCGAAAGTAATCTCTGGAGCCGTTGTGTCTGGTGGTTCAAAATCAGTTGTATAACCAAGCAGGGAAATGTAAAACTTGTCAACATAACCATCAGTATTTGCATTCCACGAGCCGACCTCGAATAGCAGAGCTTTTATGTTTCCTGCAGATAGCGCTGTATGAAAATCAGGATATGTTGAGTCTTCCAACCACTGCCTTAAGGTTTTCAAATATCCATCATATGATGTGCTGGTAGAGGAATCCCACAACCACCACTTACCCACATCTTGGTTAAACACTTCCTCAGTCCAAACAAAATCTGATGTCGTATGATTCCAATATGGTTCGTATACCAAAATCTTATCTGGTATGTTATTCGAGTCAGTATCAATAGCAAACTTGAAAGCTGGTGCCTGAAATCCATTTGTTGAAGAAGTTCTATACCACCAATAACTGCCTGAAATTCCAGAAAGACCACCAAAATCGCCTGGTTTAGCAACTCCTGCTTTATCAGGATTGTTGTTAGTAGTGGCTAGGCGCAAACTACCAGTCCCTATGTGCGGTGTGCTTGGACCAGACACAAAATCTACAATCCCGTTATGTCTCGTATCACCCATTATCCAACCATCATCCCCAAACTGCATTACTTTTACGACCGAGTTTGCTTGTGCTAGGGAGCTAAAGCCTAAAAAGATTAACACGATCACTAATGCCATTATTATTTTCCTCACTTTTTTTCACCTCCTTTCTTTTTGAATTTCTGCCAATAAAAAAATCCGCTTTTTTTAGCGGATATCAAATACTTCCCCTGGGTGGGCAGGAGTAAATTGTAATGAATTCACCCCATTGGCTTTACCATAGCAACCTTTTCACACTTTGTCAAGTAACCATTTTCTTATTCTACTTCAACCACATTCATACATTCAACAGGTTCATGGGTACCGTCGCTTACATAAAAGTAGGCCCAAAAGGTACCTGGTTCACCAAAGTTATAATATTGTTCTAGCCCTCCATCAATTATAGTTCCGTCAATATCCCATGAATATGTTAATGGGTCCCCATCCACATCATCTGCAGTGGCAATAAAGTGAATCTCATATTGATTCTCTGTTGTTTCATGAGTAAGTGTGCAAGTTGGAGGATTTAATGGTTCTTGAACTACCACCCTTGAAACTTCGCCTGATAATTGCGTTCCCATCCACTCTAGATAGACTTCAAAGGAAAGAAGTTCTCCAAGGGCGGGAAAAGGAATGAGAAATTCATCAAAGTTTATCTCTTCGCAATTGCCTAGACCATAAGCCAGGACTTCCTCACCATATTTGGCAATTGCTCTGGCACGAACATCCTGACTAATAGAAATGCCATTCCAATTACAAGTGTCCGTAGGCGTTGAAACACTCGTACTCACTCTTAAAAAGCCACTTCCATCTCCATAATTGTAGGCTTCAACTGTCATACTCTCAGGAAAACTCCAATCAACGCCAGTACCACCTGAAGGATTGTTTTTGTTAACAAAAAAAGGATGGTCGGTCGGGCCTTTTGCCAAAATTTGCGGGGCCACTATTAGAAGAACTAATGCTGAAACAAGAACGATTATTTTTTTCACTTTTTCTCACCCCCTCTCTTCTATAAACAGCTTCATTTACACGCTAACAATCTTTTTAGCCATTGTCAAGGAATTGAAAAAAGGGTTTATTTGACTTAAACTTTATAATGGAAGCGATGTTTGGTCGAGAAAGGGTTCAACCCGCAATAATTTCTTTTGAACAACTTAATGACTTAAAAAGGTTGTCGTGTGGGTATTGCGTTGAAGGCAGAGGCCATGGCAAACACGTTGCTTATGCCTCTGATGGCCAACGATGGGTTGAATGGGTGGGTGGCCAAAAACAAATTTCTTTTTCTCAACGCCACTTATTGGAATCACCTAGCCATATTGAAATATGGAGGCTTGGGCTTGAAAAAGGAAGAATACAAAAAGTTGAATCAACAATGGTCGTGGTTAGATTTGACAACCCCCTTTTTGAAAATCTTCTTGATGATGGTATTGGCTCCGTTTGTCATCTTGCCATTCCTGTAGAACTCCCTGATGCCTCCCAAGAAAAAGCTATTATGTGGCTTCTTAAACAAATCCCCGCAATTCCTCCAGAAGACGCTTTTCAGATAATTAACAAAGAAAAGGGAATTATTTTTGAAAGAAGGAAGGACTCGCCTTCGGTTGGGGTAACGCTAAGAAGAACTGGGGATGGAGAAGCTGACTGGGTTGAAACTTGGTCCTGGAATAAAGATGGTCAAGCAGTTAATCTTGAAAGAATAGAAGTCAATTTTGATTTAAAACCACCCCTTTTTAGCGACATATTGCCACCCCTGCATCAAGTCCATATTCTTAATCAAGTGTGGACCAGAAAGAGCGAAACAATCTCAGACTCTACCCGAAGATTATTCACTGACCCTGAGATTCAATTAAGGGCTTTTACTAACCAGCTGAGCGCTTTTTAGTGCGTTTTTTAGCTTTTTTCCTCTCATCTTTTGTTTTAATTCTGACTGCCTTTTTACCCACTCTTTCCCTTAAATAATAGAGTTTAGCTCGTCTGACTTTCCCTTTTCTTTTGACTTTAATCTTCTCAATCCAAGGGGAGTTTACGGGCCAAATTCTTTCCACACCAATTCCCCCAGCACCAATTTTTCTGACGGTAAAGGTTTTGTTCTCATCTCTTCCTTTAATTCTAATCAAAATTCCCTCAAAAGGCTGGGTTCTCATCTTCTTTTCTTCTTGGATTTTTTGATAAACAATAATCGTGTCACCAATGCTGATGGTAACATCGTTTATCTTGATTTGATTTGCCATAAGGGAGATTTTAACACTTACTCTTGCTTGAGACAAGCATTCTCCTAGTCTTTTTCAATTAACTCTTCAATCTTTCCCTTTAATTCCTCTGTGTAATTAATTCCATAAGGCAAAACCATTCGTTTTACCCGACCGAGATTATCAACAAAGGAAAGAGCCACTTTACTCTTACCCTGATTTTGCTTAAACATCTTATTCAGTTCAACCAATTTTTTAGGAGAAATTCTTGAGGGAATTTTTATTTCAAAATCATAAGGTATTTCTTTGCCTTTTTTCTCTCCCTTTTTTTCTTCCAATAAAGAAGCATTTTCCACTATTAGGGTTGAACTTCCTTCTCGAACATCGGTTCTTCCCCGAACAAAAACAATTTTGTCTCTTACCCAAATGCTTTTTGTTTGAGAAAAAACTTTAGGAAAAACAACTATTTCCAGTTTGCCTGTTTCGTCTTCAAGTTCAACAAAAGCCATTTCTCTGGAAGTTGCCTTTGTTAAAACAACCCTCAGGTCGGTAACCACTCCCCCAATTTTGACCCTCCGATTGACTCCCATTCCTTGACTAATTTGATCTAATTGATGGGTTCTTTGGTTTTTTAATGAGGTTAAAACGGGGGCTAGTGGGTGTTCGGTTAGATAAAAGCCTAACAACTCTCTTTCTAAAGAAAGTAATTCTTGTCGGGTAAATTCCTCCATTTCTGGAAGATTGTCTTCAGGTGAATAACTATCAGGATTTTTTTCTCCAAAAAGACTTGTTTGACCATCGGCTTTTTGTTTTTGACCAGCCATTCCCATTGCCCGAACTTTTTCTAGACCTGAAAGCATTGAAGCTCGCTTGCCAAATTTGTCCATTGCTCCGGCTTTAATTAAGCTCTCCAGAACCTTTTTATTCACTTTTTGAGCATCAACCCGTTGGCAAAAATCAGAAAGGGATTTAAAATCACCTCCCACTTCTCTTGCTTTTAGAATCACTTCAATCGCTGCCTGACCCACATTTTTAATAGCCGAAAGTCCAAAACGGATTGCTTTACCTTCAAGAGAACCCGCTTTATCTTCAATCGTAAAACCTACTTTTGATTGATTAATATTAGGAGGCAAAACAGTTATTTTCATCCGTCGGCATTCATTGACCGCCAAAGTAATTTTTTCATCTTTGGTGGGTCCTGAACCAGCCGCTGCTTCGGCGGTAAGTAAAGCGGCCATAAATTCAACCGGATAATTGGCTTTCATAAAGGCTGTTTGGTAGGCAACCATGGCGTAACAAGCTGAATGGCTCTTGTTAAAGCCATAAGCGCCAAACGGTTCGATCAGGCGAAAAAGTTCTTCGGCATTATCCTCTGATAATCCGTTTTCAATGCATCCCTTAACAAATTTATTTTTTAATCTTGTCATTTGGGGGCGATGTCTTTTGGAACTCATGGCGTGCCGGAGTTTGTCGGCTTCTGCCCAGGTATAGCCAGCAATTTGGGTGGCAATTAAAAGAACATCATCTTGATAGGTAATCAAACCATAGGAACGGGAAAGGATATTTTTTAATTTAGGGTTGACAAAATGGATTTCCTGGGGATTATGTTTCCGGTGAATGAAGTCGGGAATGACCTTCATTGGACCGGGTCGGTATAGAGCCACCATTGCCATGAGATCGAAAATTGTGGTTGGTTTTAATTGGGTAATATATCTCTGCATCCCCGAGGTTTCCAATTGGAAAATACCAATCGTATGCCCCCCTGAGAGCAATTTGTAAGTTTTTTTGTCATCCAAGGGAATTTCTGAAAGGTCGATTTCTTCTCCTTTAGTTTTTTTAATAAAATCCAAACAGCGTTCCAAAATTGAGAGATTTCTTAACCCTAAAAAGTCAACTTTCAAAAGCCCAACTGCCTCTGGATTGGCATCGATATCAAGGTCATACATGTCATACTGAGTTATTCGCTTTCTTTTTGTTTTGGGTTCCAATTGCAAAGGCACATAATTAGTCAAAGATTCGTCGCCAATCACCACTCCTGCCGCGTGAGTTGAGGCATGGCGAGCCACACCCTCAACTTTCTGAGCCAAATCAATTAATTTTTTATATTTCTTTTCCTGATACATTTTGGCTAACTCGGGAATTGCTTTAAGAGCCTCGCCGATATTCATTCCAAAAGGAATTAATTTTGAGACCTGGTCAGGTTCCGAATAGGGCATGCCCAAAACGCGGCCAATGTCTCTTACGGCTGCTTTAGCTTCCATTCGGCCAAAAGTAATAATATGAGCGACTCTTTCTTGGCCGTACTTTTCAACTACGTAATCAATTACTTCATCACGTCGATTATCAGCAAAATCTATATCCATATCTGGCGTCGAAGGCCGATCGGGATGTAAAAATCGTTCAACAGGAAGTTGAAAATAAAATGGATCAACACTCGTAATTCTCAACGAATATGAAACTACGGAGCCAGCTACTGAACCCCTTCCTGGCCCAACCCGGATTTTTTGTTGTTTTGCCCAATTAACAAAATCTTGAACAATAAGAAAATAGGTAGCGTAACCTTTGCCCGCAATCACTGAAAGCTCATAATCAACTCTCTTTCTGATTTCATCGGTAATTCTGGGATAGCGCTTTTTCAAGCCATCTTCAACCAGTTCTTTTAGGTAGGTATCCGGGGTGTAGTCTTCAGGAACATCGAAATTGGGTAAATGCCACTTTGCTAGTTCAATCTCCAAATTACATTTATTTTTTATCTTTCTTGTGTTTTCAATTGCATCTGGCACCTCTTTAAAAAGCTTAGCCATTTCTTCCTGGGAGCGGAGATAGTAAGTTGGGGAGCCAATCATCGTCAGTCTATCCTTATCGGCAATCATCTTTTGGGTTTGGATTGCCAAAAGAGCGTCTTGGGCTTCAGCATCTTCTTTGTTAACGTAATGAACATCATTGGTTGCCACTAAGGGAACACCTAATTTTCGAGACAATTTAATTATTCCTTGATTAACCTTTTTTTGAGGTGGTTCTTTATTTTTCATTATTTCAAGATAAAAATCTTTGCCAAAAATCTCTAAAAACTCCTTGGCTTTTTCTTTTGCCATTTTTTCATTGCCTTCAAGAATTAGTTGAGGAATCTGACCCTGCAAGCAGGCAGTGCTGACAATTAACCCCTCGGAGTGTTTTCGTAGCAATTCCATGTCTATTCTGGGTTTGTAATAAAACCCCTCTAAATGAGCTTTAGTTGTTAATTGAATTAAATTTTTGTAACCTTGCTCGTTTTTAGCAAGAAGAACTAGATGAAATTGGTCAGCGCCTAACTTTGGTTGCTTATCAAACCGGGAATGGTTAGCAACATAGGCTTCCATGCCAACAATCGGTTTAATACCAAACTCTTTTGCTTTCAGATAGAATTTAATTGCCCCGTGCATTGCTCCGTGGTCAGTCAGAGCAATCGAATCCATGCCCAACTCAAGGGCTTTAAAAAGAAGCTCGTCGATTTTTGCTAAACCATCAAGAAGTGAGTACTCACTGTGAACATGAAGATGGGTAAACTTCGCCATAAAACACCTTCCTGTCTATCGCTTGCTAGGTAATATCTGCTTTACAATTTTGGCTTGAAAGTGCTTAAACAATAAGTCTAAAGCCGTTCCAGTTAGTTTTCTAACTAGCCAGGCATTGGCTATAAGCTCACGGTATTCATCGACTCCTATCTTTCTTCCTGCGTCGATAATGGCATTCACTTGGGAAATTACTTTTTCAGCTTTAATAGTATCCAAATTCTCCTCTGCCTTTGTTTCCAAATCTTCAAATTGTTTATTTGCATCTTCACTACCAGAAAAACGAACTGAACTAACTCCAAACGAGCAGTTAACCTCCTTAGAATTCCCATTCCAGGTTAAGATAAAAGGTTTATTTAAACTTTCTTTAACTTCATTGGATAAATCAGCCTCTGATTCATTTAAAACCATCAGTATTTCAATTTCATCTCCACCAGATTGGGGGCGAAAAAGACAAACAAGCTCAATTCTTTTTTGCTTAGCTAGAACCTCCTGAGAACCGGAGACCATTCGCCTTATAGCCAAATCCCCTACGTCATGCCCATATAAATCATTAAACTCCTTTAAATTATCCATGTCTCCATATATAAAAACTGCCGTTTTCCTTTCTTTAATCGCCTGCTCGACAATTTCAATTAATTTCCTTCTGGCATCAGGTGTTTCGTAAGGTAGATTTGTTACGGAGCATTCATTTGTCCCTGTTGAGAACAGAAGATTAGTTTTATCAACTCTACTAATTTCTGAAATTGTCTCTTCATCCATTTTACAACTTCAATCTTACTTCTTCTTTTCAAGTTTTTCAAGAAGGATTTTTCGGGTTTGGTTGGGGTCGGCTCTTCCTTTGGATTGGCGCATCAC
>CAYFXA010000024.1:0-2692 GCA_964347135.1 uncultured Gammaproteobacteria bacterium | reverse complement strand
GAACATATTTCCAATACTCCAAGACAATTAATGATTTATCAGGCGTTAGATAAAAAACCACCCCTTTTTGCCCACACACCCTTGTTAAGAAATCCGGACCGATCCAAGGTTTCCAAAAGAAACAACCCCGTTGCTTTGGAGTGGTATAAAAAACAAGGTTACTTACCCGAAGCGATTGTTAATTTTCTTTGTCTTATGGGTTGGTCCCATCCAAAAGAAAAAGATGTTTTTGATATAAACGAATTCATTAAATATTTTTCTTTTAAAAGAATTTCAACTTCGGCTCCAGTTTTTGATTTACAAAAATTAGACTGGCTCAACGGCGTTTACATTAGAAAGAAATCAGATAAACAACTGCTTCAATTAATTAAACCACTCGCTCCAAGAGGAATGAAATCCACTTTAATTAATCAAACCATTCCCTTGATTAAAGATAGACTAATTAAACTCTCTGATTATCCTGATTTAATTGATTTTTTCATTAAAGAACCAAAAGTAGATAAAAAATTACTTATTAAAAAAAGTCAGGGAGAAAAAGTACTCAAAGAGCAGTTTAAGAAATCTGTAGCTGAGCTAAGAAAAACCAAGGACTGGCAAGCCAAGAAACTAGAAAAACTCTTCCGAGATTTAGCCAAGAAAAACAAATGGCACATAGGCAAGTATTTTATGGCAACAAGGATTGCTCTTACAGGAAAAACAGCCACCCCACCCCTTTTTGAAACAATGGAAGTTTTAGGAAAAGAGAAGACGTTAAAACGATTAACTTTTTAACTAGAAGAATTAAAAGTTGGTGAAAAAGATTAGCGAGAAACAAAAATTAATTTTTCCCAAAGGCTTTCTTTGGGGGGCAGCAACGGCTGCTCATCAAGTTGAAGGGAATAATAAAAACAATGATTGGTGGGAGTGGGAAAAAAGAAAAGACGTTAAGGCTTCAGGAATTGCTTCTGACCATTACAATCGCTTTGAAAAAGACTTTGAGCTAGCAAAGAAATTAAACCACAATGCCCACCGGCTCTCGATTGAGTGGTCAAGGATTGAGCCAGAAGAAGGAAAATGGGACGAAAAAGCAATTCGGCATTATCAAGAAGTTCTTCAGGCTCTCCAAGAAAAGGGAATGAAAACTTTTGTTTCTTTATTTCATGTTACTCTTCCTCAGTGGTTTGCAGAAAAGGGAGGCTTTGAAAGAAAGGAAAACATTAAATTTTTTAAGCGATTTAGTCTTTTTGCGGCCAGTGTTTTTGCTGACAAAGTTGATTTTTGGGTGACGGTGAACGAACCCAAAACCGTTGTCGGAGCGGCTTATCTTCAGGGTCTTTGGCCACCCCAGAAAAAAAATAAATTATTAGCTCTGCGAGTCTATCGCAATCTTGCTTTGGCCCATAAAGAAATTTATCAATCAATGAAAAATGAATTTCCTAGTGCCCAAGTTGGAGCGGTGGTTAACGTGCCTGCTTTACATTATTATGGCAACCAATTTCTTGGAAGACTAATTCCATCATTTATTAAATTAATTTTAAATCAGTCATTTTATCTTCTTACTGGTGATACTCATGACTTCCTAGGATTGAATTACTACATTCTTCACAATATTCGGTTTCAAGATTTAACCACGAAAATAACTAAAAAGAAAATTGAAGAAACAATGCTTCTTGAACGTTCAGATCTGGGTTGGCCGATTTATCCTCAAGGTATCTATGAAGCATTAATTAGTTTGAAAAAATATAAACGGCCGATTTACATAACTGAAAATGGGGTGGCAGATGCTAAAGACAGGTACCGAACCAAATTTATTCTTGACCACCTTCAATGGGTTCATCAGGCAATTGAGGAAGGAGTTGATGTTCGGGGCTATCTTCATTGGACTTTAGTGGATAATTTTGAATGGGCTTTTGGTTTTAAACCTAAATTTGGGCTGGTTGAAGTTGATTTTAAAACTCAAGAGAGAAAGATTCGAAAAAGTGCTTACACTTACGCAAAAATTTGCAAAGAGAACGCCATTACTTTATAAATTAAGGTAGATTAATGAAAAAGAAAATTTTAAAAAATACCAAAAAACTTGGTGATAAATTTATTGATATTGTTTATTGGCTTGTTGGTAGTTGGTGGGCGGTTGTTATTCACACTGTTTGGTTTGCTCTTTGGCTAATTCTTCGCCTTGATATTAATATTCTGACTTTAATTGTTTCTTTAGAGGCAATTTTCATTGGCATTTTCATCTTAATGGCATCGGATAGGGCGGAAAGAGAAAGAGAATTACTTCGAGCAAGGCGACGAAAAACTGATGAGGAAAGACTCAAGTATGATATCAAGCTCGATGAAAAAGCAGACAGACAATTAACGGAGATAAAGCGTCTTCAAAAAGAAATTCATGAGAAGATAGACGGACTGCAAAAAAATATTAAATGAAAAAGGCATTTTGGCTAATTATTAGCCTGCTCTCAATCTCCCGCCTTTTCTTTTTAGCTCACTATCCTCATTTTTACGATTCACCGGAATATTATCGAGAATCGCTTTCATCTAATTTCAGTCAATCAATTGCCACTTCCCACGAAGCGGTTCACCCTTTTTATTTATTTCTCACTCAAATCTTCCAAAGAATTTCCATAAACCTAGTTGGTCAACCCCAAATTTGGGTAATTAGTTTAATTTCCGCTTTTTTTGGCATTATTGGTGTTTTGGCTTGGTATTTTTT
>CAYFXA010000023.1:0-33984 GCA_964347135.1 uncultured Gammaproteobacteria bacterium | reverse complement strand
CAAGACACCAACCAAGCCCAATACGCTCTTACCAAACTTCTAGCCAACAAGTGGCGTAATCTTTGTGCGGTGGGTGATGCTGCTCAAGCAATTTATGGCTGGCGAGGAGCCAATTATCGCAATTTAATGAATCTCAAGAATGACTTCCCTGACTTGACGATTATTAATTTGGAAAGAAATTATCGCTCAACCCAAAATATTCTCCAAGCCGCCAATGAGGTTATTAAAAAGAACACTCGCCACCCAATTCTTAAACTTTGGACCAAAAACGAAGCCGGTGACAAAGTAACGGCTTTTGAAACTGGTAACGAACTTGAGGAAGCCCAGTACATTATTAATACTATTGTTAGTCAGAATGGTGATTACAGTGATTACGTTGTTCTTTATCGAACCAATGCTCAATCCCGAGTAATTGAAGAGGCCTTTCTCCACGCAGGTTTGCCCTATATTCTTGTTGGTGGTACCCGTTTCTATGAAAGAAAAGAAATCAAAGATTGTTTGGCTTACTTAAGGCTTTTGGCCAATCCTAAGGACATGGCTTCTTACAAAAGAATTCAAAAATTAGGTAAAAGAAGAATGAAAAAATTCATGGATTTTGCTGAGAAGTTTGATAAGAAAAAATCTAAAACAAAACTAACGACTTTGGAAATTCTTGACAAAGTTCTTAGGGCGACCGATTATTTGGACCTCTATGACAAAAAGGACGAAAAGGATTTGGCGAGATTGGAAAACATCAAAGAACTGCGTTCGGTGGCAACGGAATTTCCCAAGCTGGATAGTTTTTTAGAAAATGTGGCTTTGGTTCAGCAAGAATATTTGCCCCAGCATCCTTTGGGAAACAAAAAAAAGAATGCCGTTACTTTAATGACGGCTCATGCGGCCAAGGGAACAGAGTTTCCCATTGTTTTTATGGTAGGGATGGAAGAGGGTTTGTTTCCTCATTCCCGAAGCATGATGGATAAAGAAGAATTGGAAGAAGAAAGAAGACTTTGTTATGTGGGGATGACCAGGGCCAAAAGGAAGCTTCACTTGCTTTATACTAGACAAAGGCTCTATTTTGGCCAAAGGTCGGCCAATCCTCCTTCGAGATTTTTAGGTGATATACCTGGGGAATTGGTGGAAACTTCTCAACTTTAAAAAAACTCTATTGTCTCTAACAACGTCTCTGCTTTCTCTTTAGCTCCCTCAACTAAAAGTTGTTCTTCAACTATTTCTTTTGGTTGGGTTTCAATACTTTCTTCCATTTTTAAAACTGAACGCTAAAAGAGGAAAGGATTTGCTGATAAATTCCTGTAATTTCTATTGTGTTATAAAACTCTAAGACGTATTGGTTATCACTTAAATAAGCAACCGCAGCTACAAAAGGCGGAGAACACTCAGGACCATCGCAGTATCCATTTGGAAATTGGAATTGCTTTCCATTTAATCCACCCAATTTAATTTCCCCTGAAGATTCTTGATCAAGATAGTAAGGCGTTTCTTTTTCTTTGCTTGCTCGAATAACAATTTTATAGTTGTCTTTAAATAATTCGATTTGGCTTTTATCTTTAGTGCCGTGATCTTTAATCGAAAAATCGGCTGGGTATCTTACTTTGTGCCCAAAAACTTCATTAAAATAAACTTTCCATGATTCGTCCAAAAACTCAAAAGAGGCAAGGATTAAATTAAAAATTTCTTTATTTCCTTCATAATTATTGGCACCGTAAAAATGAATTAATTCCTCCCTAGGCGATTCAAAAACAGCGCTACCCAAATTTTGATCATAGATTGCTCTTGTTTCGTAATAAACTCCTTTTTGAGAATCAACTGTTATCGATTCAATTTTAGAAACTTCATAGAGCCTTTCAGTCATTGGGTTAATTTTCTGTCTTTCTTCCTCAAACCACTGATCAACATCTGATTTTTTATCATTAACATAAATCTCGATTTTAAAAAGATCACCATCAATTGAAGGATCATACATTCGCCCAGGAGCCTTATCAACATCATAGTTGTAAAGAGCCACAGAGCTGGCACTCAAGTTTTCTTTAATATTCCACTTGGAGTTACTCGGATATTTAAATTTAAAACCTAAAGTCTCGTTTGTATAAACTCGCCAATCAGCCGTTGGATCTGGGGTTGGGGTAACAACTGCTTCAGGACTGGGGCTTGGTTGAGGTTGGAGTTGTTTCTGACCTAGTTGGTAAGCACCGAAGATGGCTCCGACGAAAATTAAAACTCCTAAAATTCCACCAAGGATGGTAAATTTGTTAACCCTTGATTTTTGTTCAAGAACAGGAGAGGGTAATTCTGCTTCTGGCTGTTCCGTTGGTGGTTGAGCTGGTACTGGCTGTTTTATGCCAGTAGATTTCTCCTCCATTTTCTTTATGATATCATAAAAGCATGTCTGAGGACGCCGAACTTACTGAAGCCAAACAACAATCTTCAATTGTTCAGCCAAAAGAAACATCTGGCAAAAGTTCTTTTTTGAAATCTTCAGAAACATCCCAAATGATACTTGACGGATTGAAATTAGATGGATTTCAACTTGGAGGCGGAGGAATTAATTTTTCCTTAGGACGGTATAGACGAGAACACGAGGACGTTGACATGGTTTATATTGTTGATTCAATAACCTGGGAAGAGTACCTGCAAAACCCCAAGCAAGTCCCAGAGGAGAGACAAAGTCTTCAAAACATCACCCAAGAACCGGAATTCTTTAAACACGCCCAATTCGTACCTAAGGCATTGGAGTTGCAAGGGGCTCCTGGTTTAAGCATGACTGGTCCAGAATTACCTACTCAAGTAGACTTTGTGGAAGCATACCGACATAGAGAAAATAATAAAGAATACATTATGCTGCCCATATATGAAGGTAAGTCTTACGTAAAAATTCCTGCCGAGAAAGTTATTAGCTCAGAAATAGAGGGCATAAAAACACGTACTGTTTCACCGGAAGTTCTTTACCTGATGAAAGAACAAGCAAGTGGTTATTTAAGAACAATCAAAGGTGGCCCTCCTCCTGACAGGCGACCAAAATCAAAACAAGATATAGAGGAACTAAAAGGTAAGGTTGATATGAATGAAGTTGAAAGATTAAAAAAGAAGGAATCGGTTTTAATTTCTCGCCCTTACCAGCAGCAAGATTTAGGGTGACTAAGTTAATTGAATCATTAGTTGGTTAAAGTATTCTTCTCCAAAAAAGTCCAGTCTGCTAGAATAAGAACCATGATTATCCGCCCCGTCCTTCTTAAAGAAAAAGAACAATTTAACACTCTTGTCAACCACCCACTTCAGTCTTGGGAATGGGGGGAATTTCGGGAGAAAACTGGTCGGAAGGTTATTCGCCTTGGTCTTTTTGATAAAAAGGCAATTAAAGCGGGATATCAAGTCACTCTTCACCCATTGCCCAAAGTTCCTTACAACATCATTTATTTCCCCAAAGGACCGATGCCCGATAAAAAATTGATTGATGCCCTTGTTAGTTTGGGTCAAAAAGAAAAAGCAATTTTAATTAAATTGGAATCCAATGTTCTTGCTGATGAAAAAAATTCAAAACCCGAAGTCTGGAAAAACCTTGGGTTACGCCCTGGTGAATCAATTTTTACGAAACACACTTTTCATTTGGATTTAACCAAAAGTGATGATGAACTAATGTCTTTGATGAAATCCAAGACCCGCTACAATCTTCGTCTTTCCCAGAGACACGGAGTTAAGGTAGTTGAGGATAATTCTGATAAAGCTTTTAAGGCTTATCTTCAATTAATGGAAGAAACCACTAAAAGACAGGGTTTTTATGCTCATACGTCTGATTACCATCAAAAAATGTGGGAAACTCTAAAACCAAGTGGGATGGCCCATCTTTTAGTGGCAAAGTACAAAGGAGAAATCTTGGTTACCTGGATTCTGTTTAAATTTAAAGACGTTCTTTATTACCCTTATGGTTGGTCAACTCGAGAACACCAAAACGTGATGGCTTCTTACGCCATGATGTGGGAGGCAATTCAGTTTGGCAAGAAACAGGGTTGTAAACTCTTTGATTTATGGGGCACCCCCGGCCCTGACCCCAGTCCCAAAGACCCTTGGTTTGGCTTTCATCGTTTTAAAGTTGGTTTTGGGGCTAAAGTAGTTGAATTTGTTGGTACTTATGATTTGGTGATTGATTACCGCCTTTACCCCCTTTATAACTTGGGCAATACCATGCGCTGGAAATTACTTCGCCTAAAAGCTAAACTGCCCTTTTGAAATGGATTTGCGCCAATCAAAAGAATTTGCCCAGTACATGAAGTCATTGGGGTGGATGGTAGAGAAAATCGATAGCTGCTATATCTATCTCCGCAAATTACCTTTTTTACCACCTTTGATTATGAAAGTTCAATATCCTAATCCTCCTATTTCCTTTGTCAAAATAGAAAAACTTGCTCAAAAACACAAACCTCTCCAAATCCAAATTCAACCCTTAAAAATGGAGCCGGGATTCAAAAAACATGGTTATAAATTAGGTGGTGGTGGGCACGTGACCAAAACTCTTCAAATCGATTTAACCCAATCAGAAAAGAAAATTTTCTTTCAAATGAAAAAAGATGCCCGTTATGGCATTAGAAAGGCAAAAAAGGAAACAATTCAAATAATTGAAGTGAAAGATTTAAAACGGTTTCAGCGAGCTTGGAGAACTATTTGGCTTAGACAACAATTCGTCCCTTCACTAAAAAATCTGAAAAAGCTTAAAAAAGCCTTTGGTAAAAAGGTCGTTTTTCTTGCTACTCAATATCAAAAAAAAATTATTGCCGGCGTTATTATTCTAATGACTGATAAAAACGCTTACTATTACCGCGCTTTTACTTCAAAAGAGGGACGGAAAAAATATGCTCAATATCTTTTGGTTTGGGAAGCAATTAAATTAGCAAAAAAGAAAGGGTGTAAGATTTTTGATTTTGAAGGTATTTATGATAAACGATTTCCTGTTAAATCCTGGAAAGGGTTTTCTCATTTTAAAAAAAGTTTTGGGGGGAAAGAAATTGAATATCCAGGGTGTTATCGCAAATTTAAGCTTCTTTGAAGGGTTACTAGGGAGTTGCTACTCGGTTAAGAGCCCAGTTATAAACATCACTAACTAGCCAATTAGTATAGTCATAATCATAAGCTGTTGGTACATGAAGGTTACAAGCACCCTGCGGTTGGCCAATTGAATCATCAAGGCAAACATTGAGACTGGGGTTGGAATTAGGTAAACAAACCCGACAAGCTTTTGAATTGCCACCCGGATTAACGCTTTTAAGAGTGTTGTGAAGATTCCAATAGTGGAGACCGGCGTCACGCGAAGCGTCATTGTTGTTCCAAACAAGATAAATGGGTTGACTCACTCCACCTCGCTGGATAATGTTATAGGGTTCGTCCACGCCAAAATTAAATCCGATTCGTTGGGCCAGGATTTCCATACAAGTGGTTCTATAAGGGTCAGGACACCAAGGCGGTTCGTAAGGCACTGCACCATCAGCTTCGGGTTCAGGACAACAGCAAGGATAATTAGCTTGATTAAGACCAAAAACATTAACTCCGTCTAAACAAGCGTTACTAATAGCCCCTAAGTCGGCGGCCATTGAATCCATAATAATTCCAGCAACATTGTCTTGGTCTTTAGCAACAAAGAAATTGGCTGCCCCTGCCGAGCCACCGTAAGTAATGACTTTATTGGTGTTAAAATTTTGTTGAACAAAATCAATTGCTTCCATCGCCGCCGAATAACCAAAGCGGCAAAAACCGTCAACATCATTACACTCACCCCGCCCATGATAGAAGTCATGTGAACAATAACTAAGAACGACCATTCTGAAGCCATTATTATCCCTGAATCTTTTAGTAACACCATTGGCAAACTCTTGACTCATCCCTGATCGGAAAAACCAATTATAATTAAGTGACTGATTAAGAAGGCCAACCGCATTGCTATGAGGATAATAAACTCGGTTATTATTTTCATCGTTATACCAGAACCCAACTCCTCCCCCTAAAAACTTGGCAAACAAATGTTTTTGGGTATTGGTCTCGGATGATTTGTCAAAAACCGCAAATTGATGATTGCCCTGATTACCACAAGGGTAACGAGAATTTTCGTAAATTCGATAATAATAGCCAGGTAAGATGGTAAGACCCGAGATTGATTTATTGTCCGTCCATCCCTCTTCAACTAAGGTAATCTGGCCTGGAGGTGGCGTCGCTGGTGGAGTCGCCGTTGGAGTGGGACTGGGTGAAGTTGGTGGTGTTTCTTGCCCACAGGCCCAATAAAAAGCATTAACCATTTCTTGGTCGGAAACAATAGGACCGGATTCGGTTGGATAAGAATAGACGGAGGAAATATAAATTCCATCAACCAAAGGTGGTCCGTGTTGGGAACCAACAAGCCACTCCCGATACTCAAGTAATAATTCGGCACTGGGTGGATCCTCGGGAGGACCAATTTGATGTAAAGCTAATTGAATCCATATCTCTATATTGGGATTAGCCGCCCTTATCCAATTAACCCATTTTTCTGCTTCAGCCCTCCATTCAGGTCCGGGTGAATAATGCATTTGAGACAAAATCGGTCCCTCATGACCAGTGTTATTAGGATTGTTGTATTCATCAGCCGCTTGAATCAACCACATATCTCCGTAGGGAGCCAACATTTCAATCACTGGGCCAACATTATCCCAACCAAAACCCCTCTCTTCAGCCTCAAGGTGAAGTTGTTCAGTACCATAACTAATCATCAACTTTTTCCCAGCTTCGTCTGCAATCTGGCGGGCGACTTCGGTTGCCCAAGGTAAATTACCTTGTTCTTCAGGAGGTACTCCGCCTAAGCGTTCTGGTCCGTAACCAAAATATTCAAAATCTATTCCATAACAAAGTGAAAATTGGGACATTCTGCTCTGAAGACACTCGTGACTATTGCAGATTGAGATTTTATTCCAATTTGGTAGTTGGGGATAATATTCTGCCTGGTCAGAGCAATTCAGGGCACCAGCAACTCCGGTGTAGCCTTCTTGGGCCAAACTAACTAATTCCGGACCAGAAGAATCATTAAAATCCGGCATCGTCATCAGGCTGGCTCCCAAAGCACTGGTGGAGCAATCAGTCCATTGGCTTGGCAAGGAAGTTGGTAAAGGAGAAGGGATTCCTACCGGACAATTATCAGGACAGCCAAAAAACTTAAATATTTCCACCAAATCCATGGAATTGACCTTGCCATCGTTATTAAAATCCGCTTCTTGCCAATAAGAAATCGCCCTCACTCCACTCCCTAAAACAAAAACTGTTAATAATCCAATTAAGATTCCAAAAAGCTTTTTGTTAATTTTCATTTTTCTATTATTGTCCACAAACCATGGTCACGGCCTGCTTGGCTACTTGCAGTGATTCACGATAATATTGATTATCCATCGGGTCGTTTGAGCAAGGAAAGCCTGGTGACGGATTTGGAGGACAAGGCTGACAGGGTTGAGCAGGCATGATTATTATTCCGTCTATCAAATCAACCATTCGTTGACGCCACTCTAAAATATATTCGGCTGATTGAGGAGGAAGGCAAACATTGTTAATAGGGTCTCGTTCCCCAATACCCATTTGAACGATAATTTTGACTCCAGAATTGCCTGTTTTAATCCAATTTACCCATTGACTTAGCCAATTTTTGAAGTCGTCAACACTCATTCTTCCTTCATCAACATCTTCCTGTCTACTTCCAAGCTGAATTCCCCACATGTCCACTTGCTGGGCCACGGTGGGAATAAGCTCTTCTGCACTTATTCCTCTTTGATCGGGAATGTGCTGCTCATAATCAGCCACTGCCGGAGCATACATCAAACACTTGCCTGCTTCGTTGGCAATCGCCCTAGCCTCTACTACGTTCACTTCTGGGTGAAGCGCTTCTTCGCCAGCCCCATGGCCAAACTCTGGCCCATAAACAAGGCATTCATATTGATCACCAATATTAAAGGCAATTGCCGAATTGTGTTTGTTTCTAATATGATCAAGTGTTCCTCCGCCTAATCCTCTGGTCCAACCTGGAAGTTGGGGATAATATTCGGCTCCGGTAGATACACTTCCAGTAAAAACAAACCCAGGCCAGGAAGCAATATCTAAGATAAACTGACCACTGTCATCACCGATAATTTGGGTGCCAAAATGGCATTCTCCGCATGGAGCCCACTGTCCTGGCGAGGGCGTTGGTTGGGGAGACTGTTCAGGTGTCGGTATTGGACTAGAGGGTTGACTCGGACAATCACCAAAAGCAGGACAGCCAAGGAATTGAAAAGCCAAACTCACATCGCCAGAATCAATTTTGCCATCATTATTAACGTCTACTTCTTGCCAAGAGGAAACGGCTTTAACAATTACTTCTTGTTTTCCTAAGGCAAGAGCAAGGAAAGCAGTCAGTAAAAAAGGCAAAATAATTTTTTTTACGTTTCTCATCTAATCGAAACAACACTAATTTGGTGATAACTAAAGTTGCCTGCCGCGTCATAAGCTGTTGCTTGGATAGTGTAAGTCTTGTTTGGTTTACCAACAAGTCGATAATTGCAGGTGTAGGGGGCTTCAGTATCAGTGCAAGTATGTTTTTTATCAAGAAGAAATTCCACTTTGGTCACGCCGATATTGTCTGAGGCATCGGCGGTAATCGTAAATCGAGTGTTTCGAGTAATCTCTTCTCCATCAGCAGGACTGGTTATATTCACACTGGGAGGGATGCTGTCTGGCGCGCCAGTGGGAACTGGAGTTGGAGTTGGAGAAGCAGTGGGAGTGGGAGTTGGCGTGGGAGTGGCTGGCGATTGAATATTAACTACTAACTGGGTAGTTGGTGCTTCTAAAGCATCAATCACATTTTCATTAAAAACGACGCTTATATTCGATTCTGTTGTTCCATTTTCAGCATAGTCAAAAGAGATGGTTGTTTCTCCAGGAGCAATTGTTCGAAAAGCAACCCGAGCTAAACCAACGGCTGAATCCCCTCCCACAGGTTCTGTGGGTTGGTTTCCGTCAAAAGCCAGAGCAGTAAAACTCACTCGCTGTTTATTTTGGTCAATATTGGAAGAAAAAGTTTTGAAAGCCGAAGTTTGATCAGCTTCAACAGAAAGAGGCTCCAAAAAAGACGAATCATAAATTAAAACCACGTCTATGCCGCTCACAGGGTTACCTTCAGGAAGAAGATAAACCTGAGTTGTGAAGGTTTCTCCCACTTCAGCTTCCATTTGGCCAGGAGCAAGGTAAAGAATTGAGGGTTGGAGTTCGGCTCTGGTTCCGAATGGCCAAATGCCACTCAAAACTAAAGCTCTACCTAAAACAAGAGTGGAAAGAAGAAAAGATAAAAAACCCAAACTGGCAATGACCCTGATCTCTTTACGACTATTGAACCAAAAATCCTTTACAATCGCGACTTTGTTTCTCAAAAACGAACTAGTCTTACCAAGAAAATTTTTTCTGGAATTATTGGCAATATTCCAGGTGAAAAAACTGTCGCGATCCACCAAGATTAGAATATAACAATTTTGGCAACCAATGCAAATCCTAGTGCATCAATCATTCAAAATACCTTTAATTATGACCAGGCTTCACAAATTAATCTGTATTCACAAAAGTCACACCAAACCCCAGGACGAGGTTCAAATTGGCTTTTTTCAATTTCTTTTGCTTTTTCAATTATCTCCTTCTTTGCTTTTAGTAATTGCTCTTTGGTTCTCTGGGTTGATTTTTTTTCACCTTTATCCAGGAAATAAAAAGATAGAATCACGTCTTCTGGGTTTTGTTTTAAAACACCAGGGTCAGTGGCTGCTAAGGCATAGACGCTCATTTGTAAAGATTTGTCCAGGGTTTTTTGGTCCATTACCTTACCGGTTTTGTAATCAATGATTTCCATGCCTGATTTGGTTTCATCAATCCGGTCGATTCGCCCCCCGATTCTTAGGCCTTTTTTAGCTTTAATCATAAATTGTTGCTCTAAAAATTTGGGTAATCTGTCTGGGTCATAACTTTTATCATAGAATTTTCTTAACATTCTCTTTGCTTCTTTTTTCATCCGTTTCTCATGGACTTTGGAGGCATAGCCCTCATCATTCCAATTTTTTTCTAAAATGGCTAACAAATCTTTTTTGGTTGGCTTTTTACCATCAAGGGCCACTTGATAAAAATCTCTTAAAGTTCGATGGATGGTGTCACCGAAGACGGCGGCCGCTGCCGGAGGAGCCGGAATTCTTTGGATGTAGCGGTAGCGGTACTGAAGCGGGCAAGTATCGTAGGTATTTACTTGGGAAAAAGATAAATAGGTGATCGGTAAACGAGCTTCTTTTATCTTAGGTTCTCTTGTTGGCCGAAAATCAAAAATGGTCAATTGGTCGCTTGTTGCTGGCTTCCCTATTGCTCCTTCTCCCAAAGCTTCGATTACAAACGGGGAAACTTTTTTCTCTCTTTTGGCTTCACCGTAATAGTTAGCCGCAGTCAAAAAAAGCCTGTTACAAGCTCTTGTCATGCCCACATAAAACAACCTTCTTTCTTCTTGTTCATGATAATCGCCAACAGGCAAAATCTCTTTAATCAACTTTTCGGGAATAGGAATTTGCTCTCGCCTTTCCCGGGTAGGAAAACGAGCAGCCACTAAATTAACCAAGAAAACAACAGGGAATTCTAATCCTTTGGCTGAATGAACCGTTAAAAGATTAACCCGATTTTCCTCGGTCCAATCAATGTTGCTGGCTAAAGGTGATTCCCCCAATGACATGGAAAGATTAATCCAATCAACCACAGCGCGAACAGTGGCATCTTCGTGTTCGACTTCATAAGTTTTTAATCTGTCAAAAAATCTAGAAATATTTTGGGCTTGTTTTTCTTCGGTTGGTGTTTTGTAGTCGGTGAGGTTTTTCAACATCCCAGTATCTTCAAGGAAATAAAAAAGAATCTGACCAGCGGTTTCTTTAGGAAGAAGTTTTAAATGACGGTGAACCATTTTAACAAATCTTTCTGTTTTTGCTTTAGTTTTCTTGGCTATCCTTAATTTCCCTGCTTGTTCACAAGCTTCAAAAAAAGACAGATTCTTCCGTTTAGCGTAGTTATTAATAGCGGCTAGATCTCGGGCATTGATATCAAAAAGCTCCATAGAAAGAACGCGATAAAGAGCAATATCATCTTCAAAGTTATAAAGGACTTTTAAATAGGCAATTAAATCTTTGACCTCGGATTGGCGGAAAAGTTGCCCTGGACCCAGAAATTGGTAAGGCAGTCCGTGGCGAGCCAGAGCTCTGACAAAAGGGTCGGCGTGATTATTGGCGCGGACTAAAATGGCAACGTCTTTGTAATCATAATTACCATCGGTTAAGCTTTTAATTGTTTTAGCAACCGCTTCAGCCTCATTTTCAACTCTGTCAGTATGGATAAATTCAATTTTCTTACCTCTAGCTTTTTTAACTGCTTCAAGTTTTTTATTTATTTTTTCTTTGACTTCCAAACGGTCGGGATTATTGTTTTGAATTAAATGATAAGCGTGATCAAGAATTAGTTGGGAAGAACGGTAGTTTTTGGAAAGAACCACAATTTTGGCTTTGGGATAATTTTTTCTAAATTGGATAATGTTGGAAACAGCCGCTCCCCTGAATCTATAGATACTCTGGTCATCGTCTCCGGTGACCGTTATATTGGCTTTTCTGCCTGCTAAAAGCATGGCCAATTCGTTCTGAGCATAATTAGTGTCTTGAAATTCATCTACTAAAATGTATTTGAATTGGTTTTGGTATTGGCGGAGAATGTTTTTTCGGGTCCGGAAAAGTTTAAGGGTATTGGAAATTAAATCACCAAAATCCATTACTCCTTCCTTCACCTTCAACTCCTCATATGTTCGATAAGCACTGGCTAACTCCAAGGTTTTGGCGGCTTCGTGTTTTTCTTCTTTGGTTTTGGCTTTCTTTTTTATTCTTCGAGCATATTTTAAATATTCTTCGGGAGTAATGTCTTCGTCCTTTAGTCTGGAAAAATGTTGGAGCATGCCATCAACGAATTTGGTGGGATTGCCCAAAGGACGAAAGTATTTAAGTTTGAATTTAAAAAGATTGTTAATTAGAAACTGGGTTGTTTCTGCTTGGGCCATGAGTTTGTACCCAGGGTCAAGACCAATTTGCAAGGCTTCTTGGCGAAGAACTCGGTCACAAAAGGAATGAAAGGTGGAAATCCACATGTCAGTGTAACCATAAGGCATGGCAATATCAACTCGCTCTTCCATTTCTCGAGCGGCTTTGTCAGTGAAAGTCAAAGCCAGAATTTCTGAAGATTTGGCTTTTTCAGAAGAAACAAGCCATTTGATGCGCTCGGTGATAACCGTTGTTTTGCCTGTGCCAGCACCGGCAATTATTAGCAGGGGTCCTTCACCATGCTCTACTGCTTGTTTTTGCTCTTTGTTTAACTTTTTTTCTTCGGAATTAACCATCGCGAAGATTTATTTTTCCTTAATCTCCAACTGTTTAATTTCTTCTTTTGTTCCTTCTCCTAATGCTTGGGTTGAGGACAGTTTTTGCCCAAGTAAGGTAAAACCGGAGAGAACATTAGACATTTGATTATAGGCATTTTGAACGTGTTTACTCAAAACCGAAAGATTGTCACCCATTTTGTTGTAATCTCTTTGGATGGCTCGAAGAGAACTGAGAATTTGTCTGGCCTTGGCTTCTATTTTCTGACCTTCAAAAGACATGAGAATGGCTCTTAGATAGGCATAAAAAGTCATTGGTGAAACCGGCAGAACTCGCTTTTTGCCAGAATAATCAAAGAGGCTGCTGTTGTTAACCACTTCGTAATAAACCGCTTCACTAGGCAAATACATCAGGGCATAGTCAATCGTACCTTCATCGGTGAGAATATATTTGGAAGAAATATCATCAATGTGTTTTTTAACATCCTTGATAAAAGCTTTTTCATAATCTTTTTTTTCTGCCTCTGTTTCTGCGGCTGTCATTTTTCTAAAGTTCTCCATTGGAAATTTGGCATCAACCGGAATCATTCCTGCCCCTGTTTTAATGGCCGCATCAACCTTTGCCCCTGACTTAAAAGAATACTGGAGATTAAAGGTTTGTTTGGGAAGCATTTGGCCCAAAAGCTCTTTAAGAACCTGTTCGCCAATATTGCCTCGAAGTTTTGGACTGCGAAGAAACTCTTGCAAATCCCTCATTCCCCGTCCAATTTCTGACATTTCGCCAATACTTTTTTGGACTCCAGAAATAACTCGAGCAGCTCTGTCTAGTCTTTCATTAATTGCTTTTGAGGTTTCCTGGCTATCTTTTTGTTGTGTTTTTAACCATTCCATTAAGGTTTCATCTGGTTTACTTTTTTCCGCAATTTGGGAAAGCTTTTTGTTTATCAGAAAAGCAGCAATAGCAATGACGCCAATAATTAAGGCAGCGAGAAGATAGAATTCTCTGGGCATAGCTTTAATTTTAGCATAATTTAGGCTAGAATTGAATTGTGATTAAAAGAAGAAGAAACTTTCTTCCAACCCTATTTTTAGCTGGTTTGCTATGGCTTGGTTGGGGATTGATTTTATTCAAAGTTCCACCTGAATCTGTTCTTTCAATAATTGTTTTCTTCTTTCTCCTTTTTTCAGCCCTATTCCTTACCAGCGCTCTAATTTTCGCCAATTCCAGAAGGGGTTTGATGACAGCTCTATTCATAACTCTTGTTTTAGTTTTTCGCTACTACCAAATTGGCAATCTTCTTAATTTGCTCTTGTTATTAGCTATTTTTGTTGCCTTAGAACTTTTCTTTACAAAAAAATAATTTGACATTTGCCAAAACTTCTGCTATTACTTTAATTAGTTAAATCAGTCGCCCTGCCCACTTTAACGATTTGAAGTGGGTGTTTTACTTTGATGCAGGTTTCAAAAAAGAAAATTAGTCCCAGTTTAAAAAGACAAATTTATCAACTCCTTTATCAGGCTTTAGCTGACATCCGCTCTAAAAAAGAGGTCGAAACGTTTCTCAAAGAAGCCTTAACTCCAACTGAATTAGAAATTTTTGCCAAGCGCATGGGCGCCGCTTATTACCTTGACAAAGGCAGAAGTTACTCCAATATTAAAGCCAATCTCAAACTTTCCAGTGCCACTATTTCGGGAGTGGCTGAAAAAATGAAAAAAGGCAAAGGATTCGAAATTGCCCTAAGTAAAATTCGGGCCGAAGAATGGGCCAATGAATGGGCAAAAAAAATTAGTAAAAGATTTAAAGGAAAGAAATAATGCAAAGCCCAGAAGCTCCAAAAACAATTGGTGAAATTCCCGATATTTCCGAGGAAAATGCTCAACAACTTGAAAGTCATAAAGATTTAGAAAGAGCTTTTCTTGCCCCAGAAGAGCCGAAGAATAGATTAGTAATCGTTCTAAGACCACCAAAAAGAACAGTAGCCATGGATTTAATGGATTGTCTTAACAGGATAGGCACAGAAGCTAACATTGTTTGGACCTGTATAGCAGAGTCAGAAGAGAATAGAATCAGGTCTAGATACCCAGAAGTTACTGATCTTTTCCAAAGAGAGCCAGATTCTTAACCCCAAAGACACCCCATTGTTTAATTTCAAGGCTAAATTAGGTATAATAAGCTCATCATGGCTAAAAAATTCTATATTACTACTGCTATTGATTACATTGACGATGTGATGCACATTGGCCATGCCTATCAAAAAATCGTGGCTGATGTTTTGGCTCGCTATCATCGTCTTTTGGGAGAGAAAGTTTTTTTCCTAACAGGCGTTGATGAGCATGGTGGCAAAGCAGAAGAAGCAGCTAAGAAAGCAAAGGTTGAATTTAAGAAATGGGCAGATAAAATCAGTCAAGCTGACAAAGAACAATTCCAATCACTTAATATTTCTTATGACCGCTTTATTAGAACTACTGATAAAGATCACAAAAAAACAGTAATTGACTTTTGGCGCCGAGTAAAGAAAAAAGGTGATATTTATTTAGGAAAATACGAAGGCATTTACTGTCAAGGCTGTGAAGGATTTATCACCGAAAAAGACTTAGTTAAAGGAAAGTGCCCCTATCATCCTACCAAAACCCCAAGAAAACTAACTGAGAAAAACTATTTTTTCCGCTGGTCTAAATATGAAGACTTTTTAAAGGACCGTCTCAAAAAGAATCCTGAGTTTGTCCAACCAGAATCAAAAAGAAACGAAATGTTAGCCTTTCTAGATCGAGGGCTTGAGGATATCCCTATATCTCGACCGTCAGTTGAATGGGGAATTTCTGTCCCTGACGATCCGAAACACACCATCTATGTTTGGTTTGATGCCTTAATAAACTATATAACCGGTGCCCCTAAAGGTTTTTGGCCGGCTGACCTTCACCTCTTAGGTAAAGATAATCTTCGCTGGCATGCCCTACTTTGGCCAGCGATGTTAAAATCAGCCGGATTCAAACTACCGAAAACCGTTTATGCTCATGATTTTTTTAGCTTAAATGGACAGAAAATTAGTAAATCTTTAGGTAATATCATTCGACCAACAGAATTGGTGAAGAAATTTGGTACCGACGGAGTAAGATACTACTTCATCAAATACGGCCCAGCTACAAGAGATGTTGATTTAACCCTTAATAAACTCCAGGAGCTTTATAATGCTGATTTAGCCAACGGCTTGGGTAATTTGGTGGCACGGATAGCAAAGTTGTGCGAAAAATCAGGATTTGATTTCAAAAACTCAAAAAGTCAAATCTATCCTCAAATTAAAAAACCTCTTGACAAATTTCAATTTGACGTAGCTCTTAATCTAATCTGGGAGGAAATTGGTGCTGGTGACAAACTAATTGACCGCAAAAAACCCTGGGAACTCTCAGGAAAAAAGCTAAAAACTGTTTTAGAAGAATTAGTTAAGGAAATCCGCCAAATTAGCCTTAATCTTAAGCCTTTCCTTCCCGAAACCGCGGAACAAATTGAAAAACAATTTAAAGGTCCGAAAATTAAATCTGAAAAGCCTCTTTTTCCCAGACTAAAGTAATGCTTGTTGATACCCACGCTCACCTTAATTTCAAAGACTATCAAGATGACCTTGATAAGGTGGTTAAGCGTTCTGTTAAGGATGGGGTAACAAAAATTATTTGTGTTAGTAGTAATCTGACAGAGTCAGAACAGGCAATTAAAATCTCTAGAAAATACAAAGGCATTGTTTACCCTGCTGTTGGTATTCATCCTCACCAAACCGATCCTGAGATTAAACTTTCTTTGGAAAAGCAAATTCAGGAATTAAGCAAGTTAGCAAGGAAAAAAGAAGTTGTTGCCATTGGCGAATCTGGCTTTGACTATTCACCTGCCCCGCCCGGAGAAAAAGACCGCTCTAAAAAAGAACAAACTTTTCTTTTTGAAAAACAAATCGAACTGGCTTTAAAAAACAATTTGCCAATTAATGTTCACTCTCGAGAAGCTTCCTCAGACACTTTTGAAATGTTAAAAAAATATGCCAAAAAAGGGCTTAAAGGCATTTGGCATTGTTATTCTGGGGGCAAAAAAAGAATTGAAAGAGTTAGAGAGCTCGGTTTTTATTTCGGCGTTGATGGCAATCTCACTTATGACCCTGGTTTACAAAACGTTTTTAAACAGATTCCCCTTGAAAAAATTCTTTTAGAAACCGATTGTCCTTTTCTTGCTCCTGAGCCTTATCGAGGCTCTCGCAGTGAACCGGCTCATGTTAAAATTATTGCTGAATGTCTGGCGAAATTAAAAGAAGTTAGTTTAGAAAAAACTGCCAAAATCACAACTCAAAATGCCAAAAACCTCTTCAAAATATAGTTACCCAGTCCAAATGGCAAGTATTAAAAAGGGGAAGTGGCGAATGCAGCCATTCATCGATAAAAATTTTAACTTAATAAAATTAATAAAAGAGGATTTCAAGCTTCGGCGACAAATCAGAAGCCTTGTTAAAAATGCTCCCCCGCCGGCTCAAACTTGCATCTTTTTTCCTGATTCAAAATTAATTGGTTCTGGTTGGGAATGGGCAGTTTATGAGCTCGCCAATAAGAATCAAGTTGTCAAAATTCCCGCAGGTATTTTTCCTGAAGTAAACGATTTAGAATACTTGAAAAACACCGAATACGCCTATCGGGTTTGCCGCCAATTTATTAAGTCCTTTGTTGTAAAAACTACTTTCGAAAGACGAAAAACCAAGGCTGGTTTAGTCAACATGCTTTTTCAAAAAAAGCTCCCAGGAAAACAATGCTGTTATATTGAACCCAAGAAACTCTCGCCTAAATTAAGAAAATCATTCAAGATTTTTGGTCAAGGTATGCTAAAAATTCTCGAAAAACACGACTGGATGCCAGATATAAATCTTTACAAAAAATTTGTAAAAATTAAGAGGGTTTGGGGCATTTGGAATTTAATATTGGAAAATGAAGAGCCAAGAATTTTTGATTTCACCGCTTACCATGATACCTACCGCCTTTATCCAGCGAGAACTAGGCGAGAAATTAAGAAAAAAGGAAGCGCTTGGCGGAAATTCCTAAAAGAAATTTCTTAACTCGACTAAAAATTAAATAACTGTGATATAATTAGCCTCGACATGAAGCGGTTTGTTGAGAAATACGACGCTCGAGTTCAAAGATTCCTAGAAATTCTGCCAGGGACTTTGGCGTGGACAATTATTCTTTTCCCTCTTTGGGGTGCTTTTTTTATTCCTCGAATTGTGGCTTATTTCACGATTGGCTTTTTGGTTTTTTGGTTTTATCGTTCTTTTCAGGCAGCTTTTTTAGGACTGGCTGGTTATATTAAGATTAAACAGGCTAGGAAAACTAACTGGCATCAACAGTATAAAAAAGACAGGGATGAAAATTCCCTTGAGTGGGACGAAATTAAACATTTAATAATTATCCCCAATTATGATGAATCGGTTGAAAAGTTATCCACAACGCTTGATTGTTTGGTTAAACAAAAAAACATTGACAAAAACCAATTGTTTGTGGTTTTAGCAATGGAAGCAAGGGCTGAAGGCTATCGCCAAAGAGCCAGAGAACTAGCCAAAAAATACAAAGGAGAGTTTGGTGAATTTATCCCCACCTTCCATCCCGACAATCTTCCTGGTGAAGTTCGAGGTAAAGCTTCTAACGAAGCTTGGGGTGCCAAACAAGCTAAGAAAATCCTGATAAAAAAAGGCAAATTTCATCCTGAAAAGATGACGATTACTAGTTGTGATGCTGACGCCTGCTTCCATCCTAAATATTTTGCCGCTCTCACTTATAATTTTGCCCTAAATCCTGAAAGACATTATCGCTTTTGGCAAACACCGATTGTCTGGCACAATAATTATTGGCGGGTGCCGGCTTTTGTCAGAATCGTGGGAACAATGGGTAATGTTACTCACATTTCTCACTGTTTGGAACCAGAAAATCTTTATCTTAATTACTCAACTTATTCTGCTTCTTTAAAAATGGTTGATGGAGTTGACTACTGGCACACGGACATTATTCCCGAGGATTGGCATATTTTTCTTCAGTGCTTTTTCCACAATCAGGGGAAAGTCGAGGTTAATTCTGTTTTTCTGCCTACCAGTATTGATGCTCCAGAGGGTCGGAGTTATTTGGGTTCTTTAAACAACCGTTACCAACAGTGTCGGCGTCATGCCTGGGGTTGTACCGACATTCCCTACGCCATTAAACAAGCTCTCAAACATCCTGAAATTCCAATTTGGACAAAGATTTTCCGAATTTACAAACTAGTTGAAACTCATATTATTTGGTCAACCAACTGGTTTATTCTTACTCTGGGAGCCTGGCTTCCGGCCCTGGTTAATCCGGTTTTTAAACAAACCGCCCTTGGTTATAATCTTCCCCGAATTTCAAGAATCATCTTAACAACTTGTCTTACCTTTCTTTTTGTCATCATTGTCCTTGATTATTCTCTTCGCCCAAAAAGGCCAAAAGGCTTACCCCGCTGGAAGTCTGCCTTAGAGTATGTTCAGTGGGTTTTAATGCCTGTGGCCGCTCTTTTTATGTCCGTTATTCCCGGACTTCACTCCCAAACCCAATTAATGGTAGGAAAAAGACTAGAATATCGGGTCACAGAAAAGATATAATCATTCTTAATGACCCAATTTTCCGTTAGTCTTTGGGGTGACGAAGCCTGGGCAGCCACTCTAGCAATCAAGCCTTATTGGCAAATTATTACCACCGTTGCCCGCGACACTTCACCACCACTTTACTATCTTCTCTACCACACCTGGATTAAGTTTTTTGGTATCTCGGAAGTGTCTATTCGGACTCTTTCTTTTCTTTTTTTTCTGGGCACGGTTATCACCGTTTTTTTTATTGGTAAGCACCTCTGGGATAAAAAAACCGGTGTTTTAGCCGCTCTTTTGGCTTTTACCAATCCCTTTCTTTTTACTTACGCCTTTGAAGGACGAATGTATGCTATCTTAGCCCTGACTTCAACTTTATCGATTTACTTTTTCCTAAAGAAAAACCGGGTTGGTTTCATTCTTGCTAGTGCCGCCGCTCTTTACACTCATCATTTTTCCATTTTTGTTATTATTTTTGAGGGTCTTTGGCATCTAGTTGAGGTCTGGCGTCAGCCAATCAAAAAAATCATTAAAAGTTATTTTGATTTTTTCATCATTGGCTTACTTTACCTTCCTTGGCTGTATCCCCTTTACTACCAAACCTCTTTAGTTGGCAGTGGCTTTTGGCTTGGCAAACCCAATCCAGAAGTTTTTCTGGGAACCGTGCTGAAATTCCTTGTTGGCGATGGTCTTGAATTAACCCGACAGTTAGCTTTGCTTACGATTATCATCACTTTGCTCCTTAGAAATTGGCTTAAGGATAAAAAGAAATCACTTTTCCTCTTAGGTTGGTTTTTTGTACCTTTAGTTCTGACTTATCTTGTTTCTCAAATCTTTCAATCAATCTTTTTTGACCGCTACATGCTCATGGTTATTCCTGCCAGTTCACTTTTGATTGCTTCTTTAAGAAGAAAGTCCTCTTTGATTTTCATTTTGATAGCCATTTTCCTTCTGGCTACTCTCAATTACCACTATTTCACCCACCCTACCAAAAGACCCTTCAGAGATTTGGCCAATTATGTTAAAGCAGAAGCAGCTGATTTAACTTTGGTTAACTACAATGCTGCTTCTCATCATCTTTTTGAGTCTAAGTACTATGGCTTGAAGGCACCAATCTACGCCCCTGAACCTTTGCCTTTTTATACTGGCACCGCCCTAATGGAAGAAAATGATGTTATTAATCAATTGCCTGATGAAGAAAAAATTGGTTTAATCACAAGTGCTAGTCTTCAAGAAGTGAGCGTACCTGGTTATGTAATTGAAGACAGTAAACAATTTGGCAGTCTTTACTTTGTATGGCTAAAAAGGCTTTGAAAAATCTGAAAAAATATTGGTTGATATTTGTTCTGCTTTTTGTTGTTTTGTTGCGCTTGCCTTCCTTGTTTGAACCATTCACTTACGGCGACGAAGGGATTTACCTTGCTTTGGGTCAGGCCGCAAAAAAAGGTTTGGTTTTTTATCGTGACATCCATGACAATAAACCGCCCATGCTTTACCTTCTTGCTGGTATAGCCGGCAATTTTTCTACCTATCGTTTAATTGCCTTTTTTTGGAATTTGGTTACTATTTTTGTTTTTTACCAGTTAAGCAAGATTCTTTTTAAGAAAAACCTGCCCGCGGTCATTACCACAACAGCAATCTTTGCTTTTTTCACCAATATTCATTCTTTTGAAGGCAATGTTGCTAATGCCGAAAACTTCATGCTCTTACCAACCATTGCTGCCTTTTATCTTGTCTCAAAATATTATTTTGGCAAAAAAACTCAAGTTTTTAAAAATATTATTGTTTGGCTTTTAGCAGGAGCCTTTTTGGGAATCGCCACCCTTTTCAAGGTTCCTGCTGCCTTTGATTTCGCTGCTTTAGTTATTCTCTTGCTTTTTACTTTGTCAAAAAGAAATCTCATTTCTCTTATAGGCAATGCCTTTTTTGCTGTTTTTGGCTTTGTTCTCCCAATTTTCATTACTCTTATCTACTACGCTTTTCAGGGGGCGTTTTATCAATACTTAGCAGCTGCTTTTTTTCAAAACATTCCTTATCTTTCCTCTTGGGCTGGCCAAACTCAGGCAAGTGGTTTACCCTTATTCCTTTTGGCCAGAGCTTGGGTGGTTGCTCTTCTTGTTATCCTTCTTTTTCTTCTCAGAAAAAAAATCTCTTTTAGAGCTCAACTAATTCTAATGTGGTTTGCTTTCTCATGGTTCGCCGCCTTGCTTTCTTCAAGACCTTATCCTCATTACTTAATCCAAGTCCTACCAGCGCTTTCTCTTTGCTTTGGTTTGTTGTTTGCTAAAGAAAAAGGCTTTCTTATCGAAAGAGTTATTCCCGCCACTCTCTTAGTTATTTTTATCGCCACCTTCTCTGGCTTCCAATTTTGGAGTTATCCTAGTCTTCCTTATTATCTTAACTTCTATCAATTCGTTTTAAGAAGTAAAAACCAACAAGAATACTTTAAAGACTTTGATGGTCGCGCTAATAATATTTACCAAGTGGCTAATTATCTCCAATCCCGCACCATTGCCAATGAAAAAATCTTTATTTGGGGCAATATTCCTTTTATCTACCCCCTTGCTCGGCGCCTTCCAGTTGGTCGCTATGCGGTTGCCTATCACATCATTGACTTTGATGGCTACCAAGAAACAATCGCCAAACTCCAAGAGCTGAAACCCCGCTATATCATTGTTGACCCTCAAGAAAAACGACCTTTTTCAGAATTCTTTCTTTTGCTAGATGAGAAATATTTTCTGGCTAAACAAATCGGTGATTTCCGAATCTTCCACCGGCTTCTCTAGCCATTCCGTGTTAGAATTAAAAAAGTGAGAAAACCAACTAAAACTTTTACCCAAACTGGCTTTTTTTTGTTAATTGCCCAAGTCTTGATTATTGTTTCTGTCTGGCGCTTTTTGCCCCCTGAAATTCCCCTTTTTTACTCCCGTCCTTGGGGAAAGGACCAGTTGGTTAATTATCCGGGAATTATTATTCTTCCAGCTATCTGCCTAATTGTTCTTTTTGCTAACATGGTTGTCGCTCAACTGGCAGCCCAAGAAGAAACTTTGGTGAAAAAAATGTTGGCAGCAGCGAGTTTAGTTTTTTGCCTTTTGATTTTAATTAGCTTAGTCCAAATTATCCGTTTAACCATTTAATGGACGGTTCTTTAATCAATAATTTAATTTTTTTACCTCTTTTCTCTGCTTTTCTTATCTCATTACTAGTTACTCCTGTGACCATTTTTATCTATCGCCGTCTGGGCTGGGTGGAAGACCCTGTTAAACACAAAACTCCTAAAACCACTCATGTTCAACCCGTTCCTCGAGGAGGAGGGGTTCCTATTTTTTTAGCTTTACTAATTAGTTCGCTTATCTTTTTACCCCTAGATAAACATTTAAAAGGAATTTTGTTGGGAGTAACGATTATGGCCGTTATGGGGATACTTGACGATCGTTTTGATCTTAATCCCTACCTTCGCTTAATTCTCTGCTTTTTTGCTGCCGCAGCAGTTGTGGGTGCTGGAATTGGAATTGCTTTTATTACCAATCCTTTTAATGGCGTTATTCGCCTTGACCAGCCCCAAATCCAATTTCAACTTTTGGGAGAAACGCGCAGTATTTGGCTTATTGCTGATATTCTGGCTCTTTTTTGGATTGTTGGTTTAAGCAATATTGTTAATTGGTCCAAGGGTTTTGATGGCCAATTGCCAGGCATTGTTGTTATTGCTGGCCTTACTATTGCCGCTTTTTCTTTTCGTTATTCGGCTGACATTACCCAATGGCCCATTGCCATTTTGGCTTCAATCCTGGCTGGAGCCTATCTTGGTTTTCTTCCTTTTAATTTCTATCCCCAAAAAATTATGCCCGGTTTTGGTGGCGGAACACTAGCTGGTTTTATGATTGCCGTTCTTACCATTCTCGCTACCAGTAAAATTCTTACCGCCATGGTGGTGTTAGGAGTACCTTTAATTGATGCCGGTTATTCCATTGTTCGTAGAATCCTGGTTGGTCGTTCACCTGTTTGGGGAGATCGGGGGCATTTGCATCATAAACTTCTTGACGAATGGCGCTGGGGAAAACGAAGAGCGGCTGTGTTTTATTGGGGAATCACTGCCTTTTTAGGCCTCTTGGCCCTTAACTTGAACAGCCAGGGTAAATTCTATACAATAGCCATGTTAGCTGTTCTTATTGGGGTATTATTTTTGTGGTTCAATTTCCTCTCTACATTTTTTACTCCATTCGGCCGAGGCAAGCCTTAAAAAATCTTGCTTTAGCAGCTCCTTTAGTCTTTTCCGGAAAACTCTTTTTAGCTGAACCCTTTTGGCTGGTAGTCAAATGTATTTTTATCTTTACCATTCTTACCTCATCAATTTATTTTTTCAATGACATCATTGACATTCCTCAAGACAAACTCCATCCAGTTAAAAAAAGGCGTCCTATTGCTAGTGGCAAAATTCCTATTGCCACCGCTCTTTTTGTTTTTATCACTGGAAGTTTTACCAGCCTTTATTTAGCCTATTTAATTAATTTTTTCTTTTTCTTCGCCTGTCTTGCCTATTTTATTCTTCAAATTAGCTATTCTTTGGTGCTCAAAAAACTTGTTCTCATTGATATTCTTGCTATTGCTGGCGGCTTTATCATTCGGGTTTATGCTGGTGCCCTGGCAATCAATGTTCACATGAATGTTTGGTTCCTACTCTGTGTTATCTCGTTGGCCTTATTTCTAGCTGCTGGAAAAAGGAGAACAGAGTTAGCCATTCTTGAACAAAAAGCTCCTCGTCATCGAGGAACCCTGACTCATTATTCTCCAGCCCTTCTAGATTCTTATCTTTCCATGTTTGCCAACTCTGCTTGGATGGCGTACGCTCTTTATACCTTTTTTGCCCCACCACCGCCGATTGGCCAAAGAATTTTCTTTTTAGGGGATCTGCCCCTGACTTTTGCTGGGATTAATAAGTGGTTAATGGCCACGATTCCCGTAGTTATTTTTGGAATTATGAGGTATTTAAGAATTATTCATGAAGGCACTGACCGAGCAGAATCACCAGAAAGAGTTCTTCTTGGTGACAAAACACTTCTAGCCACAGTCGCTATTTGGATTTTTTTAGTGGTAATAATTATATATGGAGTAAGACCTTAGCTATTCAACAAGTTCGGAGTAAGTACCACTAACCCAACCTTCTTCTCCTGTTTCGTATTCAATCTTATACCAACCAAATTTTTCTTCATCAAGATAAGGAAATGCCTCGCCAGGATTAACTTTG
Source organism: uncultured Gammaproteobacteria bacterium (assembly GCA_964347135.1). Classification (GTDB taxonomy): domain Bacteria; phylum Patescibacteriota; class Microgenomatia; order PFEM01; family JAHIFH01; genus CAYFXA01. The sequence goes on along the minus strand of CAYFXA010000023.1, from coordinate 9,718 downwards.
GCAAGTTCTTCAGACTCGGTTGAAGGTTCGGCTCTTACTCGCAACCAGCCAGTGGGTGTCTCTTTAATTCTCACATAGGGCGTATCTGGCGGCGTTGGGCTTGGTTTGGGAGTGGTTTCTGGTGAAGGAGAAGGACTCTCTTCCTCTTCCTCCTCCTCCTCTTCCTCTTCCTCCTCCTCTTCAAGTTCTCCGCTTGGTGTTGCTTCCGCAATTCCCTCAATCTTTTGAGCTAGCTTAACGCTAACGGTTAGCTTATAACCAGCCACGGTTTGAGCAGTAATGCTTCTTTCTTCAAAGCCCGGAGAGCTAACAACTACTTGATAATCGCCTGGGGTTAAGTTTTCTTCCAGAACCGGAGCAAAGCCTTTTGGTTCACCATTAATTTTTACGACTGCTTGGTCAGGAATGGAAACAACCGTCAAAGAAGCACTATTTCGACTGGCAATTTTTTCTAAAGATAAAATTTCTCCGGATGAATCTGCTTCGGTTGCCCCTAAGGTTCGATTGATTGCCGTAATAATGCCCGGAGCCAAATTAACTTTGCCCTCCCAAGTAACTAAACTATCAATCGTTGTTTCAGGAACAATTCTAATCGTGTGTTCACCGGCTTCAATCTTGTCACTAAAAAACGGGGTTAAACCCACTTGTTCACCATCAATATAAACTGTTGCCTTGGGGGTAGCTGAAACCTGAAGGGCACCTGCACCCGGTCGGGAGAAAAATTTATTCTTAATTATTAAACCGCCAAGAACAAGAACTAAAATGGCGACAGTAATAATCAACCAATTTCTTTTCATCAGAGGGATAATAACATAGATAAACAAAGGAAGCAAGAAAAAACTCAGTTGACTTTCAAGGAATTTTGTGATATATTATAGGCTACTTAAAAGGGTTCCCTGCCTTTTTTTTCATTTCGCGAATTAAAGGCGGTTAGCTTTTTTCAGAAGTACCTTGGCATCACTGATATGATTGACTAGTATGACTGGAGGAGAAGATGAGAAATTTAGGGTTTCTACTGTTTCTCGCCGGCTTTCCAATAGGCGGTTTCCTCCTCAGCTACGACAACAACCTAGCCAATCAGCCCGTTCTTCTCCAATCCCAAACGTGGGTTGCAATAGTAATTGGAGGAGGGCTTTGGTTTGGAGGCTGGCTATTGATGCTTCGAGCTGAGAGAAAGGAATGGAAGAATGAACTTCATAGGTGATCTTCTAATAACTGCGTTAGGGGTTGGCGAGGTCTGCCTGTTGGTTGTTCTCGCCTTTACGGTGATTGTTGGATCCCCCCCTCATCTACGTAGTCATTAGAGGAAAGATCGAGGATCGATTTCGATCTCGGTCATGATGCCGAGAAGAAGGGGCCGACGCAACGCAGCGTCTTGTAGTAACAAAGCTGTGTGGTTGAGGCCCTTTTCTTATGGAAAAAAATTGCTTTTTGAACCTAAAAGTGAGATAATGCAAGTGTGGCGCAGTGGCGAAGAAGTTAACGCGGCCGTCTGCAAAACGGCTATACGTCGGTGCGAATCCGACCTGCGCCTCCAAAAAGAAACCTTTCCAGAAAGTTCTCACGCTTACCTCTTGACTCTTCGGGTTATTTTCGGTTACACTACTCCTAATGCCCAACGTTTATCACTCTAGAAAATACAAACTAAATGAAAGCTTTTTCTCCTCCTGGTCCCCTACCATGGCTTACGTTCTCGGTTTTTGGTTTGCCGACGGCAGCATGAAACACGATCGATCTTACCGAATAAGATTTCATTCTATTAATCTCGAACATTTGCAAATAATAAGAAAGACATTGAATTCGAACTCTCCCATTGTCCGTGAACATCGTAATGGAATCTTAAAAAACACTTTTGAACTCTGTATCCACTCCAAGAAAGCTTACTTTGATATTCAGACACTTGGAGGCACACAAAATAAATCAAAAACGCTTAAATTTCCTCCAGTTCCTTTTAAACTTCTGCCAGATTTTATACGTGGATATTTTGACGGCGATGGTAGTGTTCACTTTATTAGATATAAACACAGCAAAAACGGAAAATTTTATACTAACATTCGAAGTAATTTTACCTGCGGAAGTAAGCCTTTTTTAAGAAGAATAAGAGATCACCTTACAAAAGCGCTCGGCGTTAATAAAAGAAAGTTGTGTGGTTATGGAAAACCTCCAACAAGATGGAAACTTGGCTATGGAGAAAAAGACACCAAAAAAATCCTAGAATATATATATTATCCTAACCATAGAATCTCTCTTCAAAGAAAAAACGCTTTTTTACAACATTTCATTTAACCTCAAAAATTGCCTTTTTGTGGTATAATATATGTAGATCCTCTCTCGTTTATCGGAGAGGATTTTTTTGTGGGTGAATTAGCCCACTTTATGACTTACTCAATCACTTTTGGACAACGCCAATTTGCGGTTTCTTTTAGCCGCAAGCGGGGTCGTCCCAAACAAACTTCAGTCGGCCATCTTTTTGAGCTTATTTCCCTATTAATCAAAATTGGGACGAGTAAGCGCTATGCTGGCCATCCAGTCAGCCGAGTTTTGCGTCGCCTTTTTGAAAAAAAACAATCAAGAAAAGTTTTTGGTTTTAACTTGGCCTTGGTGGCTCTTTTAACGGGAATGGTTATTCCTCCTATTTCTGCTTTCAGTTCAGACCAACCAGTAGAAACAGCAACCGTGGTTGCCACAGAAGATTCATTAGCAACCGAAAAATCGGTTCGAGTTCCGGTGGATTCTTTTAATATCACTTCAGGTTATAATGCCCTTCACCGAGGGATTGACTTAAACGAAATCGAAGGAGCGCCGGTTTATCCTTTAATGGAAGGAAAAGTAGAAAGAGTTATCTACAACCGCTTTTCTTACGGTAACCATATTCTTATTAACCACGGTTCGGGGTTTAAATCCCTTTATGCTCACTTGGCGAAAGTGGTTGTAAAAGAAGGTGAAGAAGTTGATAAAAACACGGTTATTGGTACTGTTGGTCATACTGGTTGGGCAACCGGTGCTCACTTGCATTTAGAGGTTTACGACAACGGCAAAACTTTTAACCCGCTGACGATTTTGAAGTAGTTTTTGTCCCTATAAGAACAAGATCATCATTAACTGGCTGATCGGCTATATTTCCTGGTATTCTAATAGTCTCCGTATCAAGATTTGTTTTTTTGCGAATTTCTTCTAAAAGAGAATAACAACCCTCCGCCGCAGTAATAACCACCTGACCTCCTGGCCTCAAGACTTCTTCAATTTGTTTAATTGGTGGTTCGTATCCAATCCAAAAACAAGTAATTAAGCTAACTTCCCAACCTTCTTTTCTAACAATCTCAAGATATTGCTCGTTAGACATGTCAATAATTTTTCCTTGTTGTTTAAGAGTCTCTGCCGGCGGAAAGACTTCGTGGGGATTAAGAGGATAAGGAGAGGCAATTTCTTCAATCACCGCCTTTAATCCTCTCCCATCTTCAACACCAACTACTTGGGTCGCTCCTAAAGATTCCAGAGCTACCATTCCTGCCCCGCTTCCTGTGCCCAAATCAATTACCCTCCCTTTAAGGTTTTTCCAATCAAGTTCTCCTTTGAGGAGAATATAAGTAAGTCTCCTCCGTATTTCCTCCCCTCGCTCTTGGAGCCAGGCTTCACAATCTAAAGGTAAAATGGCTTCTTTTGTTTGAGACATATTCAGGGGCAGTTGAGGCTAATTATAGCATGAAGACCCTATATTTTACTGCTTTTTTTAGGCCATTTGTAAACAACCAGAGGAAAAACAAGGGCTAAAGCATAACCCAAGGGAACGAGGACGGCAAGAAAAAGGGGGTTAAGATTTAAAACTCTGTCAAGCAAAAAAACATTAAGACAAATCATTGGTATCGAAACAAAAACACTAATCAAGATGTAGGGTTTGAATTTCATTGAAGTCAGACCAGCGGCATAAGAAACGTAGTCTGCTGAAGCACCGCCAAAAAGCCGGGCAATGAAAAGCATTTTTAAACCAATAATTTCCGTAACATTATCTATTTTTTCTATCCCTTTTTTACCCACTAATTTGGCTACTACTGGCCTTCCCCAGCGCTGAGCAATTAAGAAATTGATTGTCGAACCAGCACTATGGCTAGCAAGGACAATCAAGCAGGTCTGTAAAAAGCCGAATAAAGCCAAACTGGCAAACCAAAAAGGCAAAGAAGCTAAAGGAGAAACAACAATTGTCATTGTCATCAAGACAATCAAAACCAATGGTCCCAAAATCCCAAAAGAGCGAACAAAGGTTTTTATTTCCTCAATATCAAAGCGGTAAATGTACCTTTGAATTAAATAGAGAACGAGAATAATTAAAAGAGCACCTACGATTATTAAAATAGCCTTCTTTTTACCTTTCATGGGTTAATTCTAGCACGAAGTTAAGAAGAGAATTAAAGACCTTGGGATTTGGACTCAACTTTTTTTATGAGTTCATCCCGTAAAGACTCAGCATCTTTAGGAGCCAATCCCGGAAGTCTTCCTTCAGAAGAATAAAATTTTCTATAAGAATAACCAGCAGTTTGAATTTGCAAATCACTTAAGCCAAGTATTCTTGCCAGGGGTCCTCGGTAAATATCCACATTTTGGATTCTGCCATAAGGAATGGTAATGTAGCGCTTCCAAACTACTCCTCTTTCGATTTTGATTCCCTCGGGAGTCAAGCCGTATCTATAAAAGCGATAAACCAATCTAGCGTAAACATAGCTTAAAAAAATTGGGGCAACAATGAAAACAAGAAGAGTAAAAATTGAAACGCCCAATATGTCTAATTGGAAGGTGCTAATGCCAACAGTGAAAAAAGTGGACATGCCAAAAAAACCAAACACAAGGAACAGGAACAAAAAGCCAAAAATATTTTTAATAAAGAAAAGCCAAACTGCTTTGGGATGAAGTTGTTTCATAATCTCATTCTAAAAAAACCATGGAATGATGTCAATAAATTTGAATATTATCTTAGTGAAAAAAGAGGCTGAATGCTGGGTCACCCAGCCTCTTTAGAGGTTATTCTTTTCTCTTGTAAGCATAGAGGGCTCCTAAAATCAGCGCGATTGCTGATAACCCCCAAACTGCTAACGGAGAAAGAGCGAAAGTGAGCAAGCCAGAGGCAAGCAAGCCAATGGCGGCACCAAAAGTCCCGCTGGCACTTCTGATCGAGTTGGTGGTTGACCGAGTTAAGTCATCTATGTACCGATTACTGTAAGTGAACAGCAATGGTTTAAGAGCTCCCCGACCAACTTCATGGGCTAAAAAGCCAGACACCAACAAGGGCCACGCAGGTGAAAGCAAGGCAATTGCCAGTAAAGGGCTGCCAATGAGAAACAAAGTCAAGGCAATCTCAAGGCCATTGTGCTTAAGCCATTTATTGGCTAAGAACGCACCAAAAGCACTGGCAATGGCAATTCCCACCCACATTGAACCCAACCACCAGGCTGAACCACTAGCATCTCGCAGAACCGGTGCCCAAAACATATTCAGAGGCTGGAAAGCCGCTGTTGACACTAAGGCAATCACCACGGTAAAGCGCAAAGGCGGACTTCGCCAGGTTCTTTGAGCGATTTCGAAAATACCTGGTAGGACTTCTTTGGCTTCATTCTTAGGTTGACCTTCAGGCAAACGGCGGAGAACAATACAGATGAAGCAAGCGCTCACCTCAAGACACAAAGCTCCTATTAGCCATGGCCAATGAAGACCAAAAGCTTCGCCAATTATCCCTCCAGCAACAGCAGTAGGAATCGTTGCCAAAGAAAAAACAGCATAAGCTTGACTAATGACTTTGTGACTCGCTGCTGCGTCCATATTGTTGCGCAACCATGATTCCATGGCTTCGGACATTAAAGCCGCTCCAATAGCAGCCGTTATCTCCGCTAAAAGAAAAGCCTGAAATGTTCTGCCTAAGCCGTAAATGAGCGTTCCTAGTCCCGAAACAGCCAACCCCCAGATATAGACTCTCTTCTGCCCCACCCGGCCAGCCAAATGACCAGTAAAAGGATCAAGAAGAAAGTAGGTGGTCATGAAGCTTAGGTTAAGCAAATTGGCGTGAAGAAGCGTTAACCCATGCTCCAACAAGAACAAAACATAGGTACTGAAAATCCAGCCAACACTCATACTTCCCAGGGCCTTAGTTACAATAAACACTTGACTTATTCTTTTCATCTCCCTCTCCTCTTTTTCAATGTTCTGACCCAAATCACAGAATCCCAGCTGCGTTTTTCGCTTTTCGCGCTTTTTGAGTCAGAAAAACCTCCGAAGAGAGAGAAATTTAGGGAAAGAAAAAAGCCTCCGTTCTCGGAGGCTTGCCTGAAGCAACAAACTCAAGATTTTAGCTTGAAACCAAGGCAAAAGCCTCCCATTTGGGGTTTTTAACCGCATAAGCGGTATTCCCCATCTTAAAAATGGGGTGAAGGCAGGATTGAACTGGCTTTTGCCATTTGTCCATGTTGGAAGCTATCTTACCAGGCTTGTAGGCATGTGTCAAGGGGAATAAAAATGGTAAAATTAGTCAATGGATAAAAGATTTGCAAATGTAAAATATTGCCTCTGGGATGTTGATTTGACTTTTTACACCGTATCGCCTCAAATGAAAAAGGAGTTTAAAAATAGAATTTATGAATATGTTTCCCGAAAATTAAAAATCCCAATAAACGAAGCTAAACAAAAATATGAAAAAGAATTCAAAAAAAGAAAAAGCAAAACAGCCACTATGGAAGCATTTGGGCTAGGAAAATTTGCCATCCAAGAGGTTATTGACAGCATTGATAAAAGCAGATATTTAAAAAAGGATTTGCGTCTTATCCAGTTATTTAAAAATCTAAACAAATACAAACACGCAATCGTTACTAATAGTACGAAAAACTCCATAGATAAAACATTAAAAATTCTTGGATTAGAGAAAAATCTGTTTAAAGCAATAATCACCAAGGAAGATGTTTCCGCTTACAAACCAAGTCCCGAGCCTTTTTTAAAAGCCATGGACATGCTTGGAACAAAAGCAGAAGAATGCGTTTCTATAGGTGATATTGATCACAGTGATATTATTCCTGCCAAAAAACTGGGAATGAAAACTATTTTTGTTTGGGGAAAATCAAAACACGCAGACGCCTCTGTACCAACTGTCTATGATGTTGAGAAATTATTAGTTAGGGAATAAAAAAACCCGCTTGCGCGGGTTTAACTTTAAATTTTATTTTCTTTTACATTCCCATTCCGCCACCTTGAGGCATTGGAGGAACTGGTTCTTCTTTTTCAGGAATATCTGTTACAAGTCCTTCGGTTGTCAGAATCATCATGGCCACGGAAACAGCGTTTTGAAGAGCGGTTCTGGTTACTTTGGCTGGGTCAATAATGCCTGCTTTAATCATATTCACATATTCGCCTTTTAAAACATCAAAACCATGCCCTTTTTCTTTTTTCTTAATGTTGGCAATAACAACATTGCCATCTTCACCAGCGTTTTCGGCCAGGAGATTTGTGGGTGATTCTAAGGCTTTTTTAACAATCTTTGTGCCAGTTAATTCATCGCCTTTCAAACCTTTTGTTTCAATTGCTTCAGCCGCAGCCAGTAAAGCCACTCCACCACCAGGCACGATTCCTTCTTCAATGGCTGCTTTTGTGGCCGAAACCGCGTCTTTGACTCTTTCCTGTTTTTCCTTCATTTCTGTTTCTGAAGCTGCCCCAACCTCAATCACCGCTACCCCGCCAGTTAGTTTTGCCAGTCTTTCTTCGAGTTTTTCCTTATCAAATTCTGAAGTGCTTCGGTCTAATTCAGCTTTGATTTGTTTAATCCTGCCGTCAATCGCTCGTTTACTCCCTTTGCCGCCAACAATAACCGTATTGTCTTTATCAGATGTTACTCGGTCTGCCCGACCCAAGTCTTCTATCGTTACTTCCTCTAATTTTCTGCCTACGTCTTCGGAAATAACGGTCCCTCCAGTCAAGACGGCAATATCTTCAAGCATTTCTTTTCTCCTATCACCAAAACCAGGAGCTTCAACCGCTAAAACATTGAAGGTGCCTCGAAGTTTGTTAACCACGATTGTTGCCAAAGCTTCACCTTCAAGTTCATCAGCAATAATAACCAAATTCTTGGAAGTTTTAACTAAGTTCTCTAAAAAGGGTAAAAGTTCCTGAAGAGAAGAAATTTTCTTATCAGTTAAAAGAATAAAAGGATTTTCAATTGTAGCCTCCATTGAATCTGGGTCAGTCACAAAGTAAGGGGAAACAAAGCCTTTATCAAATTCCATTCCCTCTTTGTAACCAATCACCAATTCCAAACCTTTGCCCTCTTCAACCGTAACCACACCGTTGGGACCAACTTTTTTCAAAGCCTCAGCAATTTTTTCACCAATTTCTTGATTTTGAGCGGAAATAGTGGCTACTTGAACAATTTTTTCACCACTGTCTCTAACTGGCTTAGATTGTTTTTTAATTGAACTGACTGCTTGTTCAGCTGCTTTTTCAATCCCTTTATTAAGAACCATGGGATTGGCTCCAGCAGTAATGTTTTTAATTCCCTCATCAACAATTGCCTGAGCAAGAATCGTGGCGGTTGTGGTTCCGTCTCCAGTAGCATCATTGGTTTTGTCAGCCGCTTCTTTTACCAATTGAGCCCCCATGTTTTCAAACGGGTCTTCAAGCTCAATTTCTTTGGCAACGGAAACACCATCATGAACCACCGAGGGCGAACCCCATTTTTTATCCAAAGCAATGTTTCTGCCTTTGGGGCCAAGAGTTGTGCCAACGGCTTTAGCCACAGCATCAACACCTTTTTTTAGTTTTTCTCTTGCTTCAGCAGCGTATTTAAGTTGTTTCGCCATATTATTCAACTATTGCTAAAACGTCTTCAAATTTAACAAAAATCAATTCTCTGCCAGAAATACCTAATTTAACTTCATCCCCACCCCATTTTTTGTAAATAACGGTCTGGCCGACTTTAAATTCGGGCTTAATTTCTTTACCGGAATCAGTTATTTGGGAGGTGCCAATGGCAATGACTTTACCCCGTTGGGATTTTTCATCATGAGTATCAGGAAGAACAATGCCCGTAGCGGTTCTTTTTTCCGCTTCAACTGGCTCAATCAAAGCATAACCAGCCATGGGTTTGAGTTTAGGAGCAGTTGTTTTCTTTTTTCGTTTTGCCATCTTAGAAAATTCTATCAAAAAAAATTATCACTTTCAAGTGACGATTGCTATTTTAAAGGCTGATAACATGTTTGTCAAGGGGTTACACTCATTTGACTCTTAGCCTAAAAAAAAGCTATAATTCCTTTAAAATTGGGCATTGGTCCAATTTTTTTAGCACTTTCTAGAACTAACCTGCATAGCGCAGGTGTGATTTTAGCTTGAGGTAGCAAAACCTTGAAAGGAGTCGGAAGGTGAAAGGATCTGGTATGTTTAGGCGTATCTGTATCTATGACAAGCGGCCATGTCCGTTTGTCGAGCCACTTTGCGAGAAAAGCACCAGGGACGATCCTCGGTGCAGCAGGTGGGATCCCGACGGCAAGGAAAGGGAGGAATAAGAAGGTTTTGTTTTCCTCTCTACTATGGGCTGGGGTCAAAGGTGACCAAACTTATCAACAAGTTGCCTCCCAGCCCGACACTCTCTTTAAACCATCCCATAGTATTGACTTTAACTTAGCTTTGTGATATTATTTTATCAGCCTCGGAGGAGGCTATTTTTCATTCTTGCGCTTGACAACCTAAATCCAAT
>CAYFXA010000022.1:0-12767 GCA_964347135.1 uncultured Gammaproteobacteria bacterium | reverse complement strand
CCAGAACTATTAGCCAATAAGTTAGTTTATAATTACCCGCTTTCGGTTATTAATATCTTTGTCAGAAACTATCTTTCTTTTTTTTCTCCAGACTTTCTTTTCTTGAAAGGCGACCCCGTTTTACGTCACTCAACTGGTCAGGTAGGGACTTTTTATCCTTTCCTGATGCCCTTTATGATTTATGGGGCCTTTTTGTTTTTTAAGTCAAAAGATTGGAAGATTAAACAAATTTTTTTGGTTTGGATTTTGATTTCGCCGGTTCCAGCCGCGATTACCAAAGACGGAGCCGGTTATTTGTTAAGAGCAATAACAATGATGCCCTTTTTGACCTATTTATCGGCTCTTGGCTTGGTTGAATCAATTAAATTAATCAAACCGAAGTTTAAACTGATTTACCTTTTGATCATTACCGGAATAGGGCTTTACTTTATTTACTCCTTTTTGTTTGCCTATTTTCATGTCTATCCAGCCCGAGCCGCAAAAAGCTATGAATTTGGTTTTAAAGAATTATCCGATTTTCAAATTAAGCACGAATCAAAACCAACGCTTGTTGTTTGGGATGGCTACTATCCTCATTTGTATTTCCGTTTTTGGCAAGCGACTGATGCCAAAGAATATTCTCTTTTTATTCCAACTAAAATCCAGATTAATCAGTCAGTTTTTTATAAAATGTATCCCAATCTCTATTTTTCTCTTCCCCAATCCGTGACCGACCTTAGAGAGTTTTTGGAAGAAGATGATATTTCATTCATCGTTTTTCCTTCAGAATTGCGAGAGAGGTATTCGGAATATCCTCTTTTGGACCAGCCTCCTTTTGAAACAGTTTTTTACCCTGACAAAACCCCTGCTTTTTACATTTATCAAATAGACAAGGGTAACAATAATTGAGATAATAGGATAAATGCGCTTCTTTAGAAAAAATTTTTATGAGATAGTTTTAGTTTTTCTTTTGTTAATCGGCTTTCTATATCGTATTAATGGATTGGCAGGCAACTATTCTTTTTGGGTTGATGAGGCGTCAACCGCCCGCTTCGCTCGGGGAATTATCGAAACAGGAATTCCCAAAATTAGTCTAACTGGGTATCAAGAAAATTCTTATTTTGTCACCCACTATTTAACCGCCCTCTCTTTTGTTTTTTTTGGTCAAAATGAATTTGCGGCTCGTTTTCCAGAAGTAATCTTTGGCACATTTTTGATTTTAGTGATTTATTATGTTGGCAAAAAGATTTTCAATAATTATGTTGGTTTGGCGGCTTCGCTTTTAGCGACTTTTTCCTATATTCAAATTGCTTGGTCTAGACAAGCTCGTGGCTACGTAATTCTGGAATTGTTTTTTCTTCTTTCCCTCTACTGTCTTTATCTATTTACAAAATCTAAAAAGTTATTTCACCTAATTTTTTTCGGCATGTTTTCACTCTTAAGTATTTGGACGCACACTTTGGGTCTGATGATTATTCCCATTGCCTTTTTTTATTTATTGATAAAAGGAGATTTAAACAAGATCTTTTTAAACAAGCTCTTTTTGTTTGGTTTTCTTATCTTTATTGTTTTTGTTCTTTACCTAACCAATTTCAGAATTGCATTAGACTGGGTTTTTGCTGAGAAGTTAAAAGAGGTTTTAAAAGGCAGAAATTTTTTGTTTTATTATCATTCTCTTTTTTGGCGTCAATATGGTTTGATATCATTCCTTGCTCTTTTAGGTTTAATAGACCTTTGGCTCTCTAAAAAAAGGACCGAATTACTATTTTTTCTCCTTAGTTTGGGAATCTACTTGTTTTTAGCATCTTTTTTTCTTCTTGTTCCGTTTGAAAAATATGTTTTGCCACTTTTCCCATTGTTGTTTTTGATTTCTTCCTATGCTTTATTCCGAATAGCCAGTTTGCTCTCAAAAAGAAAAGTTAAACCTATTCTCATCTTCTTTTTTCTTTTAGCTTTTATTTTATTAAATGGTAATAAATTTTCTTTAAAACCGCGGCTGTTTTATACTCTCAATTATGATATGAGAGAAATACCAGAAATAGACCATCAAGGTATCTACAAAATCGTTGAAGATAAAATAGAAAATAAAGAAAGAAAAGAAATTGCCATTATTGAGATTGATCAAGATATACCCGCTTGGTATTTAGGAGAAGGAAACGTAGACTTTGTTCCAAGAATTAACGTGGCAAAGGACATTATTAAGAACAAAAACACTGGCGCTACTTTTATTCATGATTTTGAGGAATTTGAGGAGGTTTACCAAAACTTTGAGTTTGGTTTTATTGTTCTCATAGAGCATAATTTTAGATTTTATCCCCAAGGATTAGTTGATTTTGCTAAGAAAAATCTTTTTTTGGAAAAGAGAGAAGAATATACTTGGTTTTCACCAGATTGGAACAAATGGCCAGTTGAACTATATTCCTGGGGATTTGAGGAATATTAAAGTTAGCCAATGTCAAAAAAACCTTCTTTTTCCATTGTAATGATAATTGAAAGATTTTTTCCTTTTGTTGGTGGAGCCGAGACACAATGCTACCAGCTTTCGGAAGAGTTTACAAAAAAAGGAGCCAAAGTTTTGGTGGTGACCAAACAGTGGCAAAATAATCTCCCCAGAAAAGAAAAATTCAAACAAGGATTTGAGGTAGTAAGGTTGGGGAGTCCGGGAATTTCTCGGTTAGCAGATTATTTGGGCGGTTTTCACTTATTATTGTTTTTGTTAACGAATCGCCAGTCTTACAATCTTCTTTATGTTAATGGCGGCTTGGCTAATATTTTTGGTTCAACCGCAATTTTAACAGGAAAAATATTGTCAAAAAAAGTGATTGCCAAGGTAGAAACTCCAGGAGAGTTGTTTTTTTCTGGTCCCAAAGCATTATCGCCTAAACGGTTTGTCCATCCCTTGATAAAACTTCGCCTCTTGCTTGCTAAAAAGGCCAATTTTTATGTTGCCCAAACAAACGAGGTAAAAAAAGAACTTCTAGAATTTGGCATGAAAGAGGGCCAAATAAAAAGTTTGCCTAACTGTGTTGATGAAAACGTTTTCAAACCGGGCAAAAACAAGAAAAACCTAAGAAAAAAATTGGACCTTCCCTCAGATAAAATCATAGTAATGTTTTGCGGTAGGTTAGTGCAAAGAAAAGGCTTGGTTTTTCTTTTTAAGGCCTGGAAAAAGTTGTCACAAAAACAAAAAAAGGCAGTTTTGGTTCTTTTGGGTTCGGGTAAAAATCAACCTGACTCAGTTGAGGAACAACTAAGAAAAGCCGCCAAAAAAGATAAAATGAGAAACATCTATTTTTTAGATGAAAAACAAAAGTTAGAGGTGGCCAAATATCTTCAGACAGCTGATATTTTTGTTTATCCCTCCATTCACTCCGAAGGAACTGCTTTATCCGTTTTGGAGGCAATGAGTTCTGGTTTGCCAATAATAGCAACCAAAGTCGGGGGTCTAAAAACTGTGGTTAGTGATAATGAGAATGGTCTATTAGTAAAAAAGGAAGATTCGGAAGCAATCTATTCAGCCTTGAAGCTTTTAATAAATAACCCAGCTCAAAGAGCCAAATTTGGTAAAAAAGCAAGGGAAGCAGTTTTAAAGAAATATTCTCTGGCCAGAGTTTCTGAGGGTTACTTTAATTTTTTATCCAGGCTCTAATCAGGACGTTTTTGGGGCTTGACAAACTAAAATTAATAAGATACTTTCTAATTGTGAAATAATTTTCACACCTGAGGATCTCAAAAAGAGGTGCCGCTGGCACCTTTTTTTGTTGACTTCAGCCCAGAATGCCGTCCTTTATCCCGCGAAAATAAGATTTCAAGAGAGTAAATTTCCTCTGCTTGAGGTATTGATGGCGGACTGTTTGGGGGGATTGAAAGAGAAAATAACTAATCAGAAAAAAAAGAAATTGAGTGGAGGTCGTGTGCTTTTTTTCTAGCCAAAAAAGATTTCTGGTGCGGTAATAATCCGCAAAACCTGGCACTTTTTTAATTGAAATTTCACTTTTATGCCAAACTTTTGACAGATAAGCGCAGCAACTGATATAGTTTGCTTTTTTTGCTCTCAAACATAAATCAGCATCTTCAGCAATGGCAAAAAATTTTTCATCAAAAAACCCAATTTTTTCAAATACTTCTCGTTTAATCAGCATTGAAGCGCCATAAACATAAATGACTTTTTTTGTTTTTTTAAATTGTTTTGAGTCTATTTCGCCATCACCATAATTGACTAACTTGCCGGTTTTCAAATCTATGCCTGCGCCGCATGACTGAATAATATTTTTTGTTCTTGGTGGATAAAAATAAATTTTTGAGCCGACAATCCCGATTTTGGGATTGTTTTCCGCCACTTTCACTAGCTCGTTTAGAAAATTTTTTTCTACCACCATATCGTTATTAAGCAGAAGAATGTAAGCGCTTTGCCTTTCCCTAAGAACTCGTTTAATGGCAATGTTATTCCCTTTGGCAAAACCATAGTTTTTATTGTTCTCTATCAGAGAAAACTTTTTAATTAATTCCTTTTTTCTCCATGCTTTGACTCTTTTGACTGAGTCATCTTCAGAGCCGTTGTCGACAACAATTACTTCATAATAAGGATAAGAAATCTTGGATAAGGATTCTAGACACTCAATTGTGTCTTGCCAACCATTCCAGTTAAGAATGATAACGCTAACTTTTAGTTTTTTCATTTTGATAATCGGTTTTTGGCAATCTTCATTAAGCTTAAAGGAATTTTTTTTGGATTTTTTAGGGCTTTAATTAGTAATCTTTTTCTCACTCTCATTTTCTTTTCTCTCATAAACTTTAAGTACAACTTATGTATCTCTTGCCGTGATAATTTTTCTGAGAGAATGATGGCTTTTTTGTGATTTTTGGCAAAATCAACATCTAAGGCACGCCAATCCATATCTTCACTAACTAAATTTCTTTTTTTAGCATCCTCCCAAACTGGCGTCCCCGGAAAGGGTGTCAAAACATAAACATCAAAGTCATCTAATTCACTTTTTTTTATAAAATCTAGAGTTTTGAGAATTTCTTGCTGGGTTTCCATTGGTGAACCAATGATAAAAGTAGCGTGGGATTTGATATCAACTTCCTTGAGTTTTCTAATTGCTTTGGCATGATTCTTAACCTTAATAGATTCTCCTTTGAGATATTTAAGAATCCTAGGAGAAGCTGACTCAAGTCCCATACAAGCATTTCGGAAATTCATTTCCTTTAGTAATTGTGCTAATTTTTTGTCAACTAAATTGGCCCTCATATTACAGCCAAAACTTATTTTACCTAGAAGCTTTTCTTTTTTGAGCAGTTTGGCAATTTGTTTCAGCCTCTTTCTGCTAGCAATAAATAAGTCATCCCATAATTCAATCTGCTTAACTTGATAATTTTCATAAAGATATTTTATTTCTTGAACAACATATTGAGCGGAAAAAAATCTGAGCTTATTCCAAAAACAAGAAGAAGCGCAAAAAGCGCATTTATAAGGACAACCTCTGGAGGTAAACATGCTCGTTGATTTTTCAATCTCCATTAAATCTCTGGCGGGCAAAGGAATTTTATCCAGAGGTTCAATTACTTTTCTTTCTTTGGTTAAGATTAGCTTTTCTTTGTCATGAAAAGCGATGCCATTGATATTCTTTAAGTCCTTTTTGTCAAAGCTCTTTTTTTTGAAATAAAGATTAAAAAGGTCAATAATGGTTTTTTCGCCTTCACCAATAACACTGATATCCATTTCTTTTGAAAGAGAAAAGGGAAGAGAAGTAATGTGAATGCCACCCATTATTACCGGCAATTTTTGCTCTTTAGCAATTCGGGCGTATTTAATGGCGCGATTATAATTTTGGGAGACTGCAGTAATACCAATAACATTAGGATTGAATTTTTTAATTTCTTGTTTGATATCGTTGTTGATGATTTTAAAACGGATATCATCGCCAAATTCTTCTCGAAGAACGCTAGCGAGATAACCTAATCCCAAAGGGGGAAGCGACGCTTCGATTTCTTTGGCAGGATCAATGGCATTGATAAGAAGGAATTTTACTTTCATTTTCTTTTGGCGACAATAATAATATGACGGGCAAACAAAGGCGGGCAAATCTGGCAAGGAATAGAAGCAGACTCAGGTGACCAATCTTCTTTAATAATCTTTAAACCGCTGTCTTCAAAAAGCTGGCGCGCTGTTCTTTTGGTAAAGAAACGAAGGTGGGTTTTGTCCAAGATGCCTAATTCTTGATAATCCCATTTTCCTAAAAGCAAGTGAAGTCGGATTTTTAAATTAGCCACGTTGGGGATAGCGGCAGCAACTAGGCCATCTTTTTTTAAGTGTTTTTTGAGTTTGCTCAACACTTTTTCTGGATAAGCTAGATGTTCTAGAATGTCACTGAAAATAATGACGTCAAATTTCTCTTTAAAAGGGAGATTGTCTTTTTCTATATCCACAATCTCGGCTTTATCTAAATTTTTCTTTGCTTCTTTGATTGCTTGGCGAGAAATGTCAACGCCATAGACGATGCAGCCTTTCTTTTCGCGCAAATATTTTCCTTGAAGTCCATTACTACAACCGACGTCCAAAATAAAACTCTTTTTAGGAACGTGTTCTAATAAGTAAGGATTAAGATAGTCTTTATAAACACCAAACTTTTTCTCGTAGATTTTCTTCATCTTTGAGTCTTTAAGTCAATCACTTTTTGCTTGCTAAATCTCTTTATCAAAAGAAAACTGATGAGTGACGCCGAGAAAATAGTTGTCAATGAAGCCCCAAAACCACCCCAGAGATAAATGAGAGGGAAGTTAAGAAGAAAATTTAAGAGAACTCCCCAAAAAAGCAATTTTGAGTAGTCTTTTTGCAAATTCATTATTCTTAAAGCTTCAGAAAAAGGGGTGTTAATGAATAGAATGAAAGCGGAGATTGATAATAACCGGAGGATGTTGATACTGTTGGAAAACTCAGACCCATATAAAAAAGAAATCAAATATCGGCTGGCAATAAACAGAATAAGGCAGGCAGCAAAACAAACCAAAATTGCTCTTTGGCTGAAATAACTTAAAAGTGTATAAAATCTTATTTTTGATTGCTTATAAACTTTTGATAAAGTCGGAAAAAGAGAAGCAAAGAAAAGATTGACTAGAGTAATTAGGGCGAGAATGAATTGATAAGCGACACTATACCATCCTGTTTCTGTATCTCCGGCAATGAGATTAACTTGGATAGTGTTAAGCTGGAAATAGATTAAACCAAGTAAACCGATTAAACCAAAAGCCCAAGCTTCTCCTAAGGTTTTTTTCCAAAAAGAAAAATCTAGTTCGATTCGAAAAGGAGTGAATTTTTTCCAAGTAAGAGTGATGACTAAAATTAAAGTAATCAGAGCAGTATAAACACTGGCTTTTACTAAAGTCTGGATACCTAAATTTTGTAAAATGACAAAAAAAGAGAGGGTGAATAAAGTAATTGAATAAACTAATTTAGATATCGCTAAAAACTCCATTTTTTCAAATCCCTGGAAAATTGATTGAAAAAAACTGGTAAGAGAATTAACGACAATAAAAAGAGCGGTCAAATAAACAAGAGATTTCACTTCTGGCGGTTTGCCTAAAAATTGAACGGTTAAGAAAATGAGAAGGAAAGTTGCCAAGCCTAAGAGGAATTTTAAAATAAGAAGATTGTCGATGTATTTTCGGACAATCTTTTTGTTTTTGGCTATTTCCCGAATAGTGAGAGTTGAGAGACCAATGTCAGCAAAAATGGCAAATAAGGCGCTGAAAGCAAAAATAAAACTGAAAACGCCATAACCGCTTGCTTGGAGATAACGGGCGACAAAAATAGAAAGAATAAAGGAGAGAACTTTAGAAAACCCTTCGGCTAAAACTAGCCAGAAAGTGTTTTTGAGGACGGTTTGTTTAACGGATAAGTTGTTTAAAAATATACCTGCGATTGAACCAAAATTTCTTGTTGTCATAGCCTCAGCTTATCTCTTTTTATGCTATACTAAAAGGTGGCTTGGCTATTAATTTACCACAATCTAGCCTGAATGAAAAGAAAAAATCCTCTAGTTAGTGTCATTATTCCTACACGTAATCGGTTCAAATTACTGAAGCGGTCGATTGGCTCGGTCTTAGGACAGTCTTACAAAAATATGGAAGTGATTATTATTGATGACGCTTCGATTGATAAAACTTCTGAACTTATTAAAAAAATTAAAGATAAAAGAGTTAAATTTATTCGTTTTAAAAAACATCAAGGCGCAGCCAAAGCAAGGAATGCTGGTCTTAAAAAAGCAAAAGGGGAGTTAATCGCTTTTAATGATGATGACGACCTTTGGCATGAAAAAAAATTGGAAAAGCAGATAAAGGCTTTTAGAAACGCGAGTGAGAAAATAGGTGTTGTTTATACCAGAATGAAAAGAACCGATGGCAGAAAGGCAAAATACTTTCCTGATGAAGTTGTTGGTGAAGAAGGGAAAAAGGAAGGGGAGATTCAAAGGGAGCTTTATTTAGAAAATTTTGTTGGTTTGCCCACGGCTGTGGTTAAAAAAGAATGTTTTGAAAAAGTGGGTTTGTTTGATGAAAAACTTCCTTGCTATGAAGATTGGGAATTATTTTTAAGAATAAGTCAGCGTTTTCACTTCAAATGTTTACCCCAAATCTTAATTGAGGCTCCTATTTTACTAACAGGACTGACGAGTAAAAGAAAAGTTGTTTTAAAAGCTTCAGAAATTATTTTTCAAAAACATCAACAAGCAATCAAGAAAAATAAGAGAATTTTAGCTGCCTGGCAGTTTCGTTTAGGGGATTTGTATTATCACCAAAGGAACATGGAGAAAGCCAGGCAATTCTTTGTTCAGGCTCTGAAAAATAGCCCCTCATTCAGGTATTGTCGGGCCATAGTTAAAACTTTTCTAGGAAAAAGAACCAGCGAGACCTTAATCGACTTTAAAACTCAGCTTACCAGCCACTGGCAATTAGGGGGCATTCTGTTTTTGGCTTTAATTTTGCGGTTGATTAATCTCAATCAGTCACTTTGGCTTGATGAAGCGGTTCGGGCAATTACTTCTCAAGGTTCCTTTTCCGGAATTTTTCAAGGATTAGGGGGCGATTTCCATCCGCCTTTATACCGCTTTTTAATCTGGCTTTGGGTTCATTTATTTGGCTCTGGGGAAGTTATTCTTAGATTGCCATCGGTTATCTTTGGGGTGGCTACTGTTTGGATAGTTTATCTAATTGCTAAAAAATTTCTTTCTGAAAAGTTCTCAATAATCGCTGCTCTGTTAATGGCAACAGCCCCTTTTCATATTTATTACTCCCAGGAAGCGCGCAATTACGCTTTAACAACTCTTTTAGCGAGTTTATCCTTTTATTTCTTTACTAAACTCAAGCAAAGAAGTAGAAAAGAAACTTTCGGATATTTATTTTCCACCACTTTTTTGCTATATGCCAATTACTTTGGCCTTTTTATTCTTTTAGCTCAGGCTTTAGTTGTTCTTTGGCAGAAGAAATGGCAACGCCTAAAGTTAATCTCGTGTTGCCTTTTCTTATTCACTCCCAATTTGGTTTTGTTAAAAACTCAACTTCTAACCGGTCGCCAAGCCACCACTGCCCTACCAGAGTGGGGGAGATTGGTTAATCTTGGTTTTTTCAAAGCTTTGCCGCTAACTTTTGTTAAATTCTCCATCGGGAGGATTACTATTTTTAACAAAATAATTTATGCCGCCGTTGCTGGAATTTTGTTTTTAATTTACGGAGCCATAATTGCTAGGGGATTGGTTAATAAGAAAAAGCCATTAATCTTATTATCATGGTTTGCTATTCCCATCTTTTGTGCCTGGATAATTTCCCTTTTTGTTCCCAATTATCAACCCTTTCGCCTATTACTTGTTTTACCAGCTTTTTATTTGCTTTTAGTTTGGGGAATTTCTCGAGTCAGAACGGAGATAATGCAAATTATATTAGTTTTTTTTATTCTTTTTGTTAATCTCATTACGACAAGTATTTATTACACTAATTCCTATTTTCACCGCGAGGATTGGCGGGGACTAGTCCAATTTATTGAATCGCCTTCAGAAGAGAAAAGAGTAGTGATTTTACCCTCCCAGACTTCCAATTGGCCTTACAAGTATTATTCCAAGGAAAAAGTGCCACTAGTTAGCCTAAGCGAAGGCTTCCAAACAGTAAAAGAAAAAGACTTGGACTTAAGACTTTCTCCTTATTCGGAGGCAACTATCTATTACATTCGTTATTTAGTTCCCATGTTTGATTCTCAAGAGGAAACCGTTTCGTGGCTTAATCAAAACGGCTTTGTTAAAATAAAGGAGATTAGTTTTAATCAAATTCCGCTCTGGGTTTACGAACCATTATGAAAATCGGAATTGATATCAGTCAAATAGTTCATTGGACCGGCGTTTCTTTCTATACCCGGAATTTAGTTAAAGCTTTTGCCAAAATTGATAAGAAAAATCAATATTTTCTTTT
Source organism: uncultured Gammaproteobacteria bacterium (assembly GCA_964347135.1). Classification (GTDB taxonomy): domain Bacteria; phylum Patescibacteriota; class Microgenomatia; order PFEM01; family JAHIFH01; genus CAYFXA01. The sequence goes on along the minus strand of CAYFXA010000022.1, from coordinate 2,333 downwards.
TGGTGGTTCCTTAAGAAAAAAAGATACACTTCAAGAGCTTGCTGATGAAACCCAAAAAATTAATAAGAACTTTAAGGCCAAAATTATTACCCTGCCACCTACTTTAGCTGAGCCTCTTTTTAACCGATTTCGTTTTTTCCCCATTGAAAAATTTATTGGCCCAGTCGATGTTTTTCATACTTCTGATTGGATTGAACCTTTAGCTAGAGCGGCAAAAGTAACCACGCTTCACGATCTAACCTTTTTAAAAACAGGCAAGGAAGTTCATCCCCGAGTTTTAAATGTCCATCAGCGCCGACTTGATTTGGTTAAAAAGGAATCAGACTTAGTTATTGCCGTTTCTCAGGCGACTAAGGAAGACGCCGTGGAAATCTTGGGAATAAAGCCCAACCGAATAAAAGTTATTCACGAAGCAGCCCCTGAAACAGTGGCAAGAGTAAAAAATCAAAAGAAAATAGAAAAAATAAAAAAAGAGTACGGCATCAAAGGTGACTATCTTTTAGTTAATGCTCCTTGGCAGCCGCGAAAGAATTTTAAAAGAATTATTCAGGCTTTCAAAATGGTGAGTGATTTAAATCTTAGTTTGGTAGTGGTTGGTTATTCGGAGGTCAGAATTCCGTTAGAGGAAAAAAGAATAATTTTTACGGATTTTGTTCCTGAAGGAGAAAAAATCAATGCTCTTTACAGTGGTGCTAGTTGCTTGGTTTATCCCTCGCTTTATGAAGGCTTTGGTTTACCCATTTTAGAAGCGTTTATTTGTGGTTGCCCAGTGGTGACCGCGAACGTTTCCAGTATGCCGGAAGTAGCAGGAAAAGCCGCTGTTTTGGTTAACCCTCGGATGGCTAAAGAGATTGCGCAAGGAATAAGGGAAGTGCTTGAAAAAAAAGAAACATTGATTAAAGCAGGTTTAGAAAGAGCGAAACTGTTTTCTTGGGAGAAAACAGCTAGAGAAACCCTTAAGGTTTATAATGAAGCTTATCAAAGACATCAAAAAAAATAAATTTGAGAACGAAAAGTGAAAATTGCTTTAGTTGGCTATGAGGCAAATATCAAAAATCGAGTTGGTTCCAACCAATATGCCTTTGAATTGATAAAAACGATTTATCAAATAGATAAAAAGAACCAATACACGATTCTCCTTCCTGACCAACCTTTGCCCGATTTGCCTGAACAAAGAAAAAATTGGCAATATCAAGTGATTGGCCCTCAGAAACTATGGAATGTTTTTGGCTTACCCCGCGCTTTGTATCAACAAAAGTTTGATGTTGTTTTTAACCCTGGCCACTATTGTCCTTTATTTTCTCCCGTTCCGTTAGTAGTTTCCATTATGGATTTGGGTTACATCCGTTTTCCTCAACAATTCACCAAGCCAATTTACTGGAAGCTAAAGTTCTGGACGAGCCTGTCGATTAGACGAGCTAGGCACATTTTCTCTATCTCGGAATCGACGAAGAATGATATAATTAAGTATTACCAGATTAAGCCAAATAAGATTACGGTTACCTACCCGGGATACGATAGAAAAAAATTTAACACCGAGATAAAAGAGGAAGAAGTTAGGAAAGTTAAAAAACAATATCGAATTAGGGGCGCTTATTTACTTTTTTTGAGTACTTTAAAACCCAATAAGAATATCGAGGGGTTGCTAAAAGCGTTTAAAAATCTTAAAACAGAAGGTTTGAAACTAGTGATTGCCGGTCGCAAAGGATGGCTTTTTAAATCGATTTATGACCAGGTTGAAAAACTGGGCTTGGGGAGCAGGGTAATTTTCACTGGGTTTGTTGAAGAAAAGAGTGTGCCGGCTTTAATGAGAGGAGCAAAAGTTTTTGTTATGCCTAGTTTTTGGGAAGGCTTTGGGATTCCGGTGGTTGATGCCATGGCTTGTGGGACACCAGTGGTTGTTTCTAATGCCGGCAGTTTGCCTGAAATTGTGGACAAGGCAGGGGTGATTGTTGATCCCTATCAACCCCAAGAGATTACCAAGGAAATAGAAAAAGCAATGAGAAACAGAGATGAGCTAGTGAAAAAAGGACTAAAACAAGCGCAAAAATTTAGTTGGCAAGAATGCGCTCAAAAAACGATTGAAGTTTTAGAAAGGACGAAATAATGCTTTATTCAGAAAACATAAAAATCACTAAAAAAGGAATTATTTTTACTGACAAACATGGTAATTCCCTGGGAGTTAGTGAAGCCTTCCGCCGCGCCTTTGTCAGGTTTTATAATTGGTGGCTTGACTTCAAAATCTTTGTGGTTAACCGCAGTGGTTGGTGTCCGTTTTGGTGCTGGCGAAGATTCATCTATCGATTAGCAGGAATAAAAATTGGCAAGGATTC
>CAYFXA010000021.1:0-4032 GCA_964347135.1 uncultured Gammaproteobacteria bacterium | reverse complement strand
TTAAGACTTAAGAGTTTATCTTTAATACCAATTAAGATTGTCTGTTGGCGTTGGCCTCGGTCAAAATCAGAGCCAGACTGGGCCGAGTGGCGGGAACGGGCGAATTTCAAAGCCGTTGCTCCATCCATCTGAGTTTTGCCAGCCTTAAAATGAATGTCTTCAAACCGGCAAGGAAATTGTTTCTCCAGTTCAAAACCCGACAGAGTAGCCGAAAGCTGGGCAACTTCTTCCGGTGTCTTGTCACAAATCTCCAATTCTTTTCCTTGAATGGGATAGTAATAATCATCAAAGGCTTTAGCCACTGTCACTTCAATGCCTCCGATGGAATCAATGGCTTGAATAAAGCCATTAAAGTCAATTAAAATCGCGTTTTCAATCGGTAAACCAGTCACAAAACTAACCGCTTCTTCAGCCAGTTCCAATCCGCCCCTAGAATAGGCTTCGTTAATTTTGTAACCTACCCAAAGGTCGCGGGGTATGAAAATCAAAGAAGCGGTTTTATCATTAGTATCGAGATGGAGAACCATCATCGAGTCAGTTAAATTGCTTCCTTCATGACTCGGATCACCCTGACCCAAAAGAAGAAGATTAAACTGACCACTTGGAGCCGGAGAAATATCGAAATTAAAGCGACTTTCAGGGGGCATTGTTGGTTGGGGACTAACTAAAGGACTGGGCTTTTTAAAAAAGAACCAGTAAACAAGAAAAATAACGCCCAAAACAAAAAAAATGACTGCCAAGATAAGGAGAATTTTTTTCTTCCTTGCCATCTCTTTTTATTATTACACAGACCTCGAAAAATTTCCCCTGAATTTGGTAAAATAAAAGCATGAAAGTAAGAAAAGTGTCCATTGTAATTTTCTATGATGACGACCTAAATATTCTTGTCCAAGAAAGAGGCAAACATTCACGACTGGGGGAAAAATATGGCTTCTTTGGGGGCAAAATTAAAAAAGGAGAAACACCAAAACAGGCAATGGAACGAGAACTGCTTGAAGAGATTGGCCATATCCCCGAAAAACTAGATTATTGGTTGGAGGACTCTTATACTTGGGAAAAAGAAGGAAAATATAAGGGCTGGTTAATAAGTTGCCAAGTTTTTCTTTCCCCAATCACCCCTAAACTAGAAAAAAGTAAAGTATTAGAAGGAAAAGGAGCAAAGAAAATGAGCCTGGAAAGAGTCCTTAGTGAAGAGGGATTTCCTGAGAGAAGCACAAAATTTCTAAAAGGGCTGAAAGCCAAATTGGGTGTAAAACCCTGATTTAAACCTCTGTTTTTAAAAAATTTCCCCTGAATTTGGTAAAATTGGGGTATGAAAATTTATCATATTTTGGACAGGAAAGATTGGGAAAAAGCGAAAGAAAAAGGTTTTTATGCCCCAGATTCTCTTAAGAAGAATGGCTTCATTCATTGCTCAACGAAAAAACAGGTTATCCCGACTGCTAAGAGGCGCTTTCGAGGTAGGAAGGATTTACTGTTGTTAGTTATTAATCCCAAGAAAGTTAAGACAAAAATAGTATATGAGGATTTGAAAAGAGTGGGAGAAAAACATCCCCACATCTACGGCAAGTTATCTCTAGATGAAATCGAGTCAGTAGTCGAGTTTAAGCCATAATCAGAACCTTCCCTAAAATCTTCCCCATCCACTTTCCAAAAAATCATTTTCTTGAGATTAGGCAAGAAATCCCACTTTAGTCCTATAATATTGACTTTTAGTGATTTTGTGCTATTATTTAGCCTAAGGATAGCTAGGAATGAACTGTCCCTCTTTAGCTATTTTTTATTTTGCAAATTGACAAGCGAAGCACTGAGAAAGAATGAATAAAGGAGTGAGTGATGATTGAAACAGGAGTTGTGAAGGTTTTTTTTGGCACCGGCGACAGGCGCTACGGATTCCTTACCGTTGATGAGAGTGGAGAAGATATCTTCTTTCACTTCAACGACGGGAGGAACATGAAAGCAGGTCGAGACCGGCCTGAATGGTGCGATCCTCCAAGGGGCAAGGGGCTGTGGGATCCAAAACCCGGAAACGAAGTTGTCTTTAGACGTGCACGGGGTACGAAAGGTTCCAAGGCAAGCCCTTGGACATACAAATCACTGTATAAGAGAGCCCTGAGGGAGATTGCAAGTCGGCCAAGGTATCGCGTGGTGACAGAGAATAGAGCGGTTGGCGTGGAAGAGTGGAGTGACTCGTCTGTTGCGTGGGAAGGAACCGATCTTGAAGATCCTAAGCTAACCAGGCTCTGGGATCCTCAGCATGATCGCGAGAATTTCTCATGTGGAGACTTCCATTCCCGAAAATGGTTTGAGATATCTATAGATGGCGAATGGAGTTACTGTCGCGATCCACGTATCTAATCGCTTTCTCGTTGGGAAAGACCAACTTGTCCTCAGAGACAAAAAGGTGCTTCGCTTGTCTTTCCCATTTATTCTTCTATTTTTGTCAAAGATATTGTTTTGGTAAAATAAAAGTATGGAAAAAAACTTCATCAAGAAATGGCTAAAAGATCATAAATACTGTGTAATTGCTACCTCTTTTAAAAACAAACCTTGGGCAGCAACAGTTAACTATACTGTTGATAACAATCTAAACATTTTCATTGCCACAAACCCTGGTTCATTAAAGTTTCAAAATATATTAAAAAATCCCACGGTTTGTTTAGTGATAGACAGCCAAACTAAAGAGGGCACTCTTCAAATACAAGGTATTGCCAAGCCTCTAAAGCCCAAAAGTCAAGAGGAACCAAATTTACTAATCAAGCCTGTGTTTTTAACTTTCCTAAAGAAAGAAAAATCAGGTAAGGTTGAGAGAATAGAGTTAAATCTAAATTAGCCTTAATTTCCCGGAGTCTAAAATCCTGCCCCCTGAATTTGATAGAATTGAATTGTGGAAAATTTGAATCAGTTATTCAACTCTCTTAAAAGGCTTACTGCTTCATTAGGCTTTTGGTGGCCAGTGGTTATAGTGCCAATCTGGCAAGAGCTTTTGTTTCGATACATTCCTTATAGATTTTTTTACTTGCCAACCGGTAAGTTTTGGTTAGTTGGTATTATCTCAACCCTATTTTTTGCTGCCATCCACTGGTATTTTGGCAAGTGGTTTGTTATTTATGGTTTAATTGGGGGAATAATTCTGTGGTGGGTAATGGTTAAATACGGGTTGGTGGCGGCAATTATTCTCCACGCCCTTGTTAATGCCTTAGATTTGATATTTGGACTAAGAAACTTTCTTATCAGATAAATGGGCAGAGAAACAAAGATTGTTCTTCATCCCAAGCCTCCCTACGATTTGAATAAATATATTCAGGTTTTGGGAGATTTTGCTTCTGATGGGGTGAATATTTTTAAAAAAGCCGACCTTTTGGGCAAGGCTTTTTATCAAAGAGTGATTAAAGTTGGTGACGAATACACTCTTTTAACTGCCTTTCAAAAAACTTCAGCTGATAAACCTGAAATTGTTGTTCAATACAAGCCAAAAGTGAATAAAAAAGAATTAAAAGAAAAATTAGCCTGGATATTTGGTTTGGACGAGAGTTTAAAAGGATTTTATCGAATGGTAAAAAAAGACCCGGTTCTTTCCAAAGTGACTGAGCAGTTTTACGGCATGGTGCCCATTCGAACGGCAACGGTTTTTGAGATGGTGATTACCGCGATTACTGAACAACAGATTTCTTTTGCGGTGGCAGTAAAGATTCGGGCTAGATTAATAAAAAAATTTGGGGAATCAATAAAAGTTAATGGAAAGAGTTATTATGCTTTTCCCACTCCCGAGAAATTGTCTTCTTTGAAAAAGGGTGACCTTTTAAAAATTGGTCTCAGTCGCCCAAAAGCGAGTTATATCATTGGATTTTCAGAAAAAGTGGCTTCAAGAGAGTTTAATGTTGAAGAATTAAAAAAGAAATCTGATAAAAAAGTAATAGAAAAATTAACAAAGATAAGAGGCTTGGGTCTTTGGACAGCCGAATACGTTTTGGCTAGGGGTTTAGGCAGAACCGATGTTTTTCCAACTGATGATTTAGGCGTTCGAACAGC
>CAYFXA010000020.1:0-2701 GCA_964347135.1 uncultured Gammaproteobacteria bacterium | reverse complement strand
GGCTTTTTGTAAAACTCTCTTTCCTTAATCTCGGTTAAGAGCTGCTCTGCTTGAACTTTCTTCCGAAACTTAGCAATAAGCTTATCATCAGACTCTCCTGGTTTTTTGCGAACGACTGTCGCCACTTCATATAGCACCCCCTTCCTTTAGCCTTTCATCAAGCAACTGTCTAAATTCTTTATAACTCTTCCAGCCGCTGATTAAATGAAGATGTAAATGAAAAATTGCTTGCCCTCCTAGTTTACCACAATTAAAATATAAACGATAGCCCTTAAGTTTTTTCTTATCAGCAATCTTACGAGCAACCAAAAGCATCTTTCCCAAAACAGATTGGTCTACTTTTTTAATGGTCTGAATGCCTTCAATGTGTTTCCTAGGTACAATAAGAATGTGCACGGGAGTAAAGGGATTGATGTCATCAAAAGCAACAACATCTTTATTTTTGTAAACAAAATCCTTAGGAATTTCTCCTTTAACAATTTGGCAAAAAATACAGTCTTTTTTCATCTCTTTAAAACCTCAATTATTTGATTTAAAGTTAATTTCGTTGGCCGCATTTCATGACTGGTTGCCGCATTTAATAATAACTTCTTTGACTGATGTAAATACCAATCAGAATTTGAATCCATTTTCTTGAATTTATTATAAGCGCTGGTCAAATCCACCTCAGTATCATAACGGGCATAAATTCTCACCCCACCCGTTTCCTGGTCTTTTCTAATGACTAGACAATAACCTTTTTTCTCTCCTTCCCATAAAACATTATCATTACCGGTTTCAATGGCAATCGCTTTCCCCCACTTGGTTTTAAATTCAGTCCCTTCTTTTAACTCTTCTTGGGCATCAATGGCTTTCTTGATTTGATGAAAAACAGCGTCCATGCCTTTTAAGCCAAAATTCATTGCCTCCTCATCACTGCCCGCCATTCCTCTGATGCCGGCAATAATGACATGAAGATAAAAATTGGGGCGAGCATTTTTTACTTCCGGCCAATTTAAATCACGGGCATTATCAACTTCGGTTGCTACTTTGATTATCTGAATTAGGGCTTTTTCATCTAGCTTCTTAAACGGCTGTCCTTTTCTGTTTTGTTTAATGTATTTAAAACAAATTTCAGCCGCCGAAGTTATTTCTTCTAACTGATGATGGTCAAGTTTCCCCAAGCCCGTATCAACATGTAAAACATTTGGGTCTTTATCAGGGGGTTTGTTGTCTATGGTTTCGCCAGCCTGGCAAAAAGCAACTTTTGCCTCTTCCCAACCAGGCAAAAAGCGCTTAACCAACCAAACAGCAACAACTGCATCCAAATCAGGATTGATGTGAGTCACTATCCTTTTCATTGAAAATATTGTATCACACGTAAGGAGATCTCTTAGGTACCCAGCTTCTTAACTACCTGTTCAAGGGTTAATTTTGTTGTTTTTTCTTTATCTCTTTCTTTCCATTCAATTTTCTTTTCTTTTAAAGTTTCTCCAGAAACAACCAATCTTACTGGAATACCAATTAAATCTGCCTCAGCGAATTTTTCTCCAGCGGAAACATCATCCCGGTCATCGTAAAGAACTTCAACCCCACTCCTTACTAATTTTTTATAAACTTCATCAGTAAACTTCCTTGCTCCTGATTTTTCCCCAATCAACAATAAATGAGCTTGAAAAGGAGCAATTGATTTAGGCCAAATAATTCCCTTTTTATCATGATGAGCCTCAACAACGGTTGCCATCAATCTACCAATGCCAATGCCATAACAACCCATCCAGATTAATTTTTTCTTACCATCCTTATCAATAAAATAAGCGCCCATTGATTTTGAGTATTTTGTTCCCAGCTTAAAAACGTGTCCGTTTTCAATTGCTTTTCCTTCTTTAAGCTCACAACCACAATGGGCACATTTTGTTTTCTTTTCCTCTTTACTCGTAGCAAAATCACATTTGGTACAAAAATAAATGCTGTCTTCTCCGGTTGAACAAAGCATCATAAACTCATGAGAAACATCACCCCCGATTGCTCCGGAAGAAGCTTCGGTTACTTTAGTAACAAAACCGCAACGTTTAAAAATCTTTTTATAAGACTCAACCACCTTTTGGTAATAGTCATCAAGGTCTTTTTCGGTTGTATGAAAAGAATACAAATCCTTCATCATGAACTCTCGCACCCGCAAAAGACCGCCAGTGGAGCGCATTTCATTACGGAATTTGTTCTGGATTTGATAAAGATACAAGGGCAAGTCTTTGTAGGATTTGATAAAACGCTCCGCCAAGTCAGTAATCACCTCCTCATGAGTTGGGCCCAAAGCAAACTCTTTTTTGTGCCGGTCTTTCAACTTAAAAAGGGGTGGATCCATGTGATCCCAACGGTCAGATCTGTCCCAAAGTTCTTTTGGTTGTAAAGTCGGCAGAAAAACTTCTTGTCCACCAATGGCTTCCATCTCTTCCCGAATAATGTTCTCAATTTTCCCATGAATCCGCCAGCCAAGGGGTAAAAAGGAATAAATTCCAGCAGAAACCTGGCGGTCAATAAATCCTGCCCTAATTAAAAGTCTATGCGAAATGGCTTTCGCTTCTCGCGGGGCTTTTTTTAAAGTTTTCCCAAAAAGCTTTGAATAATGCATTGAGAACCATTATAACCAAGAAATACAAAGAAGAGCAAGCCTAAAACGGTAAGATTGAGCGAAGCTTAGAACCTAAGGAAGTCGTTTCAA
>CAYFXA010000019.1:0-50888 GCA_964347135.1 uncultured Gammaproteobacteria bacterium | reverse complement strand
GGATATCTGCACTAGCTCCGGACGCACTTGGCAAGCAGGCAAAAGTATTACCCTATCCGAAAATGAATACTTTGTTGTTGGTGATAATCGGCCTTACAGCTCTGATTCCCGAGATTGGGGTGTGGTTCCGGAATCAAATATTGTTGGCAAAGCCTGGTTTCGTTATTGGCCGGCTAATAGGATAGGAATAATCAGGGGAACGGAATATTAACTTTTCTTCTTAGCAATTCCTTTGTAAATCTTTTGGAGATTGTCTTCTGTTTTCTTTAAGTTACCTTTAAGGGTAATAAAAACCTTGGTTTGGGCTCGTGAACGAGTGACTCTAACAACTATATCTTCACCACCACCCAACGATTCATGAATATTGTCACGAATCTTATCAGACTCCTCGGAAATGATAAGGGGAGCTGTTTTATCAAGTCCTTTGGGTGGTTGTTTAGCTCTTTTCTTCATTCGGCGGGCAATTTCTTCAGCTTTTCTGACTGAACCAGATTCTCGGAGAATAATTTTGTAAGCCTCAATCATGAGTTTGGTATCATCAATTGAAGCTAGTGCTCGAGCATGGCCTTCAGTAATCAAACCTGATAAAAGTCCATCTTTAAGAGCATCGGGCAAAGAAAGCAGTTTGATTGAGTTGGAAATATAAGCAGAGCTTTTACTAATTCGCTTGGAAATTTCCTTGTTGGTTAAGCCAAACTCTTCGATTAACCTGATAAAGGCTTTGGCTCGATCAAGAGGATTTAAATCTTCTCGCTGAACATTCTCCACCAAAGCCATTTCCAACATTCCCCGCGGACTGGTTTCTTTGATTATGGCAGGAACAGATGATAAACCAGCCATTTTGGCTGCTCGCCAACGTCGTTCCCCAGCAATGATTTGAAAACCTGCAGGAGTTTTTGCCACCACTAAGGGTTCAAGTACACCATGTTCTTTAATCGATTCCGTTAAATCTACCAACGATTCTGGAGTGATTACCCCCCGAGGTTGAAGAGGATTGGATTGAAGTTCGTTTACATCAATATCAACTATTTGTTTTGCCATCGAAGTTAGGAAATAGTAACTAATTTTTTACCTTTTCTTTTAATGAATTCAACCACGCCGTCTCTAAGAGCAAAAAGGGTGTGGTCTCGACCAAGACCCACTCCTTCTCCAGGATGAAATTTGGTTCCTCGCTGACGAACAATAATATTACCTGCTTTAACCGCTTGACCACCAAAAATTTTCACTCCCAACCTCTTACCAACTCGAGGAGTTAATTGACTAGCTTTACTTCCGCCTGCTTTTGTTTTTGCCATCGCTAACCAAAGTAACAGATTTTTTCACAATTGTCAAGATTTACACGGAGGTTATTAAGAGGTAGTTATCTTCTTTATTTTTATCCTAGTTAATTGGGAACGATGGCCAATCACTCTTCGGTATCTTGATTTGGCTTTGTAGGTGGCCACTCTTATCTTTTTGCCTTTGAATTGCTCTAGAATTTCTGCGGTTACCTTGGCTCCCCTTACAATCGGCTTGCCAATCTTCCTTTTTTTCTCATCAACTATTAACAAAACCTTGTCCAAGGTTAGTTTTTTTCCTTTATCTCCTTCAATTTTATCCACTTCAAATTCCTCGCCTTCAGCGACTTTGTATTGTTTTCCACTAATTTCAACCACTGCGTATTTCATGGCAACTAATTTTACCTAAGTCCCTATTTTATTTCAATAACCTCCTCTCTTTTCTTCTGTTGGGAAATATTATTAACAATCCCTAAACCAATTAAAGTAGCCACTAGGGAACTGCCACCATAAGAAATTAAGGGCAAAGTCACTCCGGTAATCGGTAAAAGCCCTAAGTTCATCCCCATATTAATTATTGCCTGGCCGGCCAAAAGAGAAAAAACGCCTAAAGAAATTAGGAGTCCTAGTTTATCGCTTGAAAAACGAGCAATTTCTAAAACCTGCCATAAAAGAAAGCCAAGAAGAATAATTAAAACAATTCCGCCCAAAAAACCAAATTCTTCGGCAATTGAAGCAAAAATAAAGTCGCTGTGCTTTTCCGGCAAAAACATTAACTGGGCCTGTGTTCCCTTCCCCAATCCCCTACCAAAAAGTCTTCCAGCACCCACAGCAACAACTGATTGAATTAAATTGTAGCCAGCGCCTAAAGGATCAGCCATGGGATTTAAAAAACTATAAATTCTTTGTTGTTGGTAGGGTCGTAATAATCGCCAACCTAAAGGTAACCCAGCAACTAAAACAATTAACACAGCTAAGGCTATTTTTAATGACAATCCGGTTGCCAAAACAACCCCTACCCAAGATAAAAGAACAACCAAACTACTGCCCAAGTCTGGCTGGAGAAAAATCAAAATCGCGGGAATAACAACTAAGACAATAGCTTTAGCTAGATTGGTAAAAGAAAGTTTTTTTAATTCTAAGAAAAAAGACGCAAAAAAAACAACGATTGCCGGTTTAATTAATTCCGAGGGTTGAAGTGTCAAGCCCAAAATTCTAATCCAACGAATTGAACCTCGGGTCACGACTCCAAACAAAAAGGTTGAGGATAAAAAGATAAGAACCCCAACAAAAATCCACCATTTAAAACGACCATAAAGATGATAATCAATTTTGCTAAAAATAAAGAAAAATATTAAACCTATTAAAGCATGGAAAAATTGTTGAAAAAAAAGGTCTTTAGCCAAACTGCTAACAGCAACTAATCCAATTATTAAAAGGATAAGAATACAAAAAGTGAGTTTCCAATCTAAACCAAGGAAGTGCTTGCTCATTTTTGAATGGCTAGCTTTTTTCCTTTCTTAAAACTTTTGGTTAAAGTAGGAAGGCTAACAAATTCTTGGTTATGAGGTAGTCTAGGTGTAATGATATTAATTTTTTCATCTAATCGGCACTTGTTTTCCTTTCTTAATTGTTGAATTTGCCGAATCAATTCCCTATCCTCACCTTCAGCTTTTAATTTGGGAGTAATTTTTGTGTCCAATTCAACTTTTATCTCTTTTTTCTGCGTAGCTTCCTTTTTAAAAGCAACCTTTTTAACATTAAGTTCCCCTTTAATTAATTGAACCAGTTCCTTGTCTAGCTCTACTTCTGTTTTCATTATCACTTTAATTGATTGAAGTGGTTGACGAACTCTAATCTTAGCTTCTTTTCTTGCCGCGTGTCCTGATTCACATATTTTTCTAACTAAAACCATTTGTTTGATTAGTTTTTTGTCCAAAACTTTTTTTGTTCTCACTTCCGGCCAATCAGTTAAATGAACCGAGTCACCCACTTTTAACTTACCGCCATTAATTAATGTTTGGTAAATCTCTTCTGTTAAATAAGGAGTGAAGGGAGATAGAATTTTTGCTAATGTTACTAAAACAGTATAAAGGACTGAATAAGCTAAATCCTTGTCTTTCTTATTGGTTGCTGTTGGTCCCATTCTTTCCCGAGAACGACGAAGATACCAAGTTGATAAGTCTTGAATAAAATCTTCAATTGTTTGGACGGCCATCGGAGAATTAAAGCCTTCCAGACTTTCGGTTACTTTAATAATGACTTCATCAAGCCTGGTTAAAATCCAAAGATCAAGCTGAGTTGGTTTTGAGGGCAATTCTTTTTTGGGCTGCCAATTGTCTACATTGGCGTTAACAATAAAGAAATTAAAAACATTCCAAAGCAAAAGATGAAAACGCCTTCTGGTTTCATCAGCCAAATGATAACCGAATAAAAGATTATTGGCTGGATTGTGGCTCATATACATCCAGCGCATAACATCAACGCCGATTTTTTCAGCCGCCTCATCAAACTCTATCATGTTCCCCGCGGACTTGTGCATTGGTTGGCCATCCTCAGCCAATAAAGTGGCGTAGCCCAAGACCGTTTTATAAGGTTCTTTGTTTTCCAAAACTGTTGCCATGGCAATAACTGAGTAAAACCAGTTTTTAAATTGCCCAGGAAAAGATTCGGTGATGAAATCAGCGGGAAACCATTGACGCCAATAATTCTTATCCGTCCGATACTTAAGAGTGGAGAAAGAAACAATGCCCGCATCTAGCCAAGGATTGCCCACATCAGGAATTCGATTGGCTTGTTTTTTACATTTCGAACATTGAATTTTTACTTTATCAACCCAAGGTCGATGGGGCGTTTGGTTTTCAAACTCATTCCAGCCCTTAATCGCTTTCTTTTTTAATTCCTCTTTTGAACCAATCACCTCAAAATGGCCACAATCACATTCCCAAATGGGTAAGGCAAGACCCCAATATCTTTTTTTGGAAATTAACCAATCGTGCATGTTTTTTAACCAATCAAGTTCCCGCTCAAGCCCCCATGAAGGAAGCCAATGAATTTTCTTTGCCACTCTCATCATTCGCTGACGATAGTTTTTGGCTCCTTGCTTAACCGCATCATCCATGGCAATATACCATTCTTCAACCACTCGCCAGACGAGTTCAGTTTTACAACGCCAGCAAACAGGATAACGATGAGTGTAGGGTTCGATTTTGAAAAAGAATGCTTTCTTTTTCTTGATGTCGTCAAGAATTAATTCTGGCTGGTCTTTGGCGTTTTTCTTGCTAAGACGGCCAAAACCTTCAAGATAGTTGGCTTCTTCGTCAATGGCAGCAATCACCGGCAAGTCTTTTTCCTTGCCCAATTGAAAATCCTCCTGGCCAGCACCAGGAGCAAGATGAACGATACCCGTGCCTTCAGTGGCAGTGACTAGGTCTTTGTCAAGAACAACGGTATGAAAAGTCTTGGGTTTTTCTTTTTGGACTTGTTTTACTTGGGGTAAATCATCAAAAGGGCCTTGATATTTCCAACCTTCGAGCTCTTTACCTTTGTACTCCTTAACTAATTGCCAACCACTACCCAAAACTTTTTCCAAATCTCGGTGAAGGATTAAAATTTCTTGGCCTTTTTTAAAAGCGCCGTAAGGAAAATCAGGGTTAACCGCCAGGGCAACATTAGCCGGAATCGTCCAGGGAGTGGTTGTCCAGGCAAGAAAGAAATGATTTTTATTGTTTTTAATCGGCAGTTTGAAATAAATTGAATCATGGGTTAATTCTTGATATTCCTCTTGAAGAATTTCGTGTTGGGAAATGGCTGTGCCACAGCGAGGGCACCAGGGCACCGAATCTTTGCCTTTATAAAGGTTGCCATCTTCCCAGCATTTCTTTAAAAACGTCCAAATCATGTAATTATTCTCATCGCTCATGGTGTAATAGGAACTCTCCCAATCCATGAAGTAGCCAAGGCGCTTTGACTGTTCGGTCTGGACTTTAGAAAAGTGAAGCGTTCTTTCTTTACATTTATTTACAAACTTGGCAATGCCATATTTTTCAATATCCTTTTTGGATTTAAAACCAAGCTCTTTTTCTACTTCCACCTCAACCCACAATCCCTGGTTATCAAAACCATTCTGAAAACGCTGTTTAAAACCTCTCATATTAAAAAACCTTTGCCAAAGGTCTTTGTAAGTCCTTCCCCAGGCGTGATGAACCCCCATGGGATTATTAGCCGTAATTGGGCCATCAAGAAAGGAAAATTGTTCCTTGGCTTCATCATTTCGGTGAAGATATTTTTTTATTAAACCTGATTGATACCACCACTTAAAGATTTTCTTTTCAAACTCAACAAAATCGACTTTGGGGGAAACTGATTTAAAAAAGGGTTTCTTTTTTGCCATACTTTGATTGTACAAAAAATCGCCCTTATTTTTAAGGACGACTTCAGAAGCCATGGCTTTTACCACGGCTTCTACTTATTAATAATGATTTTCTCAAGTAGTTGCTTAATTTTGATAATCAATTCTTTCACAGAAACTTATTCTAACAAATTAATAATTTGAAAACAAGAGCGATTATTTTCCTTGCCTTAAGAAAGCAGGAATGTCGAATTCGGAGTAGTCTTCCTCTTCTTCAGAAGGTTTTTCTTCCTTGGGAGGCTCTTCTTCTTCGGGTTCTTTTATTTCTTTTTCTTCTGGTTTTTCGCTAACAATTCCTTCGGGCTCTCGTTTTGGCTCCCGCACTCTTGCTAGTTTGGCTAAGCGTAATCTTGCCTCATCAAAACCCGTGGCAATAACAATAATCTTAATCTGATCAACCATATTTTCATCTATCACTGCCCCAAAAATTATATTGGCATCAGCATCAGCCGCAGCAGAAATAATCTTTGCCGCTTCATCCACTTCGGTCATGGTTAAATCTTTACCCCCAGTGACATTAAAAAGAATTCCCTTGGCGCCCTCAATAGAAACATCCAAAAGGCGAGAAGAGACAGCTCCTCTGGCAGCGGCTTGGGCTCGATTTTCACCCACTCCAGTACCGATTCCTAGTAACGAAGAACCAGCATTACTCATAATCGTCTTCACATCAGCAAAATCAACATTAATCAAGCCGGGAACGGTAATAATATCAGAAATACCCTGAACTCCTTGACCGAGAACACCATCAACTATTTTAAAAGCCTCAACCAAGGTTACTTTTTGGTCAATTACCTCCATAATTCGTTGATTGGGAATAACAATTAGGGTATCAACTTTATCTCTTAGATTTTCCACGCCATCTTCAGCAATAACCATTCTCCTTGTTCCCTCAAAAGCAAAAGGTTTGGTTACCACGGAAATGGTCAAAGCGCCCAATTCCCTGGAGATTTCAGCAATTATTGGGGATGCGCCGGTGCAAGTGCCACCCCCCTCCCCTCCAGCAATAAAGACCATGTCAGTGTCGTTTAAGTATTCTTTTAGTTTTTCGCGGGATTCTTCTGCTGCCTGGCGTCCAATTTCAGGATCACCACCAGATCCTAAGCCTCGAGTCAGTTTTTCGCCAATTTGAATCTTTGTTTCCGCTTTATTAACTAACAAAGCCTGGGCGTCAGTGTTAACCGCAATAAATTCCACCCCTCCAATTGACTCTTCCTCAATCATCGTGTTAAGAGCATTGCCGCCACCACCCCCCACCCCTAAAACTTTAATTCTGGCAAAACTGGCTGTGTCTGGTTTAACAAGCGCCATAATTACCTCGGGCAGGAGAAATCGGAAGTAATAATTATCTTAAAACAATAATACCATAGTTGTCTAGGGCAAAAATTGCTTAACAAGATCAGTAAGTTTTCCAGCCGCTCCTCGAAAGGGAACCTTTTCTAATTTCTTGCCAATTTTCAATAGGGAAAACTCATCAATACCTCGGGCTTCAGTTTTCACGCCGTGATGAAGCAAACCCACGGCAGTAGCAAAATCCGGTTTTTCTGCCTCGTCAATCAAACCACTAATATCTTGAGGAACACCAATTCTCACGGGCATTGATAGATTTCTCTTGGCTGCTTCTTTAATCCCAATTGTCATTGCTCCTCCACCAGCAATTACGACTCCCGCAGGCGTGAGACCAATTACCCCGCTTTTTTTAAGTTCCAAACCAATCATCGTAAAAATTTCATTTAATCGCGGTCTAATAATTCCGTCAGTTAATGTTTTTCTTGAAACTTTTTTAACATCTTCAACAATGCCAACTTCTTTTAAATCGATTTCGTCTTCATTGCTCCCAACCGCCTCTTTTTCTTTCCTCTCCTTGGTTGGTTTAATCTTTTTAGACTTTGTTGGTAATTTCTTTTCTGAGAAAGCCACCTTAATTTTCTCAGCTGATTCCAAAGAAAGTCGAAGTCCAATGGCCAAATCATTGGTCACATTCTTTGCTCCAATAGGAAGAACAGTGGTGTAAAAAGGCGAACCTTCAATAAAAACAACGATATCGGTTACACCACCACCAATGTCAACCAAAACTACCCCCAGTTCTTTTTCGGTTTCAGTTAAAACAGCATCAGAGGAAGCGAGTCCAGCAGAAACTAAGTTTTGAACATCGGCTCCTACTTCAGAAACGCATTTAGCTAAATTTCTCATTGCCGTGGTTGAACCAGTAACAATATGAGTTTCCACTTCTAATCTCACGCCTGACATCCCTACTGGATCCTTAATGCCATCTTGACCATCAACCGTAAAATAGCGGGGAATAACGTGGATTACTTCCCTAGATGAAGGTAAGGAAACTGCTTTGGCTGCCTCAATTACTCGTCGGACGTCAGCATCAGCAATTTCTCCCTCTGGCTCAGCCACGGCAACAACACCCCTGGAATTTTGAGAAGCAATATGGGGACCACTTACGGAAACCACGGCCCGTGTCAGGCTATAACCCGCCATTCTTTCTGCGGCTTCAACTGATTCAATCACTGCCTCAGCTGCTTCTTCAATATTAACAATTTGGCCTTTTCTAATCCCGCGGGAAGGGATGTTGGCAGCGCCAATTATTTTAATTCGCTTTTCTTCCTCCTCAGCAGAACCAATAACCGTGGTTATTTTTGAAGAGCCAACATCAATGCCGGCAATGATTCGTGGTCTAGCCATAAGTAATCACTGGCTTATCGAAACGCAGGTCAATTAGTTCAATCTGCTTACCCTCTATTTTAGCCCGCTCCAAAATTAATTGTAAAGAGTCAACTTGTTTTTTTAAATCTTTATCCAAAGAAATCAAAATCTTAGGTCCGATTTTCAAAGTAACGGTTAACTCTCGAGAACTTGTTATTTCAACTCTTCGGGCTTCGATGTCTTTTGTTAATAATTGGTAAAGAAAATCAAGGCTAGAAAGAATCAAGGGAGATTCAAGTTGATAATTGTCGGCTGTAACCGAAAATTCACCGCTAGCAATTAAAGGTAAATTGGTTGGTTGGTCAAGTTTATCTAAGATAATACCCTGATAATCAACTTGATAATAATCATTATCCGCTTCAACCACAGCGATTGGCTTACGCTTGGTTAAATGAACAATTAGCTTATCAGGCAGCTTCTTCTCAATTTTAACCTGGTTAATTCCAGGAAGTTCATCCTTTATTAATTGTTCCGTTTCAAGGGGCGAAAGAAGAACAAGATTCTTACCCAAAACCAAACCATTAACTTTAAACCACAAATCAGCCTGGCAAGGATGTTGGTTATCAAAACAAATGACTTGATTAATTTTGAAAAAATTACCTCCAAATAATTGAAAAAAGGAGAAAATAACCAAAATACTGCCAATAATCAAAAAAATAAGTTTTACCAGTTTAACAATCGTTTTTTTGGTTTTCACTGGATAAGTTTTTCAGCAATCTTAACAATCTCTTGGGCAGCATCAAGCCTGACTAGTTTTTTAACCTGAGAAGAGTGTTTTTTATATTGTTCAAGTTTATTAACCATTTTTGTAATTGACTGAGATAATTTCTGGGGGCTTAACTTATCTTGAGGCAAAATTTCAGCAATCCCGGCTTCAGCCAAAAGCTGGGCGTTTTTAGTTTGCTCATCAGCATAAGCCCAAGGAAGAGGAATAAGAAGGGCTGGTTTGCCTAAAGCAGCTAATTCGGTAACGATATTCGCCCCTGCTCGAGAAACAACCAAATCCGCTTTATTGAGAAATGTTCCCATCTCTTTATCATCCAAATAGCGCTTGCAATGAAAACGATTTTTCACTTTTGAAGGAAGCTTTTTTCTAATCCCCTCAAGGGTTTCAAAATCACCTTTGACTCTTAAATGGCCTACTTGGTGAAAAATGTTGTGATTTTTAACTAGTTGGGGAATAATTTTGGCAACTGTTTGATTAATTATATGAGAGCCTTGATTGCCGCCAGTAATGAAAATTAGAGGCAGTTTTTCATCAAAATCAAAAACCCGCCAGATTTTTTGGTCAGGTTGGAGAACGTTTTTCCTAATGGGATTGCCGGTCAAAACAACTTTTTTCTTGGGAAAATACTTTTCGCTTTCAGCCCAGGAAAGAGCAATTTTTTGAGCAAAAAAATAGTTAAATTTGCTTGCCAATCCATAAGCAGCGGTTTGTTCATGGGTAATAATAGGAATTCTCATTAGCCAACCTGCCAAAACCACGGGCACACTAACATAACCACCAAAAGAAAGAATAATTTGAGGTCTTATTTTTAGCAAATAACCAAAAGAGTGAAAAAAACCAGCCGGAATTTTAAGGTAGGAAAAAAGAGTGTAGCGATCCCAATGACGCTGTACTTTTCCAGCAATAATGGGAATAAAAGTCAGAGGTTTTTCTTCTAAAAGTTCCATTTCCATGGAATTGGTTTTTTCAATTTCAGAAGCGTATTGGCGCCCCAAAAAATAGATTTGCCAATTCTTTTTCTTTTCTAATTCCTCAATCACTGCCAAAGCTGGCGTCAAATGCCCGCCAGTGATAACGATTTTCTTTTTCATCGCTCTTTATTATACTATAACTCATGATGAAAACTCGTTACCTGAACGCTATTTTCACTAAACACGCGATTAATCGGCTTTACAATCGCGGCATTACCCAATCTGATGCCTGGTACACTTTTCAACATCCTGATGGCAGTTCGCCAGGCAAAACCCCAGGCTCAAAAAAGTTTTACAAAAATTATGGCCAACAAAGGATTGAAGTTATTGCCAAGCAGAATGAAAAAGGAGAATGGGTGATTCTTTCCTGTTGGTCAAAGTTGATTGGTGATGGAAAACCAATTTTTACTAGAAAAGAACCAATTTTGGAAAAGATAATTAAAAGGGGGTTAAATAAAATCGATAAAATTGTTCGTAAAAAGAAAAGGTGAAATAACTACTTCTTCACCATTTTCTGCTTGGAAATATTTACCAGAATACCACTGGCAGTCATGATTAGAACTAGGGAGGAGCCGCCATAGGAAATAAAAGGGAGGGGGACGCCGGTTAAAGGCACGAGAGCAACAACAGCGGATAAATTAATTAGGGTTTGAAAACCAATCCAAGAAATAATGCCTGTGGCTAGAAGAGCGCCAAATTTATCTGGGGCTTCTTTGGCAATCTTAAAGCCGCGCCAAATCAGGAGTAAAAAAACAGCAATAATAACAAAAGCGCCAACAAAGCCTATTTCTTCAGCAATAATGGCAAAAATTGAATCAGTGGCCGCTGCCGGCAAATATTCATATTTCTGACGAGATTGACCCAGGCCTAAACCTAAAAGGCCGCCTGAACCAAGAGCTAAAAGAATTTGGCGGATATGATAAGAAGCGCCAAGGGGGTCTCGAGCTGGATTAAAAAAGGTCAAAATTCTTTCTTTTCGGTAGGGTGAAGAAAAAATTAATCCTAGTCCTCCTAAAAAACCTAAAATTCCTAACCCTCCCAACCAAATAATTGGCGCTCCGGAAGCAAAATAGACCACCAAGCCTGTAGCCGCAATAATAACCGCGGTGCCTAAATCGGGTTCAAGAACAACTAAGCCAATTAAGGTTGTTAGAAGGATCAAAAAAGGCCAAAGACTTTTCTTTTGGCTTAAAAAGGCTGCCAAATAAAGAACAAAAGCTAACTTCGCCAATTCAGCAGGCTGAAAACGAAAAGCACCAATCCCCAACCATCTTTGAGCCCCTAAAACCTTGGTGCCCAACCCTGGAACTAAGACCAAGCCTAAACTAACAAGAGCAACTATCAGCAAAGGAACGGCGAAGAAGCGTAGTTTGCGATAATCAAAAAAACTCGCCAGCAAAAATCCCAGGAGACCTATTCCTGCCCATTGTAACTGGAGTTTAAAATAATGGAGCTTATCACCAAAATCGCGATAAGCTTCAACCACCGAGGCATTGGCAATCATCGCTAAACCAAAAATCGTTAAGCTAAGAACAAGGGCAATAAAAAACCAATCAACTTTTTGAGAAGACAGTTTAAGGGAAACCTTGCTTTTGGATTTTCTCATGGGACAGGATTAAATTACCGCTAGCCAAATACCAAGAATCGCCAGCATCAAACCAGCTAGCCAAGCTCGAGCGACAATCTTCGGCTCTTCCCAACCCCTTGCTTGAAGCAGAAGATGAAAAGGAGCAATTTTGAAAACGCGTCTGTGAAAAACTCTTAAGGCAATTATTTGAATAAGACTAGAGGCTACTTCAATAACAAAAAAACCACCAATGAAAACAAGAGCAAAAATTTTTCCAATTAGCAAGCCCACAACAGCCAAGGTTGCCCCAAAAGACAAGGCTCCACTATCGCCTAACCAAATTCTAGCAGGATAAATATTGAAATAAAGAAAGGCAATTAAAGCTCCTGTCCAAAGAGAAAGGAAAATTGACAAGGGTGTATCAAGCATAGTCGCAGAAAGACCCCCAAAAGCAAAAAGACAAATCATTAATAAGCCGGTGGCTAAACCATCGAGTCCATCAGTAATATTAAAGGCATTAGCAAAAGAGACAATCACAAAAGCAGCAAAAGGAATATACCAATAGCCAATATGAAAAGTGATGTCAGTAAGAGGAATGTGGACGATATCTATTTTTAGATTGAAATAAAGCATTGAGGCAATGGCAAAAGCCAAAATTATTTGAATAAAAAACTTTGCTCTTCCTGGAATTCCAAACTTTAGACCAAAGACACCCTTCTCCGTTTTACCAAAGAATTTTATTAAATCATCATAAAGCCCTAACAAACCAAAGGAAATAAAGCTGAAAAAAATAATATTAACTTCATCTCTTAAAGGATAAACCGCAGTAATATAAACCCCTAAGTATTTCAGGGTAGGAAAAAGCAAAGCATAAATTAAAGAAACCATGAAAATAATTAATATTCCCCCACCAACTGGAGTACCAGCTTTCCAATCATGGAGTTTATCAAATAAAGGAGCTTTTTTTCCTTTTGGTGCTTCTGTTTTTCGGGTGAATTTCAATTGATACAAAAGGTTAATAAAGGGAACAATCGCAATGCTGTTGACAATAAAAGAAAAAATTAATAGTCCAAGAAATAATGCCATTTTATTTTTTCATCCAATGTTTTGATTCTAATTGTTTCGGCTCGTCTATATTTGATATATCATAAGCAAATAGCGGATAAATTCCTTCTGCATCTCTTAAGGCATTAATGTCTAAAAGTTCATTAGTATAAACGCCAACATTAATAAAGCCTTCTTTCACTCCATCAACAGTCATTGAAATTGGCCCCAATTTCAAACAATTCGCTGAAATAATCTGGGCAACTTTTCCTCCTAATTCAAACCTGTCGTTATCAGTCAAACTCTCGATTGGTTTTTGTCCAGGAACTTCAACCTCCGCACAAACTTTAAATTTTTTTGGCAAAAAACCTTCCTGAGGAAGCAAACAAACTTTAATTCCATCTTCGGTTTTGAGTTCTGGTGTAGATACAGCCATATTTCAATCAAATTATAACATCAAAACTAAAGCTTTCTTCTTTTTCGGCGAATTGTTTCAAACGAACGAGTAATTCGATAAAAAAAGGAAAGAGAGTAATCTTGGGCATGAAGGTAATCAACCTGTTCACCCCCAAATCCTTTTTTAAAAATAGTGACTCCAGCAAAACGGTGTTTTGGATCATCAGCCGGAGCAATGCCCCAAAAATTATAAATCTTGCAACCCCTTGTTTTTGCTTCTTTAATCGCCTCCCATTGAAGCAAATAGGAAGAAAAGATTTTGGGAAACTTTGAAGAAGTGCCAGCATAATGATAAACCGCCATATCACCATAAAAAATAATCATTGCCGCTGACAGAAACTGTTTTTTATATTCTGCTAAGAAAAGCAACGTTTGGTCATCTTGGACAAACGCCTGAAATTGTTTTTCCATAAATTTTTTTGAGAAAGGAACAAACTTGTGTCGTTTCACTGCTTCCATTTGTAATTGGTTAAGAATTTCAATATCACTTACTTTTCTGCTTTTAACAATTTTCACCCCGTCTCTGGCAGCACGACGAATGCTATAGCGGGTTGTTTTTCGCATATTGGCTAATAACTCTTCTTCAGAAGGAGTAAGATCTAGTTGCCAAGTTGTTTCTGCGTGCATGTGCATAGGGGCATCCTGAAATCCCAATCTTTGAAACAATTCCCTATTTTCCTTATTTTCCAAGATTGAGGGCCTGACTCTTAGAAAAACGGCTTTTTCTTCTTTTCCTATTTTTATTGCCTCATTAATAATCTCCTTTAAGCCTTCCTCTTTCCAACTAGCCAATAAGGGCCCTCCGGGGCAAGCAAGATAAGTTCCCCTTTTTGCTTTTTCTTTTATTAAAAGAGCAGCCCCCATGACTTTTTTATTTTGTACCAATCCCAATCGGAAAATTTTGCTTCCCAAGGATTGGTGAAACTCTCCCCAGTTCCATGACTGAAGAAAAATGTTGGGAGATTGACTAAGAACAAAGTCTTCCCATTCCTTTTTGTTTTCGATTTTTTTAATCATTTTTCTTTAAAAATTCTTTGATGACATTAACGACCCGTTGGGCTTCTTTAGGCTTCATTCTAGGATAAGTGGGCAAGTTAACAACCTGCTTAGAAATTTCCTCTGCTTCTGGGCAACTTCCTTTTGAATAACCAGCTTTAGTAAAATCAACTCCCTTAGGGTCAACAATATTTTGGTACCAGTCCCCTAAAATTATTCCCCTTTTTTTGGCATAATCTAAGATCTCTTTAGCTTGTTTACTAATAATAGTATAGCGCATATAGATTTCCCCGGGAACTGGTGGGAGTAATTTAATTCCCTTTATTTTTAATTTATCTTGATAAATTTGGCTAATTTCTTTTCTTTTTTGATTAAATTTGGCTAGTCTCTGAAACTGAGATAAAGCCAAGGTTGCCTGAGCATCAGGAAGTTTTGCGGGAAAGCTTTTGGGCTGTTCTGTTTTTTTCTCTTGATTACTCACTGCTCGAGAAAGTAAATTAAGTTTTTGCAAAATTACAAGTATCACTTTTCCAAGATTAAAGAAGTTATATAAAGGCAAAATAAGACTAAAAGCAACTGGGTGGAAGAGTTGTTGAAAAACCCAAAAACGAGAAGGAAAACTTATTTCTTTTTGGAGATTTAAAAGGTTCTCTCCTATTTTTGAGTCATTGGTAATCGCCATTCCACCAAAAACAGAAGAAATGACTTTGTCTCTACCAAAACTAAAAAAGGCGGCATCTCCATAAGTGCCTAGTTTTCTACCTTGAAAATTTGCTCCAAGTGAATGGGCGCAATCCTCTATTAACAAAAGCTTGTTTTCTTTGGCTATTTTTCTAATTTCTTTAATTTTAGCTGGCTTGCCAAAGGTGTGCTGAACAATGATTGTTTTTGAGTTAGGAGTTATCTTTTTTTTCAAATCAATTGGGCTCATGTTTAAGCTCTCTTTTTCAAAATCAACATAGATTGGCTTTGCTCCCAGCCAAAGGATAGAATTAGGCACAACCACACAAGTAAAAGCTTGAAAGAGGATTTCGTCTCCTTTTTTTATGCCAGCGGCTTTTAAAATCGCGTATTCAGCAGAACGCCCACTATTAAAACTAACCGCGTACTTAACGCCAAAATATCTTTTAAAAGCCCACTCTAGTTTTCTGACTGTCTCCCTTTTTAGCCAAAGCCAAGGAGAAAACAACAATTTAATTGCCAAGAAAACGTCCTTTTTTTCTGTGTTAGGAGACAAGGAAATGGCAATTGTTTTCTTCATTTTAGTCTGAAGCTATTAATTATCTTTGCAGGCAAGCGTCCCTCAAGCAAAACAACAACTTTGGCTGGTTTTTCTTTTAAGATAGAAACAATTTTATTGGGATGATCCTCTACGATTACTTTGGCGGGTTCTTTCTTCATTCCTTTTTTAATGTCATCTAAGAAATTGTTATTGGTGAGAATAACCAAATCAGCCACTTTTTCCATTTTCAGTCCCATTTTCCGATGAACCTTAGAACTGGCAGTGCCTAACTCGATTATTCCTGGAGTAATAACAATTTTTGTTTTTGCTTTAAGCTTTTGGAGATAATCAAGAGCCGCCAAAAAACCATGGGGATTACTACTGAAAGTGTCATTAATAAAAGTAATCTTATTGACCCCTTTGACTTCTCTCAAACCTCGACCAGTCGGTTTTAGCTTGGCCAATGCCGCTTCAATTTCCGCATCTTTCATTCCCATTTCTTTGGCAACAACGATGGCTGCTAAAATGTTTTGGCGATTGTGTTGGCCAACAAAAGGAATCTTTTTCTTTAACTCTTGCTTTTTCTCTTGATATAAAACCGTTTTGAATTTTTTGGCGGCTTTTTGAGCCATTTTTAAGCAATAAGGATTATTGCCATTAAAAACCGCAATCCCGTTTTTAGGAAGAGCCTCAACTATTTCATATTTGGCTTCAATTAGATTATCTAAATTACCAAAAATAGCGAGGTGCTGTTCGTTAATGCCAGTAACCACCGAAATATTGGGTTGGATTAAGCGGCAAATATCAGCTATTTCTCCTTTTTTATAAGCTCCCATTTCTACTACAAAAATCTCGGTATCGCTTTTTAATTCACTGAGAATATTTTGGGCAATGCCGATTTTTGTGTTATTGGTTCCTTGTGTTTTAGCCACTTTATATTTCTTAGCCAAAACCTGAGCAATAAAATCTTTAGTGCTGGTTTTGCCATAACTTCCGGTAACACCAATTACTTTTAGATTTTTTACCTGTTTTAATTTTTCTCTTGACTTTCTAATTTTCATTTCCTTGCCAATAAATGCGGGTAGTTTGGTTAAAAATACTTGCAAAGGAACTATGAAAACAATCAATCTCTCTAGAAGTAACAGGCTTAAGGCAAAAACCCAAAGCCTGGCATCGTTTAAAAATAACCAAACTACTCCTAAAATAACCAGTAAAAACGCGCCCAAAACAATCTCTACTGCTCTTAAAGTAAATTTGGGACGATATAATTCCTTATCCAAAACTTTTTTAAAAAAATCAAAAAATTCAATTAAAAATATAACTGGGACTAAAAATAACAGCCTGCCTTTTTTTCCTATTGGTGCCCAAAAAAGTAATAATATTAAAGCCCATCTTGTTGAAGATAAAAAAATCGTTTTTTGACCGGTTTTTAGTTTAAGATGGGGAATAACACGGTCAAAACGATATTCTTTGAGCTGCCAAAAATAAGTATGGAAAAGAATAGTTTTGATTGTAGAAAAAAACCATAAAATTAAGATTAAAAGCTTTGTTATCATTTGTCTTGACTCCACTCAGTAATTTTTTTTGCTAATAACTCTGGTTTTTCGTAAGGAAGCTTATGGCCTAACCCGGGAAAAGAAACTAACTCGGCCTCCCTAACTCTTGCAGCGATTATTTGGGCATCGGCATATTTAGTCATCCTGTCTTCTTTTCCCCAAAGAATAAGAGTAGGAGACTTTAAATTTGGCAAAAGTGGCTTCAAGTCTTCACCCACAATCAGTTTAAAAGATTCCCGCATTACGCCCTTGGTTTTTTCATAATCGTGTTCCCTGGCTAGTTTATAAATTAACTGACGATATTTCCCACTCTTAGGAAAGATTAGTTTTCCAGTTTTAGCTAAAAATAAAAATAAGTTTCGTTTCAAGAGGCTTGGTCGCGAGATGCCGGCGCTACCGCAAAGAATAATACCAGCTATTCTATTGGGGTAAAGAGCAGCGATTTTAATTGCCAACCTGCCACCAAAAGAATGGCCAAAAAGAAAAACTTTTCTCTTTCCATAAAGTTTGCTAACTGTTTTTATAATAAAATTGGCATATTCGCTTACTCCCCAAGGTTTAGGGGGTAAATCACTTTTGCCAAATCCTGGTAAATCAGGAAGAACAACTTGCCACTCTTTTTCAGAAAGAGCTTTCCCTAAAGGAAAAAGTTTTTCTTTCGAAGACCCCCAACCATGAAGCAAAACAATTTCCTGACTGCCCTTTGTTGACTGATAAAAACTCAGGCTAACACCACTTATTTTTCTTTTCTTAAGGCTAATCATCTCCTTCTTTATATTTTACAAGATTAACCCATTAAATAGAAGTTTAGCCTTTTTAAATTATTTAAGCCCAAAAGTCTCAAACTTTTAAGGCTTTTTCAACCGCTTTTTTATCACTCCAGGGAAATTCTTTTTTGCCAAAACACATACTTTTTTCATGCCCTTTGCCACAAATGGCCACGATATCATTTTTCCTAGCTAACTTCCGAACCGCAAAATTAATTGCTTTTTGACGGTCAGGGACACAGAAAAAGGTCTTATCTTTTTCTCCTCCAGTTTTCTGACAACCTTCAACTATTTGAGCAATAATTTTATCAACGCTCTCTGTTCTCGGATCTTCGGCGGTTAAAACAACGAAATCTGCTAATTTAGTAGCAATCCCTCCCATCAGTGGCCGTTTTAAAAAATCTCTTTCTCCCGCACATCCAAAAACAACAATTAGTCTACCTTTGTCTCTCTTCTTTTTGAGTACGGTTAGAGTTTTTTCCAAGCTGTTTGGTGTATGGGCAAAATCAATGATTACTCGAAATTTTTGACCTCCCTTAACCTCTTCCATTCTTCCTTTGACTGGTTTAAATGACAAAATCGCTTTTTTAATAGTTTTATTATCGATCCCTAGGGTGGAAGTGGTAGCAATTGCTGCTAAACAATTATAAAGATTAAATTTACCCGGCAACTTTGTTTTAAATTTAAATCTCTTTAGAGTAAAATCAGCTTTTTTATCAATTCCATATGTAACAACTTTTGCTTTTCTAGCCGTTCGTTTTAAATAATTAAAGTGCTTATCATCGCGGTTTAAAACAGCAATTTTTGCCTTACTAAAGAGTTTTGCCTTAGCAGCAATATACCTCTTAAAAGTCTTGTGGTAGTCAAGGTGCTCGTGAGTAACGTTGGTTAAAACTCCGATTGAAAAATTACAGCCTAAAACTCGATGTTGGTCTAATCCATGAGATGTTGTTTCAAGAACCAAATATTGAACCCCCTGATTAACAAATTTTCTTAATAACGGCTGCAGAAATCTAGCATCTGGAGTAGTTACATGAAAGCCTGTGTCTATCTCTTTCTCTCCAATAAAAGCTGCTACAGAAGAAACTAAAGCAACCTGAAGTTGGGCTTGTTTCAAGATGGAATAAATTAAATGACAGGTAGTAGTCTTTCCATCTGTTCCTGTAACACCAATAACAGTAAGATTTCTGGCAGGATAACCGTTTTTAATAATTTCTTTTATTGAAGATAAGAAATGTTTAAAATTTTTATATTTTCTATAAAAATCCATCAAATTATCAGCCGGGGGAATATTTATTTCGAATGTAGTCTTTTAGCTCCCTTAATCTCCTTGTACTTATGTACATTACTCCACTCCCCTCGCCTATTCTCCACTCATCAACATTTGGATCATAATCACTTCCCCCTAATATCAATAAATCCTTACTGCGAGCGTCTTTTATCACCTTTCTGTCTATTTCGAGCCTCCCCCCATGCCAGCCCATTATTCCATCTATTCCCAAATTTTTTAACCTTTTCCACACATCTTCATTATGCTTTTTTTCAGGAGAGTAAAGCACCACACCTCCAGCTTCATGAACAGATTCAATAATTATTTCAGCTTTTTGTTGAACTGGAATATAAAAAGACTTACCAAATGCACAGAAAAGTCTCCAAATGAACTTTGCTTCCAATGCTTGAGTATCTCCCTCATATCCAGGTTTCCTGTTAAATTCCCGATAGAATTTTTCCCATTCCTGTTTATTTTCTTCTTTAATCTCATCAATCAGCGCTCTGTTTTGGGGATTCCGAGCCACTAGTTTGCAAAAAACAATTGCTTTTTCTGATATTTCTCCTGACATTAGTCTCTCCAAAAGGATAGCGTCTTCTGCCACAAGATTAGTAAAATCGAAGCCTCTTTCTTCAAAAAGCGCCTTTTGCTGTAATGCTATCTGGCGGTTGAACTCTTTTCTTTCTGAAACCCCAAACAATTCTTTAATTTTCGGATTTTCATGATCAAAACCAATCGCAACTAAATCCACTAAATTATCTTCTCCCAATCTAACCATATATTCCACGCCCGGAATCACTTCTATTTCTTGCTGTTTGCCATATTCAATATATTTTCCAATATTATCAGAGACTTCTGTCCTACGAATTAAAGCAACAGCGACAACGTTATTCTTTTTAGCATCATCAATTATCCTTGTAGCAATTTCATCATCGTAATGTACATGAAAATCAACTTTTTCTAGCCTGGTATTATTCTCCATGTTTTAGGATCAAGTTTTTTTTAATTCTTGCTTCTTTAAGTTCTTCTTCTGTGTTTATACCAACCCATTCATCAGGATCAGCTAAAATAAATGTCTTCAAAAATTGGCGTTTTTCAGCGGCGATATAAATCAGTTGGGGTAACAAATATTCACCGCTAACTGGATTCTTTTTAATCAGCTTTATATTTGTCTCTAACCACTTTCTATCAAAAATAAAAACCCCGCACGCAACCTCTATCTTTTTAATGTTTTTCTGCAACAATTCTTTGAATGAATATATCCCAACTACATTATTTCTTTTATCTCTTCTCAAACCACCAACTGAAGAAGCAGTCTTTTTTTGAACTACAAGCATTGTTCCTGGCTTTCCTTTTTTAAAATAATAATCAATCATTTCTTTAAATGTTTTTTCTCTATAAAATGCGGAATCATCACTAAATAAAACTAATATTGTTTTTATTCTCTTGGGAATTTTTTTTAAAGCTATTTTTACTGCGTCACCTGTTCCCAGTAGTTTCTTTTGTTTTATAAAAACTGTCTTATAACCTCCCTTTTTAACCTCTTGCTCAACTAGTTTGGACTTATATCCAATAACAGTAAAAATATTGATCAAATTTATTTTTTTGAGAAGGTCCAATGTCCAAAATATAAGAGGTTTTCCTGTTAATTTTCGAAGGGCTTTTGGGGTTGAACCCTTCATTCTTGTTCCTTTCCCAGCAGCGAGAATGACTACACCAATATCCTTCATATCATAAACGTTGTTTTGATTTTAGCACATGGTTTCAATTTTCAGGCAAAACGCCGTAATAATCAAAAAGTTCTTTAGCAATATCAAACCAAAGGGGAGCCGCCGTTTCCGAGCCCCAAGGAGAGGAAGTGGGTTCGCGAAGAGTGACAAGCATAACAAATTGAGGTTCATCCGCAGGGGCAAAGCCAACAAAAGAGGCAATTGTTTTTTCTTCATCGTAATGGCCTTTCACAGGAATCTGAGAAGTTCCTGTTTTGCCAGCAATTCGATATCTGGGTGGCTTTGCCCATTTCGCTTCACCATTTTCAACCGCATTAATCATTAGCTCTGTCATCACTTTAGCAGTGGCTGAACTAATTACCTCATTTTCAATTTTGGGTTCAATCGTTATTGTTTTGTCTTCACCAATTATTTGTTTGACAAGATAAGGACGGACGAGTTTGCCTCTGTTGGCAATAACCGCGGCAATCCTTGTCATTTGAATAGGAGTTAAAGCAATTCCCTGGCCAAATGAAGCGGTGGCCAAATCAATAAATCTCCAGTCTTCATCAACGCGCAAATTAGGCACCAACTCGTCTTCAAGGTCAATGCCAGTTTTTTCTCCCAAACCAAACTTTTTTAAATACTCAACCAATTTATCAATTCCCAACTTTTCGCCTACAAAAACCATACCAATGTTATCCGAATGTTCAATTACTTCTACCATCGTACAATCAGGAAAATATTCTTCGTTCCAAGTTTTAATCACATATTCATTAATAACTCTTGGGCTAGAGCATTTATCGCACTTTGTTTCCGGCTTAACAACTTTTTCATTAAGAGCGGCTGACATAACCGCGATTTTAAAAGTTGAACCTGGTTCATAAGAAAAGGCGACATTGGGATTGGGAAAAAGCTCCTTTTCATACTGCTGATATTTACCTGGATGATAGCCAGGCAAACCAGCCATCGCCAAAATAGCTCCGTTTGGCTCCATAACCACAACCGAACCTGAAGAAGCACCGTAGCGTTCTAGTCCTTTAGCCAATTTTTCCTCGATAATATATTGAACGCTCCGATCAATTGTGGTCAATAAATCCCGTCCGTGGTGCTGTTCTTCATCTTGGAATTGACCAACCAAAATCGGCCGACCAGAAGCATCTCTTTCCCGACGGACCACCCCTGCTCTACCTCTTAACTCTAAGTCATAGTAACCCTCCAAACCAAAATAGCCTTTATCACGCCCATTAATATCTTGACCAACAAAGCCTAAAAGATGAGCTGAACTTGAACCTTCAGGATAACTCCGACGCTGTTCCTCTTCAAAACCAATTCCCTTGATTAATAATTTCTCTACTTCCTCCCTAGTTTCCCGAGAAACTTTGTGTTTGAGTGGTACCCAGTTTAAATCGGTTCGATTCAATCTCTCTTTAAGGAGTTCTTCCATTATTAGGAGTGCCTCTTGACTATCGATTTTGCCTCCAGGAGTTGCTTCTTCGGTATCAGTCAAAATCGGTGCTAGTTTGCTCGCAATTTCACTTGGGTTTTCTTGTAAATCAGGTAATGAAGCAAAAACTAAATAAGCTTCCTCCGCGGTTGCCAAAGGAAAACCATCACTGGCTAAAATCTGACCCCTTTTAGCAGGTATTTCAAAGGAAACCTGATGTTGCCCTTCAGCAGCGGCGGCCAATTCTTCCCCAGCTATTACTTGCCAATAATAAAGACGGGCAATAATCAGGCAACCAAAAACAAGAAAACAACCAAGAAGAAAGTTTATTCGCCCTTTGCCTTCCATTTTAGTAATTCATCGCCACAGGCACTTCTGGAGTCAAGTGAAGCAAATTGTTTTGACGAATGAAGCCCAATTTTTCTGCCTCTTGAGAAATTCTTCTTAATGAGCCCAGTTTATTTATCTCCTGTCTGAAGAGTTCGTTTTTCTCCTCTAATCTTGAAGCTTCAATTTCTATTTCTTTTATTGTCTCTCCGGCTGTAGACAAACGGTGGGTGATAACGAGCTGCACAATGGCAAGTCCAACCACAAAGAGAATAACTAGAATGGGCAGGTTAGTTTTTTTCATCTTTTTTCTGCGACTCTTAATTTAGCGCTCCGGCTCCGGGGATTTTGACTGGTTTCCTCGGGTGTTGGCCGAATGGGCTTTTTAGTAATAACAATTAATTTTCCTCTTTTTTCCTGCCCTTTAAAAAATTGTTTAACAATTCTGTCTTCACCTGAGTGAAAACTAATAATCGCTAATCTTCCTTTTGGTTTTAAAAGATCGAGTGCCTGTGGTAAAGCCTTTTTAAGATTGTTAAGCTCATCGTTAACCGCAACTCTCAAAGCTAAAAAAACGCGGGTTGCTGGATGTAATTTCCTCTTTTTCCGTTTTTTGGTTGGTAATGCTCGATTAATAATTTCAACTAACTGACCCGTGGTTTTAATTGGCCTTAACTTACGGGCGCGGCAAATAGCCTCAGCAATGCGCCGAGAATGGTGTTCTTGACCCACTCTCGAAAAAAGTTCATTTAATTCTCCTTTATTCAAACCATTAATTAAATCAGCGGCGGTCACTTTTAGCTTCGGGCTCATTCTCATATCCAAAGGCGCCTCAAGGCTAAAAGAAAAACCTCGTTCTGCTTTTTCTAGTTGAAAACTAGAAACACCTAAATCAAAAAGAACTCCGGAAACACTTAAAAATTCTTGTTTTTTAGCAATTTGAAAAAGATTTTTAAAGTTCCCCGAAACAAGCCGCCAGGAAAAGTGTTTACCTGGAGGGCAGGCTGAAGCCAGGCAACGCCTGGCGGCTTTTATTGCTTCGGGATCACAATCAATCGCTAAAACTTTTCCACCTAATTTTAAAATTGCTTTTGCGTGTCCTCCACCACCAACAGTGGCGTCAATGTACCTTTCTCCCCTCTCAACTTTTAAATAATCAATAACTTCCTCTAAAAGAACTGGCTCATGAAATTCGGCCATTAACCTTCACCTTCTCTTTTTTCTCTTTCTCTTTATTCTCTTGACAATACGTTTTAATCGATTTTTGTAATTTTTGGCGCATTTGGGCGCCGTTAAGACGAACCATAATTTTCCTCTTGATACTTCTGCCAACTCAGTGAATCCCAAATTTCAAAGTGGTCACCGGCGCCGATAAGAGTGACTTCGTTTTTAATGCCGGCGTATTCTTTCATTCTCTCTGGAATAATAAATCTTCCTTGGGCACCCAACTTAATTACCATTGCCTCCCTGCACATTTTTCTTCGTAAATTTCTTCCTTCTTCATCAGAAAAGAGCGGCCTTGACAATTCAGGCTTGACAATCTCTTCCCAGTCCTTTTCATCAAAGCCAAAGACACAATTTTCGAAACCAATAGTAAGGACAATTTTTTTAGTTTTTAATTCTGCCCTTATTTTTTGGGGCAGGGCAACTCTGCCTTTGCCCATTAATTTCGGATGATAAGTTCCTAGAAACATAAACTTCTACAGAAATCACCATTTCGCTACACTTTTCTCCATTTTGATATATTTTCATACACTCTGTCAAGGGGCAAATTTAGGCTCAGAAAGGGTGAAAATTTAAGAATTGATAAGAAGCAAGTTATTCAGTAGCCTGTTCAGTAGCAACAATAAAAGTCGCCAAAGAAGAAATCTCAGCAGAAATAGTCTTATTTTCAATTTCCGCTTCCTCTTCTACCCAGCTTGTTCCTGACCAAGAATATAATTTAGCTGTTTCTGATTCTTCAGCCAGAGTAATCTTAACTTGTCCGTCTTCAGCTGTTTTTGTGCCAGAGCTAAGCGCTTCATACGGTCCCGCAATCACTTCGCCTTCAAAATCTCCGGGCAGACCTACAACCATCATAGTGATATAGAAATTAGCTTTTGGGAAGCTTCCTTCTACGGAGAAATTTCCATCAATCGAGGTTAGTTCGTCTTCACCTTGTTGAAGATGAAAGTCAGTAATAAGTTTTCTTGTTCCCGGACCACCCCTTAATCTAACGGTCAAAGTCCCTTGGGTCACTCCTTCATCAAATTTATAATGGCCGCTTGATTCTGAACCAAGAAGGATTTTTTTAGAATAAGTAGTTTCGCCTTTTAATTTAACCGAATTAATACTTCCCTGGGTGGCGCCACTAGCGGTATTATAAAGAAGTTCGTATTCCAAACTTTCTGCATCTTGAATCCGAGTGACATCAATCGTTAGCCAATGTCCATCACTACTAGGAGTAAGGGTAATATAGGGGCGTTCTTCCAAAGTGGTTTCAACCAAAACCCCCTCTGGTTCCAAAGTTGATGAAGGCTCCTTGGCTCTCCGACTGCGCCAAAAGAAAAAACCTCCCCCCAAAATTAAAATAATGCCGATAACAACAAGAATAATAATATAAGATTTCTTCATTGCTTTAATCTATCTTGAAATAATTTAATCAGTTTGTCAATCTTTATTCTTTCCTGTTTCATCGTATCGCGGTCACGAACGGTAACGGTTTTATCTTTTAAAGTTTGATGATCAATCGTCACACACCAAGGAGTACCGATTTCGTCCTGACGACGATAGCGCTTACCAATATTACCAATATTATCCCAGGCAACCGTAAAATGAGGCTTGAGTAATTCATAAACTTGGCGAGCTTGTTTAACTAACTTAGGCTTATTAGCTAAGAGAGGAAAAACACCTATTTTAAAAGGAGAAAGGCGAGGATCGAGAGACAAAATTACTCGAACACCTTCTTTATCCTTTTCTTCTTGGTAGGCATCCAAGAGCAAAAACAAAAAGGTTCTGTCTACTCCGCCAGATGTTTCCACTATCTGGGGAATAAATTTCTTTCCTGTTTTTGGATCAGTATAGGTAAAATCCTTTCCTGAGTATTTACCATGACGAGAAAGATCCCAATCACCTCGCCAGTGAACTCCTTCCCATTCCTTCCAACCAAAAGGGGTTTGGTACTCAATGTCATAAGCAACTTTGGCATAGTGAGCTAGCTCATCCTCACCATGTTCTCTAAAACGAACTTTTTTCTTTTGCCTCACCAAACTAAGATACCACTTCATCCTTTCTTTTTTCCAATATTCGTACCATTTTTTCATTTCTTTAGGATTAACAAACCATTGAAGATCCCATTGTTCAAATTCACGCTGGCGATAAAGGAAATTTCTTGGAGTAATCTCATTCCTAAAAGCCTTGCCAATTTGGGCTATTCCAAAAGGAATCTTAGGAGAAAACGAATTAAGGACATTTTGATAGTTGAGATAGATGTTTTGACAAGCTTCTCCTCGAAGATAAGTTTTTCTTTTTTGTTCCTCAATAACTCCCAAACCAACTTCAACCATAAGATTGAATCGCCGAGCATCACCCAATTTCCCACCACACTCTGGACATTTCTTTCCCTTTAAAACCTTGTTAAGACGCTTAATAAACCCTTCATCGGCCGTGCCCGTATCCTCAATCCTCATCTCCTCAACCAAATGGTCAGCCCGAAACCGTTTTTTACATTTTTTACAATCAACCAAAGGATCGGTAAAACCTTCTACGTGACCAGAGGCTTCCCAGACTTTGGGATGGGTGATAATGGCGCCATCAATCCCATAAACATCATCCCTTTTTAATACCATCTCGTACCACCACTCTTGTTTAATGTTATTTTTTAGTTCAACTCCCAAAGGTCCGTAATCATAAAAACCCTGAATTCCACCATAAATTTCCGAGTTTTGATAAACAAAACCCTTTCTTTTGCTCAAACTAACAATTTTGTTCATGAGGTCAGCCATATATGGTCAATCTTAGCTTATTTAGAAAGAGGAAGTCAATCAATCTCCTTGGCTATTTCTTGGCTATTAAGCTTTTTCTCAATAATTGACTCAATGTAGGCTCTGAGGCTTCCAGACTGCTTTTTAAGCTTTTCAGGCACACCAAAGCCCAGTTCCTTTAAAAGAGTTTCCTCAAAGCTTCTAGACAGCTCTGGGAGGCTGGCGGTGCCTATTTTTCCCAGGAAGCGGGAGAGAAGCTGAAAGACTCTTTGGTTGGGCTGCTCTTCAGGCGTCAATTTATCCACCAGCTCACAAAAATAATAAGCAACGGCTACTTTTTTTAGGTTTTGGCGCCACGATTTAAAAGAATTTACTACCTGAGCTTCAGTAAGAATATCGAAATTTCTACCTTTATTAAGAAAAAGGGTTGCCTGATTAAAAAGTTCAACATTGCCACCTCGACGACTGGTAATTCGCCTTACCCCTTTGGCTAAAGCCTTAATTTTACCGTAGTGTTTGGTGTAAATGGTTAAAATGCGGTCTGCTTCTCCGTAGTTAGTGCGCTTGAGGATAATCCCTTCCGTTTTGTAGGTTTTGCCCATTAACTATCGACTGAATTGTAAATTGCGATCAGTGGTTAATTCAAAAATTTCTTGTTGATTACCAAGGATTATTTCGTATTCGGGATTATAAGTCCCTGGTTGTTTCTGAATCAACAGTTGATAGTCCTCACCTTTTTCTAATTTAAAAGGTAATTTGTATTTGAAAGTTAATTGTTTTTTGCCTTCTGGCCTAAGGGGTGCCTGGTCACCATAAAAAGTTTCAAAAACGGTTTTACCCAAATCTTCGTAAACTTTTGCTTCGATTTCTGCACCCGTGGCTTCAATTAATTCACTTCCTTCGGGAACATAAAGTCTGACCCAATCTCGATAAAGACCATTCAAACAAAGTTCACCAGCTTCTAAGTTACAGTTGGATGGGGGTGCTGGGTTGCGGTAGTCAATAGTAATCATTTTGGTTACCGTACCATCGCCTCCAATTTCAATCTCCTGTTTGACAGACCTTTCGATGAACATATCTGACTTCGCCCCAGCAAAATTACAGTCATTAAGGTGAAAATAATCGCCTTTTGTTTCTTCAATTCTTCCGGCGGCGTTCAAAGCCTCCATTGCTTTTTGAAGTTCTTCATCAAAGAAATAGACGAGTAAGTGTTTCTCTTGGACAGCTGACAAACCAATATTGAAAAACTCGGGCCATTTTTTCCGTGGTGAACCCATGGCGTTTGATAAAATGGAGTGCATTAAAGGCCCAAGAACCGCCTTTCTCTCGGTTCGCCAGTCGCTAATTGGCTTATCAGCAAGAAGCTCTAATTCATAAACAACCTGAGGACAATCACAGCGTTCATCTATTTCCGCTGAGAAGTTGCCCCATCCCGGAACACCAATTTGACCAAGGACTTCAAGTAAGTCAACCAAAACTTTGGTGTCAACAGCAATAATGGCGTCTATCTCTTTTGGCCCAACTGTTTGAAAGTGTTCCCAAAAAGTTTCCATTGATTTGGCAAAATCGGGTGAAAGATTCATATCCCGCAAATGCCAATAAAAAACATTTTTGTGGTAGTCAAGAATCGGGTCCGGAGCCTTAACCCGATTACCCAATTTAGCATCAAGCGAGTAGATATCATGCGAACCCAAAGGAGTAATTTTGCCATTGTGGACTGACATTTCGGCATAAGCAGTAATAAAGCCACCGGTTGGCCTTAATTCGGTATCGTTTTGAAATAACAAGAGATAGCGTTTCTCATCAGGTACGCCTAGTAAAGGCTTAAGATAGCTGATCACGGGTTTGGCTTCCAAAGCAATTTCTGCAGCCCCATCAATGGCATTAATTAAGACAACCACATTTTCCCGAATTTTCTTGCCAAAAAAGGTTTGGGGATAACGACCAGGGTCAATTTGGTCAATTTCTTCTCTAGCAAGTTTAAGTTTTTCTCCAATTTCATCTAAACTGGGTTGAAGTTTATCAACTGTATCCAAAACCAGAAGCAACCTTTCCTCCACCGTCATTTCTTCCATGGTCTTTTTCTCCTCTCCCTCTAGCCCAAGAATGTCTGCGTAAGGCTGAAGGCCCTCAATCCCTATTTTGCCTGCTTGAAGAAGATAATCGCCGCCTTTGATTAAATGCTGGCCATCACGGTAATAATTACCCACGAAGGGAATGATTCTCAACCAACCTAATAAACGAAAATCCTTTTCCAATTTTTCTAAGTCTTTATCAGCTTCCTCAATGCTGGCAATGGCTTGATTAAGGTCTTGAGTTTGAATTGCGGCTGATACCTTTTGTCCGCTGGCTATTAAGGGAGGCAAATCGCCTTTTATTTTCCAAAGAGGCA
The DNA here is from genome assembly GCA_964347135.1 of uncultured Gammaproteobacteria bacterium. GTDB lineage: Bacteria > Patescibacteriota > Microgenomatia > PFEM01 > JAHIFH01 > CAYFXA01. The sequence continues at coordinate 22,075 of CAYFXA010000019.1, read as the reverse complement.
AAAAAAGAAAAACAATAAAGAAAATTAATAAAAAGCCTAAAACGCCCACTATGGGTAAAATTACTTTAAGCGAAAAGCGGGGTTTAAATTTAAATTTTAATCTCAGTCTCTTTTTTGGTTGAGACTCCGTTTCCTCTTGGGGATTTTTTTCAAGATTGATTTTTTTGTTTAAAGCGTCACTCATAGTGCTCCTTTTCCAGAAATCATTGCCCAGGGTGTTTTAAGAATAATAATAACATCTTTTAAAATCGACCGCTGGCCGACATAGGCAGCATCCATTTTTACTCTTTTATCAAAATTAATTTCACTTCGCCCTTGGACCTGCCAAAAACCAGTGATCCCTGGTTTTGCTTTTAGTAATTGTTTGATATGTTTCCTACTTTTAGGAAAGACTTTTTGTTGTTCCTCTAACTCATCGGGATAATAAGCTCGGGGGCCAACTAAGCTCATTTCTCCTCTAAATATATTAATGATTTGGGGCAATTCGTCAAGAGAGAAACGCCTGATTAGTCGTCCCATCCGAGTAATTCGGGGGTCATCTTTAAGCCTAAGTTTATAACTGTTTCTTCTGTATTGTTTGTAAAGGCGACGAAATTTAGGGTCAGTCCGAAGGAGCTCATGGGCATTGGTAATCATTGAACGAAATTTATACATAAAGAAAGGTTTTCCCCCTTTACCCACTCTCTTGGGCGTATCAGCAAAAACCGGACCAGGTGAATCAAGCTTAATGGCAATGGCAATTAAGACCAATAAAGGAGAGAAAACAATGAGCAGAATTGTTGCCATAATCAAGTCAATTACTCGTTTAGTAATATCGTAAAACATCTTCCTATAAATATTTCTGCCTGCCCATTTTCTGCAAAAGCTTGACCATTTTCCTAACGTCTTCGGCTTTGTCTTTATGGCAAATTAAAATCGCGTCGGGCGTGTCAATAATAATCATGTCTTTAACTCCTACTAGGGCAATTATTTGGTCACTGTATTGAACTAAGTTTCCTTTACTGCCAACGCCAATAAATTCGCCTTTTTCTCCAAACTTAATCACGACATTACCATCTTTGTCTTTCTTTGAGATATCCCAGACCACTTCCCAATCCCCCAAATCATTCCAAGAAAAAGAAGCAGGCACTAAAACCAAATTCTTTGCTTTCTCGGAAACCGCGTAATCAACAGCAATGTCTTCTGCCTTTTCATAGACCTGGGCCACTACTTTTTGTTCATCTTTGGTTCCCCATACCTCTTGAATTTTCCTTGCTCCTTTAAAAATGTCTGGAGCATGGGTTTTACAAGCTTTGAGAAAATGAGATGCCTTCCAAGTGTACATATTGGCATTCCAATAATATTTACCACTTTTTAAAAATTTCTCTGCTGTTTTTAAATCAGGCTTTTCTTTAAATTCTTCTACTTTGAAAATTTTTTTGCCTCTAATGTTAGCGAATTCTTTGCCAGCATGAATATAGCCAAAACCAGTATGAGGAAAAGTGGGTTTAATTCCAACCGTCACAAGATAATCTCCTTTTTGAGCCATCTCAGCAGCAACCATCATATCTCGGGTAAACTTGTTTATTGGCGAAACAAGATGGTCAGAGGCGAAATTAACAATAATTGCTTCGGGGTCGATTTTTTCAATTACGGCTGCTCCCACTGCCATGGCTAAGGCAGTATTCTTTTTTTGCGGTTCGGCAATAATATTTTTTAACGAGACTTTCCCCTGTTCATAGACCTCATCAACATAATCAGCATTAGTAATCACAAAGACTCTTCCTTCGGAAGTTAATTTTCTTGCTCTTTTTATTGTTTGGGAAAAAATTGTTGCCTCTCCAAAAAAATCTATGAACTGCTTGGGTATCTCTTTTCGGGAACGGGGCCAGAGGCGAGTTCCTCCACCACCACAAAGAATTAAAACGAATAAATGTTTCTTTAGTGCCTCTTTATCCATTTTTCTTTGACGTATTCCTTTATTGTTTTCTTAAATTTTTCTTGACTAAACCTTTCCGCATTTTGGCGACAATTTTGAGATTTGAATTGGCTAGCTTTAAATTTCTTAATCGTTTTAATTAACGCCCCTGGTGTTTGAGGGGTGAAAAATAAGCCGGTCTTGCCCTCAATCACTGTCTCCAGTGCTCCCCCTTTTCGAGAGGCGATAACCGGCCTGCCACTTGCCTGAGCTTCTAAAGGTACTAAACCAAAATCCTCTTCCTGCGGAAAAATGACTGCCTGACACCTTTGATAGTAACCTAAAAGCTCCTTATCTGTCAATTGGCCGAGAAATTCAATGTTTTTTCGCGCCATCTTTCTTAGTCTCCTCCCTTGAGTACCCGTGCCAATAATTTTTAAAGGCAAACCCAGTTGATTAAAAGCTTCAATTACTAAATCAACTTTTTTATAACCAAAATCTAATCGAGAAACAACTAAAAAATAATTTTCTATCTTCTTCTTTTTTGGCAGGTGCCATTTTTTAGTGTCCAGGGGTGGGTAAATCGCTTCAGAATCTCTGTCATAATATTTCTTAATTCTCTTTCTCACATTTTCACAAGTGGCCAAGAAAATGTCCGGTCTTTGGGCAGCAATCTTTTCCCAAGAGCGAAGATAGGCAACAATTGGCCTAGTTAAAAAACGAAAAGCTCTGTTTTGAAAATAATCCTCATAACCACTCCAAAGGTAACGGGTGGGAGTTAAACAATAACAGACATGTAAGGTCTGGGGTTGGGTAATTATGCCTTTAGCCGCCTCACTGGTAACAGAGATAACAACATCATATTCACTAAAATCAAATGATTCAAAAGCCAAAGGCATTAAAAAAGGATAGGCTTCGTGTCGTTTTTTAGCAAAAGGAAATTTATTTAAAAAAGAGGAAACCACTTTGAATTTTTTTGCCCAAGGAGCGGTTTGAGGGTGATAAACCGCGGTGAATAAAGGCGCTTCAGGCCAGATTTGATGAAGAGTTTCTAAAACTCTTTCTGCTCCTCCGATTTTGTTAATTCGGTCATAGACTAGGGCTACTTTCATCTAAAGATTAGTTTTTTTGTTCTATTGAAGTATCTTGTTGCCCTTCAAGCCTTTCAAAAAATCCCTTTCTTGCTCCTTCAGCAATTCTGCGAAAATCCTCTATTGGATTTAAAAGGGGCTCGTAGTTTCTGCCACTTACCTCTCTATCAACTTCCTGGCCTTCTCTTAAATCTTCTGTTTCTGCTTCAATTTCCCTCCCATCTTCGGTTCTTACTATTACTTTTTTATCTTTGTACCAACCATAATCAATTAGCTCCCAATCTCTTATTAATTTCCGTTCCAAAAGAGTCAATTCCCAAACAGTGCCGGCTACACTGTCGTCTTCACTCCCAGGCTTAATGACATAACTTTCGAAAGTGTCTGGCCAGCTTTTTTTTAGTAACTCTCTTGGGGAGATTGGGGCTGGAGAATCAGGGGCGATGGTGTTAGGGACCTGATCAAGTCTCTGAACGCAAAGCTTATACCCCTCAAGAGTAGCAGGATAACCAATAAGATTTGAATTGCCAGTTATAGCCTCCATCATTTCCTGTTGGCTATTCGCTCCGTAACCAAAATAAAGAACTTTTTCTGGCATAATTAAATCTACTTTACTATTGGCGCGCTTCCACGTAAAGACAGAGTTAACATCAAATCTGCTTTAAGTTTTAAAAGCAGGCCTTGATATCTTTCCGGATCATAGTTTGTCAGTCCGTAAAGTCCGTGAGCATCTTTGTAGGGTTCGTATTGGGGGCCTTCATTTATGTCTTCTGTTTTGTAACTCGTTGGGTTTTCTGCAGGTGAACCAAATTCTATTACCGCAAAAAGAGGCATTTCTTTTCTCCATTTTTTAATTAATCTTTCTAGGAAAATGTTTTCTTCGTCTTTGCGGGTGCCAATAGTGAACATTTTAATCAGTGAGTATCTGTCTACGGTATAAAGAGCGGGTATGAAATGGCTAAAATCTACTCCCAGGCTTATTTTCAATAGTTCCTGCGCGTGTGTTTGCATGAAGAAACCCTCTCGAGTTATTTCTCTTTTCACAAAACGTTTTAACCAGGCTTCTGAATAGGTATTAAGTAATATGTCAACGTCTGGAAACACCGGATAAAAACCAGCGGCAAGAGAGGCTTCAATAAAAGGTGTTTTATCTTCTGCTTTTGTAAAAATCACGTGTACGGGGGTCACTTTATCGCTTATTCCTTGCTCGCTATCAGGAAAAATTTCCTTTATTTTTCGCTGACCTTGGCTTATAATCTCTTCTCTTTGATTTTGGAACCTTTCCATAAAATCAGCCAAAGCTTTTGCTTGAGCTTCGGGATCGTCTACGCGTGGCACTTCTTCAACGCTTGTCTCACTTAACCAAAGATTCAAATTGGCTAACCATTTATTGAGCGGCACGGTGATTTCCTCTCCTGAATCCTTCGCTATCTCTATTAATGAAGGAGGCAATTGGTATTTGTTTGGAGGAATACCTTGGACTTGAAAACTTTCCATTAACTCCCCTAGTTTATCAGAACCCGTTAATCTGAAGAGCGGTTGATCTTCCTCATCAAGCTCCACAATTTCGGCAAAGAGTCCAGATGTACCTGCGGAAACAGAGGCTTTCCCTACTTGCTGGCGCTGGCTAACCATTAAAAGTCTTCTTTTGTTAGGGTCTAAAAGATAAACGGCTCTTTCTGGTAAACCAATTTCTTCGTCAATGCCAGACCTTTCTCGGGTAATTCTTTCCAAAGCAATTCCCAATACCTCCATTAAAGGAGCCTGAATTACTGGTTCTGTAATTTCTTCATTTGGAATAATTGAAGGTAGCTGCCCTCTTCTTTCTTCATTCATGGTGTTTAATATTATATTCTGATTATAGGTTTTAATCAAAGCTTATTAAAAGGAAGCCCCTCTAGAAGCACCGAGATCTCATTTCTCTATTTTCCAACTCATTGACCTGGTCATAAATCGGCATTACCTTCATGTTTTAAAAGCGAGAACTAGAATTAAAAGAGAAGTTATAAGGAGAAAAACATCCAATATTCCCAACCTGGTTTGTGGAACAGTAATTTTTCCATCGGGATTATAACCTCGGGAAATGAGGGTGTCGGAAAGTCTGACAGAGGTTTCTAGAGTTGAATGTAAAATTGGTACCATCAAAGAAACAGCAATCGGAGCAAGTTTCGGTAAATTTTTAAAAGACAATTTAATTTCAGCCCCCCTCGCTCTTTGAGCATCAATAATAGTAGCAATTTTGTCACTAATCAAGGGCATCATTCTGTAACCAACCATCAAAGTAATACCATATTTATGAGGTAGTTTTGCTCGTAAAAACCCACCCGGAATTTCAATCGGATTGGTGACCATGGAAAAAAGAACGCCAAAGGATATTAAAAGAATAAATCTGATTGCCAAAATGGCTCCGTAAAGAAATCGTTCCTGTAAAAATCCTGGAGAGAAAACTAAGGAAAGAAGGACAACGCCGATGGTAATCGGTATATGATACAGCCTGGTGTTTTGCCAAAATTTTTCAAGGCCAATTTTGCTTAGAAATAAAAAGGCAAGAAAAATAATAACTAATAGTGGCAAAAACTTTATTGAGGTAATGAAGGCAGAAAGTGGGAGTAGCAAAAGTAAGCACAAAAACTTGGTCCAGAAATCAAGGTCATGAACCATTGAGGCTTTTTGAACAAAAAGTTGCTTAATCATTTTTGGATTCGTTTAACTACAGCAGAGTTCTTAATTTTCCCATAAATAATGTAACCAAGGTAACCACTTAAAGCGCCAATAATAACAGCGGAGAATAGTATCGGAGGGGAGTAAAGCATTTTTCCAGTCCATTCAATTCCAGGTAACTTAAACAAGCGCCCAACCCCAACAATCGTAAAAGCAAGATAAAGCGTAAGCACACCGCCAATTATAAGAGAGGCGGTTTTTTTATCTCCCCTTAAAAAGAAATACATGATATCTACAACAATCCCAGCCCCTACTAAAATAAACACTTTCGGCAAGAATCCCGGCGTCCCCGTTAATGGAAAAGGTAACTCTAAAATGCCGAGAACAGTAAACATAACTATTGCGGCACCAAATTGGTCAATTACAAATAGACAAATCATTGCCATAATTGGTGTCAGAAAGCTATTAATAATGCCACCTGCCCCAACAAAGCCCGTAACCGCTTGGATGCCTGCCCCAAATAGCGACAAAATAAAATAAAGAACCCCTAAGCTCCCTGCGGTTATTAATTTGGTCGTATTCCAATTTGTTTTCATGCTTGAATCCTTTTAACAATGGCCGTGTTTCTAATTTTTTTTAAAATAATATAGCCAAGAGTTCCACCTAAAGTTCCATGAAAAAGAATAAAGCCAATTCCGATTGGAGAAATCAGGAGTTTTAATGACTCTTTTCCACCCGGTATTGAAAACAAAAGAAGCATGGAAATATAGAAAATCTCTTGAATGAAAATGGCACTGATGGCAATTACATAAGCTGCGAGTTTTTCCTTTTTCTTCAATATTAGATATAGAAAATCAATTATTATCCCCACTGTGGGGCCAAGAAGAACCTTTGGCAAAAAACCTGGAGGGCCAGAAAAGCCAGTGGGTAGGGTTAATATCATTAGCACCGTTGTTCCAATCGCTGCGGCGCCAAACTGATTGATAACAAACAATCCAGGAATGAGAATTGAGGGAATTAAAAAAGCGGCTGTTAGAATAAAAAGCCCAGGCATCTGAATTACTTGGGAAAGAACCATAAAGGGAATAAAAATCAGGGTTCCTAGAACCCCCAAACTTCCGGTAGCTATCAACTTCGTTGTTGTCCAGCCTTTTTTCATCTTACCTTAAGACGTTCTAAGGCAATTATATCATTTAGGAAATGAAATTCGGAGTGAATCAGAGGTGGACAAGCAGTTTACCCCTGAATTCTTTTGACAATAGCGGTATTTTCAATCTTCTGGAAAATAAAATAACCTAGATACCCTCCAGCAGCTGGAAAAATAAGACCGGGGATTAATAAAGGAGAATATAAAAATTTCGCTGTTTTTTCGATTCCAGGCATGTTAAACAGTCGCCCTACTTCTACAACAGCGACCGCAACATACAACTGACTCATCGCTCCCACCACAAGTGCAAAGATTAATTTATTCTGCTTCAAATAGAAGTACAAGATATCCGAAATAAACCCCTCAACAATTAAGATAAGCACTTTTGGTAAAAATCCGGGTATTCCCGATATGTGAAAAGGTAATGCTAATGTTCCTAAAACAAAGTACATTATTGTTGCCGCTCCAATTTGATCAACTACAAGCAAACAGACTACTATTAAAGCTGGTCCTATTAATCTCCCAATAACACCACTAGTTAATGGGGTGCCAGTCACGGCTGCAATTACAGCTCCGAAAAGTTGCAAAAGCAGACTTAGAACTCCCAAGCTTCCCGCAACTATTAATTTAGTTGTTGTCCAGCTTTTCTTCATGCTTGAACTCGCTTAATCACTGAGGTGCCCTTAAGCTTTTCGTAGATAAACCAACCTAAGTATCCAGGCAACATTCCTACAATAAATGCAAGCAAAACAAAAATGATTACTCCGGGAAATGTTAACAATGCCTCAGATACTTTCTCTGCAACTAATAACCATTTGATGCCGAAAAGACTTAAAACGAAAAACGCGATTGCCACAGAAGCAGTACTGGCTCCGCCCACCAATATGCCAACCATCCTCTCATGTTTTCTAAATTGCCAACAGGCAAGATCTGAACAAATACCAATGAATAAACCGTTTAATACTTTAAAAAAGAAGCCAGCAGGGCCAATAATTGGTAAAGGAATCGCTAAGATCGTTAGCACTAACCAGGCAACCATAGCAGAACCAAACTGCCTCACTGTTAAAACAACAAAAGTCGTTAGTCCCCCTTGAACAAAAACGTTAATTAGTCCTCCAATTCCAGAAATACCTGTAGCGGCATTTAACACTCCCCCGGCAAGAGAAAAGATAAGCATTGTTACGCCAACACTTCCTGCAACTATCAATTTCGTTGTTGTCCAACCTTTTTTCATCGCAAATCTTCCTTTTCAGCCAAATCTTAAATATCAATGAAATTCCTGTCAATGACATATCGACAGAATTCCAAACTTGACAAAAATTACCGAGAATGTTAGGCTATTTATAGAGAAAAACGTTGACGAAGCAATGTCGTCAATTTCAGGTAAGGAGGGTAATGGAAGAGCTAAAAAGTCTTGGATTAACGGAAAACGAAATTAAAGTTTATCTTACTGTTCTTGAACAAGGAACAGCAACCATTAAGTCCCTAACATCTTCTTCTGGTGTAAAACGAACAACAATCTATTCCTGTCTCAATAGACTCAAAAAACTGGGTCTTGTCACTGAGGGAAGAAGGGGTAAAAAAAGAGTTTTCATTGCCGAAAAACCAGATAAGCTTCAGGAAAGCATTACCCAGGAAGAAAAACATTTTCAAAAGAAAATCAATCAAAAAAGAAAAATAATTAAAAGCTTAATCCCCCAGCTTAAGGCGATTACTAAAAAAACACCTGGGGCTCCAAAGGTAAGATTCTACGAGGGTCTCGCGGGAGGTTGGAATATCATTGAAGATTTTCTTCGAGAGAAAGAGGATTCTTTTGAGCTCGGATCTCTCAGTAAAGCCTTCGAAAATGTTGATCTCAAAGAAGTTAATCAGCGAATTACTCATCGTCGTCGACAGATAGGGAAAACAAAAAGTCATATCATCACTGACAAACATCCCGAGATAGTGAAAAGATACTTTCAGAAAGAGCTTAGTTTTCGCGAATATCGCTTTCTACCTGAAACAATCAAACTTAATTCTTATGTGATTATCTATGGCGATAAAATCGCCCTCATTTCCTTAAAAAAACCTTTCTCGGGGATGATTATAGAGAGTAAAGAAATTGTTGAAGCAATGAAATTTCTTTGGGATATTGCCTGGAAAAATCTTGAAGGCAAAAATCTACCAGAGAAAAAGAAAAGTTAAACTCCCTGAATTCGTTTAATTGCAGCAGTATCTTTAAGTTTATCGTACGCAATCCAGCCCAAAAATCCTGCCATCATTCCTATAAGAAAAGAAGAAAAGAAAAGAAAAAGAAAACCCGGAAAAGTTACAAATAATTCAGATAATCTCTCAGCAATTGCCAACCAGTTAATTCCCAATAAAGCCAAGGCGATTAACAAGGGAACATTGGCAGAAGCCATACTTACCCCGCCAATGACAATACCAATGACTTTTTCTCGCTTCCCGGATAAAAATAAATAGGCGATATCTGAACAAACGCCAATTAGTATTCCGTTAAATATTTTAAAGAAAAAACCTGGTGGCCCCATTATCGGCAGGGCGGTAGCTAGAAAACTAAATACTAACCAAGTTATTGTCGCTGATCCAAATTGCTGTGTGGTCAAGACTATAAAAGTAGTCAGACCCCCTTGAATAAAAACATTAATTAATCCTCCTACTCCAGTGATTCCAGTCACGGAGTTTAATATTCCACCAGCAAGAGAAAGGATAAGCATTGCCACGCCAACACTTCCTGCAGCTATCAATTTTGTTGTAGTCCAATTTGTCTTCATGTTTGTATTCTTTTAATCACTGCTGCTTCTTTTATTTTCATATAAACCAAATAGGCTATAAAACCTTTAATTAGTCCGCTAAAGAGAAATGTTAAAATCAGTGGTGACGAAAGAATAAACCTCAAACTCCTCTCAACTGTTTCTGAACCAAGCAGAATAAGAACTTTGGCCATGACAAAAGCCCAGACCGAAGTGGTGAAAAAACCAGTCGCAAGGGCAGCTATTTTATCGTTTCTGCGTAAATATAAATAAAGTAAATCAACAGTAAACCCCAGCGAAGTATCAAGCAAAAGTCGGGGAATAAGAAAAACTGGGCCAAGTGTAGAAAGGGGTGTTGTTAAAAGACTAAAAACAAACGTAGCGATTGTTCCCGCTCCAAACTGTCTGATAATAAGAACGGTTAAAGGAAGCATTAATCCAGCCAGGCTTCCTGAAAAAAGATGGGTTATTAAACCGATTGACAATCCAGGTAAAGAAATAACCGCCCATAAAACTCCCAGAGCTCCTGTAGCTATCAATTTCGTTGTTGTCCAACCCTTTCTCATTGTTGAATTCTTTTAACTGCGTGGCTATCTTTAATTTTATAATAGATTCCGTATCCGAGTAATCCTCCAACGCCTCCAGCAGTAAAAGCGCTAACGATTCCTATTGGAGTGGAAAGAATTTTGGCGAATTGCTCCATTCCCCCTATACCAAACCAGAGACCAGTTTTAAATAGTAGAGTCCAAGCAAGAGGCACCTCTATTCCTCCCACTAAAACTGAAGCTATCAGTTTATTTCTCTTAAAAAGAGAATAAATTATATCTGCTGACAAACCTCCTAAACCTAAAAGAATAACTTTAGGAGCAAAACCAGGTACTCCCTGGGTAGGCAAAGGTAAAAATAAAACACCCAAGATTGTCATGTAAATAGCAGCTGCTCCAAATGTATTAATTACAAGAAGAGTAATAATCAATACCGCCATATTAATAAAACCACCAATTAAAGGACTACCCACAAAAGCAGAAATTATTGCTCCAAGAATCGCTAAAACTAAATTCATTGCCGCTAAACTACCGGCAGCAACAAGTTTGGTCAGTGTCCAGCCTTTTTTCATTGTTGGATCCTTTTAACTACTGAAGTGTTTTTGATTTTCTCATAACCAAAATGTCCTAGTAATCCAAAAAGGCCTCCTAAAATTGAGACTAGAAAAGTAATGGCAAATATCCAGTTAGGTCTAATAATGAATTTAGGAATATTTTCTGTGCCGGGTAAACCAATTGTAAAGTAAAGAACAAGACAAAAGGGCAAATGGGCAAAATTAAAAATAAACCCACCCCAAAAACTGAAGGTTTTTTTTCGGGTTCTTAACAATAAGAAAAGTGCATCTAAAGTCAAGCCCGCGACTAATGCTAAAAAAAAGTTAACTATTTTGGGAAAAATCGATGGTGTTGGCAAATCCATAAAGAAACCCATTAGAGAAAAAATCGTTGCCGTCCCAAATTGGTTAGCAACCAGAACTGTAAAAACAATAAAGAAAGGAGCAATGATTAGGGCTAATACCCCAGCAAAAACACTGCCGGTTGTTAATAAAATGGTGACATAGATTAAAACCCGAACTAAAAATCTAACAACAGCAATAGACCCCACAGCAATTAATTTCGTTATCGTCCAACCCTTTTTCATGCTTGGATTCGCTTAACCATTGATGTATTTTTGATTTTTCCGTAGACTAAAAAAGCTAAACATCCAGAAAAGCCTCCTCCAATTGAAATAAGAAAAGTTATAATCATAATAACAACAGGAACCTCAAAAATTTTAGGAATATTTTCAGCAGCAGGAACGCCGATTGTAAAATATAAAAAAACTAAAATCATCATATTTAAGAAGTTATAAACAAAACCGCTTAGAAAGCTGAAAAATTGTTTTTTTGCTTTTAATTTTGAGTAAAACGAATCGATTGTTAAACCTATAACTAATAAAAAGACAAAATTCACGATTTCTGGAAATATCGAGGGAAGCGGTAGTTCAATAATAAATCTTAGAATTGAAAAAATAAGTACCGAACCAAACTGGTCAATTATCAATGAAACTAAAACAGTAAAAAATGGACCAATCAGCACATAAGATATTCCTGAAAAAACACTTCCAGATATGGCCAGAAAAGATGTGTAAAAGAAAACTGTGACCAAAAGTTTTAGGGCTACCAAACCACCCACTGTTATTAATTTCGTTGTTGTCCAGCCTTTTTTCATTGTTGGATCCTTTTAACTACGGTTGTGTTTTTGATTTTTTGGTAGATTAAATATCCCAAATATCCACCTGCCATCCCTACAGGAAAGATAACTAGAGTTAAAATCACCCCTACTGGTCCAAAGAAAATAGGAGGTACGTTTTCCGCCCCAGGTATATCCAATAATAAATAAGTTAAAAAGGCAAACAAAGCTAAAAAATACCCATTCGTTCCTCCACTTACCAGAGAAGCAAGTTTTTCTTTTTTCCTTAAAAAATAAAATATTGCGTCAACTATTAAAGAACGAATTAGGGCAAGAACAATTCCAAGAGGCTTAAAGACTACACTAGGAATAGGTAGTTCTAGCATATATTCGATAAAAGTCTGAATTGTTAGAGTTCCAAATTGTCTTATGACTAATAAGCTAAAAACGCTGATAAAGGAAAATAAAAAAAGTGAGATAATTAAAACAAAATAATTACCTGTGGTGACAAAAATAGCTGAAAAAGGTACCCATAGAAAAACTCTCAACACCCCAAAAGCCCCTACAGTTATCAATTTCGTTATTGTCCAACCTTTTTTCATTTGGTTAAACCCTTAATGAATTTTTCTTCTGATTCCAGGGCATTATCGGAAACATAGTTTAAGAAATTAAACATTGGTAGGGGATTCAGATGGGCGCGTTTGAGGAGATTAAAATCAGTAAAGATTTCTTTAGGAGTTCCTTGTTTGAGGATTTCACCATCCTTCATTAAAACAATTCTATCACAGAGAAAGGTGGTAATTTCTAAGTCCTGGGTAATAACAATAATGGTTTTTCCTGCTCTTCTTAAGTCCCTTGCTATCCCTGTAATCTTCCGCCAATTCTTTGGATCTAAACCAAATTCGGGTTCATCTAAGAGTAAAATTTCGGGTTCATTAACCAAAATGTCCGCAATTCCCAAAAGACTTTTTTCTCCGCCAGAAATAGAGTCAGGGTGTTTTTCTTTGTATTGCCAGAGATTAAGTTGCTTTAAAATCTTCTCTGCTTTTTCTTTTGGTTGAGACAATTTCAAGAATTTTGGTCCGGCCGCCACTTCATTCCAGATATCAGTTTCAAAAAACATGTCCATTGGATCTTGGGTAACATAGCCTATTTTTTTGGCTCTTTCTGAAGTTGAAAGTTTGGTTATATTCTCTTTTTCTAACTCAATTCTTCCTTTTTTTGGCTTTAAAAGCCCCAGGATTAATTTAGCTAAGGTTGTTTTCCCTGACCCATTAGCGCCAACAATTCCTAAAATCTCATTTTTAAAAATTTCAAGATTAATGTTTTTCACTCCCCTTTTTGTTCCTGAATATGAATAAGAAACATTTTCCAATGATAAAATCGTTTCTTTTGGTTTTTCCTTTTTCTTTCTGGTTTTTTTAGGTCTCAAACTAGTTTTATCCAACAAATCCTGCCAGCTAAGAACTTTATCTTTAAGTTTTTTCTTTTTAATTAAGCCTTTGGCGGCTTTGACTGACAAAGGTGTGGTTAAAATTTTTTCTGTTTCCTGACTGTAAAGAACTTTCTCTGGCTTTCCCTCTAAAACCAATTTCCCTTTATCCAAAAGAGCCATGTGGGTGGCATAGCGAGCTACTTCTTCAATATCGTGAGTAGCAACAACAATTGTTTTTCCTTTTTTATGAAGATCAAGAATTATTTTTAAAACTTCTTGGTCAGCTTTGGTGTCAAGAAAAGAAAGCGGTTCGTCTAAAAGAAGGATATCAGCTTCCATCGACAGGCTAGCGGCTAAAGCAGTTTTTTGCTGTTCTCCAGAAGAAAGGTCACTGGGAGAGCGATAATAAAACTTCTTACCTAAAATTTCATTGACTAGTTTTTTGGCTTTTTTTTGACATTCTTCAAAAGGCAAGCCTTGATACATGGGTGCGCTCATGACTTCATCAATTACTCTTAGCTGATGGAGTTGGAGAGCAGGATTTTGGAAGATTAAACCAACTTTCTTACCCAGTTCAGCAATATCTTTTTTTTCTATTCCCTCTCCATTAACTGAAATTTTTCCTTTCAATTCCCCACCCCACTCTTGGGCAAATCCTCGAGCCAGAGAAACCAAAGTCGTTTTTCCTGAACCCGAAGGACCAATTAAAACAAAAAAAGAGCCAATGGGAATTTCCAGATTGACATTTTTTAAAACCCAATGTTCTGTCCCTGGATATTTATAACTAACTTTTTCAAACTGAAGCGCTTTCATAAACCTTTAATGTTTGCTTTGCCATTTCCTTCCATGAATATTTTTTAACTTGTTCAAAGCCTTTTTGAATTAGGATTTGGCGTTTTTTTTCATTGCCAACTAGGTCCTCTATTTTCTTGACAATGTCATTGACATCTAGAGGGTCAAAGTAAACAGCGGCTTGGCCATAAATCTCTGGCAAGCAACTGACATTAGAAGAAATTACGGGCAAACCAGCTGCCATGGCTTCTAATCCAGGCAAACCAAAGCCTTCTAGCAAAGAAGGGGTAACAAAAGCTTCGGCTTCTTGATACAAGGCAATGAGTTCTTCGTCAGGCACAAATCCAGCGAGAACAACAAAGTCCAAACCTTTTATCTTTTCTATTTCTTTTTTAAATCTTTTTAAAAACACGCTTCTGGCACAGGCAATAACTAAAAAAAGTCTTTTGCCTTCTTCATTCAAGCGAATAATTGCTTCCACCAGCCGCAAAACGTTCTTATGAGGATAAAGACTGCCGGTGTAAATAATAAAAGGCTTGGAAATGCCATACTTTTTTAAAGCTGCTGCGCTGCTAATGCTCGGTTTTTTATTTAAAAACTCACCGGCGCCTTCATAAGTAACCATGATTTTTTCTGGTTTAAGGTGATATATTTTCATTAATTCTTTTTTCCACCATCGACTTGGGATAATAATTTTTTGTGCTCTTTTTACCGCTGAAAATATATTGACTTGATAAGCTAAGTATTTAAACCAGTAAAGAGGAGCCTGCTTCGTTGTTGTTCTCATTCCTCGGGATTGGTGTTTGATTAAATCATGAATGGTAATAACATATTTGCCTTGCCAAAAAATGGGCACATTGAACTGGGGAAAATGAACTAAGTCGGGCTTTAGTTTTCGCAGGACTCCTGGTAAAAAAAGTTGTTCCTTAAACGAATAGTGAGGAATGTCAACCAGAATTTTTTTAAAGCGTTTGTTTTTAAATTTCATTTTTCGGTAATATTTTTTTCTCAAAAGAATGAAATAATTGTTTTTCTTATCAATTTTTTCAATTTGTTTAATTAAATTAAGAATATAACGACCACTGCCAGCATGTTCTAGCCCATACATTCTTGCATCAATAACAATTTTTAGTGGTTTGGTCATTTAAAGCGGTGATGGAGAATTCTAAAAAATCCCTTTAATTTAATACCCGAAATTATCAACCAAGTAAGCCAGAAGGGATATTTTCCTTTATAAAACTTTTGATAAAAAATCTCCATTGCTTGAATGGAGGCTTTTGCTACTTTAATTCTTGTTGCCTTGCTTGCCCTAGTCACTTCCTTTGATTCTTTTCTTAATCCAGAACTGGCTCCTTTATGATGTTTTAATAAAGGTTCTGGATAAAACATTACTTTCCAGCCTGCTTTTTTGATTCGATAAAAAAGGTCCAAATCTTCTCCATAGAAAAAATACTTGTCATCCCAATTACCTACCTCTTCTAATGCTTTTTGGCGAACGATCATGAATGTTCCAAATCCAGCATCAATCTCATGGGCTTTGTTCAAATCAAGATAAAATTTGTGATATTGACCAAAGATTTTGCTTTTGGGAAAAAGGCTTTCCAAGCCAAGAAGATAGGTGAAAGAGGCCCAGGGAGTGGGAAATCCCCGATGGCAATCAGGATCCATTCCCCCGGAAACAAGCATTGTTTTAGGAGTAGCGGCACCTATTTCAGGATCACTACCCATAAATTTAATCATCTTTTTAAGAGCTTCTGGTTTAATTTCGGTATCAGAGTTTAAGAATAAAATATATTTCCCTTTGGCTTTTTTTAATCCCAAATTATTTCCTCCAGCAAAACCAAGATTTTTTTTGCTCTCAATTAGTTTTACCCAGGGAAAATTCTTTTTTATCATCTTTGGGGAACCATCGGTTGAGGCATTGTCCACGACTATCGTCTCATATAAATAACCGTTCTTTTCTGCTTTCTTGATTTTTTTCAAACAGCTTTCGAGCAAATCTTTTGTGTTGTAATTAAGAATAATGACTGACAAATCAACTTTTTCTGCCACGAGCCACCTCCTGATAAGCCTGGTCTAATTTTTGAGCACTTTTATTCCAACTATATTTTTCTTTTACTAACCGTTTGGCTTTTATTCCAACTAGATTTGCCAGTTCTTTGTTTTTCAAAAGCAAAACCGCTTTTTCAGCTAAAACCCGCAAATCATTATTAATAAATATCTCTTCGCCATCTTTGGCTTCAATCCCCTCAATTCCTTCTGAGGTAGTAACAATTGGTAATCCCGAAGCCATGGCTTCAAAAAGCTTGGTTCTGCTTCCTCCGCCGCTTCTCATCGGAGCCACTAAAATCCAAGCTTTTTGGTAGGCTTCCCTACTGTCATCAATTTCTTGGATAAGAACATCCTTTTCCTCAGAGTAGGAAGCCAATGCTTCAGGAGCAATTTTGCCAACCACCCAAAGCTTAGCGTTCTTGACTTTCTTCTTTATTAGCGGCCAAACCTTGTTAAGTAAAATCTTGGCTCCCTCTTTGTTTTGCATCCAATGAAAATCAGCCACACCAAATAATACTGTTGGTTGTTTGTTTTTTGAATGCTTCCGTTGGCCAAAAAGTTTAAAATCAACTCCGTTAGGAACAATGTAAACCTTTTTTCCTGGAGCTAAGGCTCTGATATGGGCAACATCATCATTGGATACCGCCGCCAAAAAGTCTGCTTTTCGCCAATAAAAAGACTCCCAATATTTAAGTTTCCAAACATCAATCATCAAAACTAATTTGAGAATAAAAAGATACCAAGGTAACGACTTGACAAAATGGCGAAACACTTGATAAAAAATCGTTTGTTCCGTAAGAAGAATAGGTATAGAAGTTTTAGGAATATGGGGCATAACGTAAAAGTTTTCTGCGTGAATTAAGTCATATTTCTTGGTTCTCAATTCCTTTTTAAGCGCTTCCTTTTCCTCTTTGGAAAAATTTCTAACAACAAGGAAGGGATAAAAACTAAGGCCCGTCTTAAAAATATTCATGGGCTCCCAAGGGCGAGCGGGTCGATGAAAAATTCTTACTTTTTGACAAAATTTTTCTAGTTCTTTAGCGTGTTTTCTTTCCTCGTCATCTTTAATCAGAGCAAAAAGAGTGATTTTGTGTTTTTTGGCTAAATTCTTAATCAAATTATATGACCTTACTTGTCCACCCGAAACAGGAGGATAGGGGAGATAAGAGGTGAGCATTAAAATCTTCATCGCAAATCAAAGATAACATATTGGTCGGTTTCCTTAACTAACTTAGACTCTCGGTAAAGAAATTGACCAAAGTCTGTGTTTTTTAATTCCATCACTTTTGTAGTAACATAAAATTCGGCTCCCATTTCTCGGGCTCTATTTAAAGATTCCTTTTCATTGGGAATGCTGGAAGCATAACCCCCTGTCCAGCCGTGACGATTAGTATTGTAAAGAAGGGTAGCATCATTCGAATCACCAGTGAGAATTAAGGCGTTTTTGGGAGTCAATTCATCAACAGCTACTCCTGCCAAGTCAACTCCTCCCTGAATATTATAAAAACCTCTAACTTCATAAAGAGAAAAGCCGAGCATAAAGAAAACACAAGTGGCGAATAACAAATAAGTTAAGAGTGGGGAGAAATTTTTTCTGGCGGTGTTTAATAGCCAATAACTACCCTTAGCCAAAAAAATGGCCGCTAGAGGAATGAAAGAGATTTGATAATAGTCATGAGTCACATTCCCAGAAGCAAAAACGGTTACATAAGCCAAAAAAGCAACCAGCCACCAATGGAAAAACCAACCTTCTTTTTTCTTGGGCTTAAGAATTAAACCTAAAACAAACAGCGGTAATCCCCAGTAACCAAGAATTAACTTCCCCACCCTTTCAGCAAAAATCCAACGAAAAAAAGCAGGACGAAAACGAATTCCATAAAGATTAAAGAGCCAAAGATAAGAAGGAATCCCCTCAGGATATTGAGAAATCCAAAGCCGCCAAAGAACAAGGGGCAGTATAGCAATAATAGCAAATAAATAAAGGGATTTTTGCTTGATAAATGCCACTCCCCACTTTCGCCAAACCAAATAGAACATTGGCAAGGCTAAAAATAAAGGAAAAATTTTTAAGGTTAACGCCCAGGCGGCAAAGAAAACAGCGATGCCAAATCGCTGCCACGATTGTTTGTCTAACCAAAGAAGAAAAAAATAGAGCATGGCTAAGGAAGTAAAAAGCATTGCTGTTTCTGGCATAATCACCCGAGAATAATAAACACTAAAGGGCAATACCGCCATAAAAAATGAAGCCAATAAACCAATCCATTGGTTAGTTAACTTCCGGACAATGAGATAAAGAAAAACAATGGCTCCTAATGAAAAGGCAATGGAAACCAAACGAGCCAATTTTTCTTGAACACCAAAAACTGAGTAAAGTCCGGCAACAATTGTTTGGTAAATTGGCGGCTCAACAAAAAAGTAACGTTGAGTATTAAAAACCATCTCTTTAAAAATTGGAGACATATTGTCAATTTTAGGATGAAGAAAATCAAAACCTTCCTTAACAAAATTCCGAGCGACAGCGGCGGTATCTGACTGCCGCCAAGAATGATGGTCAGCCAAAGGAATATCAACCTTATATAATCTTAGTCCTAAGGCTATAACAATAATCAGGCTTAACAAAAACCAAGGATGAATAATAATTTTTCTCATGCTTTCAGCTTTTCTGGAGAAAGTTTCATCAAACCAACCAAAACCCCCATTAGCATCCAGAAAATAAGGGCGATTTTAGAGGCCTCAAAAACATCAATAAAAATAGCGTTGGCAAATAAACCAATAGCGGCGCCTGAAATGGCAACAACAATTGCTTTGGCAAAACCAGGTTTCTCTTTTTGGATAAAAATAATAACTCTTCTACCAATTTCCAAAAAGATGAGCCAAAAGGCAATAAAGCCCAATAACCCTGTTTCTGCTAAAGCGCGCAAATAATCATTGTCTGTTGCCAAAGTAACCGAGGAATAGCCCGTTCCCAATAAAGGATTTTTTCTAAAAGCCCTTATTGCTCGAGGCCATTCAACATTAAAGCGGATGCCACTTGAATACTCCACCGCCACTTCAGTGGTTGGTTTCCAAATTTCAGCTGCGGGCGTGGCTTCTTTTTCAGCAACTTCAGCCATTGGGCTGGGAGAGGGCTTAGACCGACGCGCTACAGTTTCTACTGTTTCTACCACTATTGGAGCGGTGACAATTTCTACCTCTTCAACTTGTTCAAAAAGTTTAATTCGACTTGATAAGGCTGAAAGGTCGATATTAAAAGTCTCGGCATATCGTTGGACAAAATCAGCGGAAAAAAAGACCATTACAAAACTAACAACCAGAACCGGACCCAGCCACCAATATTTTTTCAAAAGAAGAAGGACAGGAATAACGGCAATCAGATAAGCAACAAAAGAAACTCGAGAGGCGGTTAAAACTAGTAAGTAAAGACTGAAAAATCCAATTACACCAACAGCAACTTTACTTCGTTTGTTTTTTAGACTGACGATTATGCCAATTGTTAAAGCCAGAATCATGACTAAATAAGCGGCTAGGTCATAATGGCCAGCAAAAGTTGAATTAACTCTTGCCCATTCCGTTAATTGAAGCAGCAAGCCTTTGGAAAACTCTTCGTTCATCGTGGAAACAACCGGCCAAGCCAGAAATTTCTGGCCTAAACCATAAATGACTACACCAATGGTGGCGATTAAAATAGCATAGCCATAAGATTTAATATTTCTTATTTCCTTAACCGAAGCAAAAGTGACAAAGAAAAGAGACATATATTCAATCCGCCTTACCCAGTGAAAGAAGGCAATGTAGGGAGAAATATTCTTTGTAATTAAGAGAGCGCTTAAAAGTGATAAGCCGCCAATCCCCAAATAGAGAAGGATTAATTGACTGACTCTATCTTTTAGAGTGGGAAAACCTCGTTTTATTTCTAAGCCCAGCCAAAATAAAACAATACTTAAAATTAAAATATCCTCAATTCTAATGGCAACATAAGTTCCAGGAATATTCACCAAAGGAAATTTGGGATACAAAGGAATAAAAATAAAAAGCAAAATAGCGGCTAATGATAACCAGTTAGTTTTAGGCAATTTTAAACGCTTGAACATAGGTTTCTTTAAGATATCGGCTGTTGGTTAAATAGCCAACAATTAAAGCCCCCGCTGCTTTTAATTTTAACATCAATCTCAAAACAGGTAATTGCCAGCGAGGATAATGTTTTTTGTAAAAATAGATTAACCCCCGGTAAATATTGAGAATGGGGTCTTTTCTGCCTGTGGGAGAACTGGCGCCGCCAAGATGAACAATCCTCGCTCCTGGATAAAACATTACTTTGTAAGCCGCTTTTTTAATTCGATAACACCACTCGGTTTCATCAACATACATAAAAATTTTTTCATCCATTGGACCTACTTTTTTAAAAACTTCTTTTTTAAGCATCAAGGCAGCCCCCATCACCCAATCGGTTTCTTTTACTTTATTGCTGCTGCGTCGAACTAGGTGTCCCCCCAGCCAGTGTTCAGCAAAAAGCATGACAGCAGCGATAAACAAATTGGGAAAGGGACCAAATGATGGCTGGTCAGAACCATCTTGATTAAGAAGTTTGCAACCAACCACCCCCACTTCAGGGTGTTGATTAAGGAATTGGGCCATTTTTACTGGCGCCTTATCTTTAATAATCGTGTCGGGATTGAGAATAAGAAAAAAATCCCCTTTAGCCTTTCTCATTCCCTGATTATTGCCTGCTCCATAACCAGGATTTTTTTTGTTTTTAATTAAAACTGCTTGAGAAAACTCTTTTGCAACCATTTCCGGTGAGCCATCGGTTGAAGCGTTATCAACAACAATGACTTCAATATCATACTCCTTATCTTTTATCTCATCTATCGACCTTAAGCATTTCTTAAGAAGATTTTTTGTATTCCAGTTAAGAATAATAATGGAAATTATTTTCTTTTTAGCCATGGTGAACGAATAACTTTAATCATAAACGAAGCTAAAATTAAGGAGATAACAACGGTTCCCGTCCAAACCAATAATCTTGCCCAAATAGAAGATTCAACATAATAAAGAGTAGCTTTAGCGGTATAAGGGTCGCCTTTAATAAGAAATTCGGTAATCGGTTTTTTAGTTTTAGAAAGGTAGACTTCATCCTCGCTGGGAATCCAACCACTAATAAAAAGTGATTCTCGAAAAGGGTGAATTAACTCTTCATAGAAATTAGATCTAAGAGTTTCCCGAATAGTTGCGCGAGCATATTCTGGGGGGTGATTTAAACGAAAAGTTGGTAAGGGAAGGTTTAAAAAAGATGATTGGGAAAAAGCTTTTTCAAAAAAATCAATTGATTCTCGCCGGGAAAGATTGGTGTAAAAAGCCCAAACTCCGGGGATTTGCCAAGTGTCGCCAGGTTCGGTTGAACGCAAGCCTGGCTCCAGGTCTGGAATTGTTGGCCCAGGCAGGATTAAGTAAATAACTCCAATTAGGTAAATTATTAAAATTGGCAAAATTATTTTTTTTAACATCAGCGAAAAAGTCTTTTGCGGCCTAACCGATATTTATACTCCCCCAACTTTCTCTCACCAATCTCTTTGGCTGGAACCCCACCAACGACCTTACCTGGAGGAATATCTTTAGTGACCACAGCGCCAGCCGCAATAATCGCCCCTTTGCCAATCTTGATTCCTGGCTGGATGATTGCCCCAGGGCCAATAAAAACATAATCATCAATCTCCACTGATTCCTCCGTTGCCTTAAACTCTGGGTCATTAATGTCATGTTCGGAATTGTAAATCATTACTTGGGAAGCGATATCAACATGATTGCCAATTTTTAATTTAGCCCGGCCATCAAGAACGGAGTGTTCTCCAACAATAGAATCTTCACCAATGACAATGTTTTTGGTTTCATAAAAACGGCAAAAAACATGAATTTTTGAATCCTTGCCAATTTTTATTCCTGCTAATCGATAGATGAATCTTCGCCAGCACCAAAACGGACACCAACCACTGCGGTTAACCACAAAGATTTTGAAGTCAAGCCACCAATTATAAAA
>CAYFXA010000018.1:0-3281 GCA_964347135.1 uncultured Gammaproteobacteria bacterium | reverse complement strand
GGCTTTTTGTAAAACTCTCTTTCCTTAATCTCGGTTAAGAGCTGCTCTGCTTGAACTTTCTTCCGAAACTTAGCAATAAGCTTATCATCAGACTCTCCTGGTTTTTTGCGAACGACTGTTGCCACTTCATAGCACCTCCTCCCTATTTTTTATAGCCAATCTTTCTTAAAAATTCTTTTCTTTCTTTTTTATCTTTAATTTTTTCAATCCCTTTTGAAGGCAATCCGTCTATTACCCCCAAAACTGCTCTCCCTTGATTTGTCTGACCAACAATGACTTCAACAGGATTAGCAGTAGCACAAAAAATCCGACAAACCTCTGGCACCAATTTTACATCATTTAAAACATTAATGGGATAGGCATTTTTCAAAAAGACAAGAAAAGAGTGACCACTGTTAATTTTCTGTAAATTTTTAGCTGCTAATTTCTCTAGTTGCTTGTCGGTGCCATCTGTCCTAATAAGACATGGTCCAGATGATTCGGAGAAAGCCAAGCCAAACTTAATCCCTGGAACAGAATTAACTAGAGCCTCATATAGACTCTCGACCGTTTTAATAAAATGAGACTGCCCAAAAATAAGGTTGACTTCACCTGGTTTTTCAATTTTAATTACTTCTATTTTCATCTCTCTAAAACCTCAATTATTTGATTTAAAGTTAATTTCGTTGGCCGCATTTCATGACTGGTTGCTGCATTTAATAATAACTTCTTTGACTGATGTAAATACCAATCAGAATTTGAATCCATTTTTTTAAACTTATTATAAGCGCTGGTCAAATCCACCTCAGTATCATAGCGGGCATAAATCCTTACCCCACCCGTTTCTTGGTCTTTTCTAACAACTAGACAATAACCCTTTTTCTCCCCTTCCCATAAAACATTATCATTACCAGTTTCAATAGCAATCGCCTTCCCCCACTTGGTTTTAAATTCAATTCCTTCCTTCAACTCCTCTTGAGCATCAATGGCTTTTTTGACCTGATGAAAAACCACATCCATGCCCTTTAAGCCAAAACTCATTGCTTCTTCATCACTGCCGGCCATTCCCCTAACACCGGCAATCAAACTATGCAAATAAAAATTATAACGACTGGATTCTGTTTCCGGCCAATTTAAATTGCGGGCATTATCAACCTCGGTTGCCACTTTAACTATCTGAATTAGGGCTTTTTCATCTAGCTTCTTAAACGGCTGCCCTTTTCTTTTTTGCTTAATGTATTTAAAACAAATCTCAGCCGCAGAAGTTATTTCCTCCAATTGGTGATGGTCAAGTTTCCCCAAACCCGTATCAACGTGCAAAACATTTGGGTCTTTATCAGGGGGCTTGTTATCTATGGTTTCACCAGCCTGACAAAAAGCAATTTCTGCTTCTTCCCAGCCAGGTAAAAACTTCTTAATTAACCAAACCGCCACAACCGCATCCAAATCAGGGTTGATATGAGTCACTATTTTTTTCATTGAAAACATTGTATCACACGTAAGGAGATCTCTTAGGTACCCAGTTTCTTAATTACCTGGTCAAGGGTTAATTTCGTTGTTTTTTCTTTATCTCTTTCTTTCCATTCAATTTTCTTTTCTTTTAGAGTCTCTTCAGAAACAACTAATCTTACCGGAATACCAATCAAATCTGCCTCAGCGAATTTTTCCCCTGCCGAGACATTATCGCGGTCATCATAAAGAACCTCAACCCCACTCCTTACTAATTTTTTATAAACATCATCAGCAAATTTTCTTGCGCCTGATTTTTCCCCAATCAACAATAAATGAGCTTGAAAAGGAGCAATTGATTTAGGCCAAATAATTCCCTTTTTATCATGATGTTTCTCCACGACTATTGCCATCGCTCTCCCAATGCCGATACCATAGGCTCCCATCCACATTGGCTTTCTTCTGCCGTCTTTATTAACAAAGTAGCCTTTGTGAGGCACAGTATAAAAATGGTCTTGTTTGAAAACATGACCAAACTCAATGGCTTTCTTTTCTTTTAACTTCCCGCTTCTGCACCTGGCACAGGGATCGCCATTTTTAGCATTAACAATGTCCGCCAAAATTTTGTATTTAAAATCCCGTTCATAATTAACATTAATTGAATCGGTCGTCTCTTCTTTCTGTCCACCAATATAATTCTTCACCATCTTTAAACCTAGATCTCCAATAAAAGTCACTCCTTTGATCCCCCAAGAATGAACATAACCCGGTTTGGTTCCAATTTTCTTCAAATCGGCTTCTTTTGCTGGCGTCAGATCACCATCAATCTTCAAAACCCTCTTTAATTTAGCCTCGTTAACATCTTGATCACCCCGGATTGAAGCAATCACAATCTTTTCCTCAGAAGTTTTGTAAACAACGTTTTTTAGGTATTTATAAAGAGGCAAACCATAGTGTTTTAAATTATCATCCATAGTGGTTACCCACTTTGGCTGTTTGATAATCTTAAAAGGCTTCATTTTTTCCTTAGGAGTTAAATTAACCCGCTTGAACTCAGCTTTTTCGATATTGGCAGCATAACCACATTTATTACAAATAAAAATTCTGTCTTCACCAATGTCGGAAAGAACCATCATCTCGTGGCTTGTTTTTCCACCCAGAGCACCACTTTCTGCCTCAACTGGCACCACTTCTAATCCCAACTTCTTCGCAATTTTAATATAGCTGTCGTAAAACTGCTGATGAATCTTAAGCAACTGCTTTTCGGTGGCACAAAAAGAGTAAGCGTCTTTCATCATAAATTCCCGAACTCGCAAAAGCCCACCTCGAGGTCTTTTTTCATCTCTAAACTTTTGACTAAATTGATGAATAATCAGGGGTAAATCTTTGTATGAAGGTCTGAATTTTTTAACCAATTCAACCATCAATCCTTCAGCAGTGGCACCAATAGCAAAGGTGGCACCATGATGATCATCGACGACTAACATCTCCTCACCAAAAGCCTGGTCTCGTTTGGTCGCTTGCCAAATTTCAATCGGGTGAAGGGTGGGTGCTATTACTCTCATGCTTCCCAAAGCTTCCACTTCCTCATCTATAATCTCCAAAATTTTCTGCCAAACTCGAAATCCGAGAGGTAAAAAGGTATATCTCCCAGTAGAGACTTGTCTAATAAAGCCACCTTTGTAAAGCAGCCTGTGACTGGTAGCCTTAACATTGGAAGGAATGGTTTTAACTGTTTTCCCAAAAAGCTTTGAATAATGCATTGAGAACCATTATAACCAAGAAATACAAAGAAGAGCAAGCCTAAAACGGTAAGATTGAGCGAAGCTTAGAACCTAAGGAAGTCGTTTCAA
>CAYFXA010000017.1:0-37308 GCA_964347135.1 uncultured Gammaproteobacteria bacterium | reverse complement strand
TTAGAGGAACCGAGCCTTCAGGCGAGGATCCAATCCACGCGATGCTTAAGCTCTGTCGGGGACAAGACAAATTAGCGACTCCTGCCCAAGTTGCTCGAGGTGACTATGAAGAAAAAGAGTATTTTGTCTTTAAAGAAGAAGATCCGGTTTCCACTGATGGAACAAATCGCTGGCAAGAAGGAATAGACCAATGGCTTACTACTCAATCTGACTCTCGTTATCACCCCCCAACAGAGTACTGCGGCGACATTGAGGAAATAGAGGTAGTAATTGAGGAACCAGGCAACGAAGCCAAAATTGACAGTAAGGAAGTAAGAGTAAGGGGTAAAGTCATTGCCACCAATGCGGTTAAGGAAATTAAGATTTCAATTAATGGTGATGTTAAAGAGACGATAGAAAACAGTAGTAAGTTTGACAAAATTTTTACCTTAAACAAAGGGACTTATACGATTAAAGTCTGGGCAAAAGACGAAGAAGATAAAACAAATGAACGAGAAGTTAAAATTGGCGTGAAAGTTCCCTGGGATTGGAAACCATCGCCAACACCAAGTCCCTCTCCTAGCCCAAGCCCGTCTCCCTCTCCTTCCCCAACTTCCTCTCCTTCCCCACCTTAAGAAGAATTAGGACTTAGTTTTTATTCTGGCGTCAAATTTCTTTGAAACAACTTTAACAATGTTCTTTCTTATCTTTTCTACTTCTTTATCGGTTAAGGTTCTGTTTGAGCTTTGATAAGTAATTCTGAAAGTTCGGGTTTTTTTATAGGAATCAATTAGTTCTACTGTGGTAATAAGTTTGCTTATTTTCTTAATCTCTTCAAGCATTTCTCCCACCTTGGTTTTCGGAGGAACAACAAAAGATAAGTCCTCAATAATGGCTGGATATTTGGGAAGAGGTGTATATTTTTTTACTTTCGAAGCATGTTTAACCATTTCTCTGAAGTCTAAATCAAAAACCACTATCCTACCTTTAATCCCGAATCTTGCCAAGACATGGGGGCTTATTTCGCCCACAACTCCAAGCGAGTTATTTTTTACCATTACTTCTGCTGTTCGAAAGGGATGAAAAACTTTACCATAAAAGGTTTTCTTTAATTGGTAGGGTTCAAATTGATAGTTTTTAATTCCCATGGTTGTCAGAATAGCCTCAACAATACCCTTGGCTTGATAGAATTTGTTGCCCGTGAATAAACTCGTAAGCATTGGGACTTCATCAGGCAATTTATTGATTTTTTGGTACAAATAAACATTGGTTAACTCGAAAATGGTTATTTGTTCTTGATTGTTTTCAGCAATGATTGTTAATAAAGAAGGAATTAAAGAAGGTCGCATATAAACCAGGTCTTCTGTAAGAGGGTTACTGATTTTAAGACAATCCTTTGGTTCAATCTCCGTTTTTTCTAATTGGGTTAAACTGACCATTGAATAACTCACGGTTTCGGTTAAGCCCCAATTTTTTAAAGCGTGTTTGATTTGATACTCCCATTCAAAAACAGGGTCTTTGATTTGCAAAGGGATTTCCCCTTGGGGTAAGTTACTGGGCAAACGATGGTAGCCGTAAACTCGGGCAATTTCTTCAATCAAGTCTTCAGGAATACTGACATCGTCATAACGCCAATGAGGGACAATGGTTTCTATTCTCCCGATTCCTAATTTTGTTTCAAAGCCAAGATTTTCCAAAATTTCCTTAGCTTTAGATAGTTTTATTTTCACGCCAACGTGATGATTAAGTTTTTCCTGAGAAAGGTTGACTCTTTTTTCTTTTTGGGGGTGGGGATAAATGTCAATTAGATTACTGGCAACTTTAGCCCCGCAGTTCTTTTCAAACATTTTTATTGCTTTTTTCATTGCCAGGATAACCCCGCCAGGATCAACGCCTTTTTCGAAGCGAGAAGCAGCCTCGGTTCGAAAAGCCAAGGCTTGACAGGTTCGACGAATTTTCATTGGGTCATAAGTTTGAACAAACAAAAGAACCCGCTTGGTTTTTTCATCGACTTCTGAATTGGCTCCGCCCATGATTCCACAAAGATCAATAATGCGACCGTTTCCATCCTCAATCACTATCGCCCCCTCGGGTAAAGTTCGATTTTCCTTGTCCAAAGTAACTATTTTTTCGCCTTTTTTCGTTTCCCGAAGAATCATGGTTGCTTTTTTAATTTTGTCATAGTCAAAGGTATGCATTGGTTGACCCAATTCCAACATCAGGTAGTTGGAAATATCAACAACATTATTAAGGGCCCTAACACCCGATTTTTCTAAACGGTCCTGAATAACTTTAGGTGAGGGCTTGATAGTAATGTTGTCAAAAATTAAAGCCGTAAAGCGAGGACTAAGAGAGGGTTTAGTAATTTTTACTTTGAGAGGCAGGCTTTTTTTAACTTGGGGAATTTCTTTTTTGTTTTCAGGAATTCCTTTTAATTTTGCTCTGATGCCGAATTGGGGCAGGATAGCGTTTAATTCTCGGGCAATGCCATAAACCGAAAGACAATCGGGGCGATTCGTTGTAATTTCGATATCGTAAACCGCATCGTTATTGACCTTGTTAACTTTTTCAACCGTTTGGCTGCAAAGAGTCAAATAATTGGCAATTTGCTTAGGAGTTGCCTTGGTTTTAAGATGTTCTTTGAGCCAGGAATCAAGAATAAGAATGTTCATCAGAATTGTTTAAGAAACCTTAAATCATTGGTATAAAGCAATCTTAAATCATCAAGTTTTAAACCAGATTTCATCATTAAGGCTCTTTCAACACCAAAACCAAAGGCGTAGCCCGAGTATTCATTTGGATCAATGTCCCCATTCTTAAGTACCGCTGGGTGAACCATTCCTGAGCCAGCAAGTTCGAGCCAACCTTGTTTACAAAGTCGGCAGCCTTTACCTTTGCAAACATCACAACTAACATCAATCTCCATTGAAGGCTCAGTGAAGCGAAAGTGATAAGGGCGAAGCCTTATTTTGCGATTCGGACCAAAAAATGTTTTAGCAAAATAATCGATGGTGCCTTTCAAATGAGTTAAATTAATCCCTTTTTCAACATGAAGGCCTTCGAATTGGTAAAACATAGGTGAGTGAGAAACATCAGATTGACGCCGATAACATTTGGCAATATTGAGCATTCTGATGGGTGGTTTTCTTTTTTCTATTTCGCGAACCTGGCCTGAGGAAGTGTGAGGCGTTAAGACTGCCTCACCATATTTTTTACTTTTCAATTTGGCAATAAAGAAAGTTTCCCAAACATCCCGAGCCGGGTGGTTTTCAGGCATGTTTAAGCCCTCAAAAGCATACCAGTCCCATTCGACTTCGGGATAAGCCACCCGGGTAAAGCCGATTTTTTCAAAGATGGTCGTTATTTCCTGAATTGCTTCGGTGACTAAATGAGTGTTGCCAATTTGAGGCTTTTTTCCTGGAGCTGAAACATCCAGCCATTCCTTGCTAACATCGATTTTTTTAGCTGTTTGGGCTTTTTTAGAGTTGATTAGCGCTTGCTCAATTGCTTTTTTAGCATCATTGGCTATTTGGCCAATTTCCCTTCGTTCTGACGAGCTTAAAGAAGGAATTTCCTTAAGAAGCTGGGTAATTTTTCCTTTTCTGCCTAGATAAGCAATCCGTAACTCTTCTAATTCTTTATCCGATTTAGCCTCAAGGATACTAGAAATAGCCTGGTTTTTTAAATTCTGAATAATGTTGATATCCATTTTATTCCATTCTAGCAGATTTCAGTGCCGAGGGGCGGAGTCGAACCGCCATCTCATGTTTTTCAGACACGCGCCGTGACCACCTTGGCTACCTCGGCCAATAAAAAACTCCCCTTTTGGGGAGGTTTCCTCCTTAAAATTGCAAAATCCAACCTCCCCTTAAGGCAGCTAAGTAAAGAAAAACTTAAAAAATGCTGCTCGGGTAATGGTTGGAACTTGCATTGGGATTATTTTATAAAGATTTTTGAGCCTTGTCAACTATATCTTTAAAGGTCTCGGGGTCAGTAAGAGCTAGGTCGGCAAGGATTTTACGATTGAGTTCGATTTTAGCTTTTTTCAAGCCATTAATGAATTGAGAATAAGAAAGGTTTAAAGGAGTGAGGGCGGCATTGATTCGAGTAATCCAAAGGCGTCGGGTATCTCTTTTCCTAAGTTTTCTGCCAGCATAAGCGTATTGACCAGCGTGTAAATCAGCCTCTTTGGAGACTCTGTACAGCCTGCCTTTGGTCATCCGAAAGCCCTTGGTTCGTTTAAGAACTTTTTTATGTCGTTTTCTTCTGGTTGTACCTGTTTTAACCCTTGCCATCTATTCCCCCAATAACTTTTTAACTTTTCCTTTCCAAGCTCCTTTAACTTCCTTAGGTAGTTTTTGGGCTCTTATCCGACTTTTTTTCTTTTTCCGACGCAAGTGGCGAATATGAGAACCACGCCGCAAGACCTTCCCGGTTTTGGTAATTTTAAATCTTCTTTTGACTGACTTTCTTGTTTTCATCTTTTGTTTTGCCACTTTTTCCTCCTTTAACTGGTTTCAAAGTCATTTCTAATTTTCTCCCTACAAATTTAGGCTCAAAATCAATTTCCGAAAAGGGTTTTAATTCTTCAAGAATCCTTTCCATTAATTTGTAACCAAAATCCTTTTTTGTGATTTGCCGACCCTTAAAAACAATTGAAATTTTGACTTTATCGCCTTCTTTTAAGAATTCCTCGGCTTTTTTCAGTCTGTAATTCAGATCATTTTCGGCAATAAAAGGGCTTAATTGGACTACTTTTAACTCAACCTTTTTGCTTTTTTTCTTATCTTGCTGTTGCCTTTTTGATTCTAAAAATTTGAATTTCTTAAAATCAATAATTTTACAAACAGGCGGTTTGGCGTTAGGGGCAACCTCAACTAAATCAAGCCCTGCGCTTTGGGCTTGTTTTAATGCTTTTTCCTTCGCCAAAACCCCAATCTGTTTCCCTTTTTCATCAACCAACCTGACTTCTTTTGCCTGGATGTATTGATTGATTCGATAAAACTTCTTTGCCAACTTTCTCTTAAATCTTATCAGATTTGTCTTTTTTTGACAATATCTTCTTTGATGAGGTTAATAAACTTGGAGACAGTCATTGGACCAATCACTTTTTCACCCCGGACGCGAACATTCACCTTTTTAGCCTTAACTTCCTTATCCCCAACTACCAGGATATAGGGAATTTTTTGGAGTTCAGCGTCACGAATTTTGGCGGAAGTGGTTTCACTCCGGTCATCAATCTTAACTCGAACATTTTCTTTTTTGAGTTGGTCAACAACCTTTTGCCCGTATTGATTGTGCTTATCAGTGATGGGAATGACAATCGTTTGAATTGGCGAGAGCCAAACAGGAAAGGCACCACCGTAGTGCTCAATAAGAATGCCAATAAATCTTTCCAAAGAACCATAAATAACCCGGTGAATACAAACAGGTGTTTTTTGTTTGCCGTCTTTGTCTGCGTATTTAAGTTTAAAGCGTTTGGGAAGAAAGAAGTCAAGTTGAATTGTTCCCATCTGCCAAGACCTTCCGAGAACGTCTTTCATTGTGATATCTATTTTGGGACCATAGAAGGCTCCATCTTCTGAAGAAACAAGGTATTTGTCTTTACCTGCCTTTTTGTTCAAAATTTGTTTTAAAGCATCTTCGGCTTTGTTCCAAGTTTTAATATCACCCATAAAATTTAGTGGTCGGGTACCAAGCCTAAGTTTATATTCAATATCAAAAACAGAATAAAACAAATCAACTATTTCCAAAATTCTTTCATATTCTTTTTCTATTTGATCTTCTTTAATAAAAATATGAGCATCATCTTGAGCAAACTTTTGGACCCTTAGCAGTCCGGTTATCACTCCAGAGAGCTCTTTTCTGTGCAACACATCACTATCAGATAATCTCAAAGGAAGTTCTCGATAGCTACGCGGCTTACTAGCAAAAACTATCATCGCATTAGGGCAATTCATTGGCTTTAAAGCGTAAACGGTTTGTTTGTTTATGGGAATAATGAACATTTCATCACGATAGTGGTCCCAATGACCTGATATTTCCCATAGTTTTTTGTGAGCTACTTGAGGAGTAGAAATTTCCTGATAGTCTCTTTTTTTATGTTCTTCGCGCCAAAATTTAAGCAACTCATTGTAGATTATCGTTCCATTTGGTAGCCAATAAGGCATTCCTGGGGAGGTACCGTGAAGAAGGAATAGCTCAAGTTGCGGACCAAGTTTTCGATGGTCTCGCTTTTTGGCTTCTTCTCTCAGCTTGAGATAGGTATTAAGATTTTTTTGAGTATCAAAACAGGTACCATAAATCCTGGTTAACATTGGATTGGTTTCGCTTCCCCGCCAATAAGCTCCAGCGATTGAAAGAAGTTTGAAAGGACCAATTTTAGAAGTATTGGTTACATGAGGGCCAAGACAAAGGTCAAGAAAATCGCCACTCTTGTAAATAGAGACTTTTTTTGTTTTTTCTTTTTCTAAATCTTTAATCAGTTCTAGTTTATAGGGCTGGTTTTTAAAAATTTGCTTGGCTTTTTTAATGGAAATATCTTCTTTTTTAAAAGGAAGCTTTTCCTTAATAATTTTTTCCATTTCCGCTGAAATTCTTCCCAAATCCTTTTCTGTGATTTTCTTTTTACCAAAATCAAAGTCATAATAGAAACCATCTTCAATGGCAGGACCAATGCCTAACTTAGCTTTGGGAAAAAGCTTTAGAACCGCTGCCGCCAAAACATGGCTACAACTGTGTCTCATTTTCTCTAATTTTTTATCTGCCATTTTATTTTGGTAAAACTTTTTTAGCTTCAAGAGCTTGATTAGTAACTTCAACTATTCTTGCAAACCAGTCACCGATTAAGGGTAAGCCTCCAGCTTGGCTTAGCAAATAGCTAACAAGAGAGATAAGCAAGGCAAAACCAATGGTGATGCCTGCCACCCAGCCTATGCCGCCAACAAAATTCTTTAAAAAAACAGAAAGATAGCTATCTTTTGGATCAACTTTCATGGTGGGTGGTACAGGACTCGAACCTGTGACCTTTACGATGTCAACGTAACGCTCTAGCCAGCTGAGCTAACCACCCTTAATTGTTAATTTTACAAAATTTGGAGGAAAGGAGCAAGCTTAGCCTGCTTGAGTAGCCATATAGCGCTCTTGGGAGAGCATGAATTTCGTGCCTGATTTCCTGACTTGGGTCCAGTAATAACTTCTCTTTTTTGCTCGCTGGTTGAACAAAGATAACCAACTAGCCGAATCTTCAATCTTTTTCCTAAGAGTGATAATTATTTGTTTTAATTTTTCAAAGAAATTTAGGTGATAAACTCCGGGTTCCACTGGTTCTAGTTTGGCGGCGACTTCAACTTCTTTCACCAAGTCTTTGGTTGTTTCTGCTAGTTTTTTCAACTCCTCTTGAATGGCTTTGATTTGAAGTCTGGTTTTTTGTTCCTCTTGTTTAAAAACTAATCTTTCTTCCTGGCGAATCCTAAAAAATTCCCGATTAAGTTGCTGACGAAGTTGCTCTTTTTTTTGATTTTCTTCAAAGTTAATGGTTTCGTTTGGTTTAAGGGTGCCGCTTTTTTTTCTGTCCGTGATTTGGTCCACTGCGGTCGAAGGGATTCCTTCGATTACATCTTGGGCAACAGAACCGCCCACATCACTACCAAGCTCACGGAGCTTTTCTATGAAGTTATCAGTGAGAACTGGTTTTTTCTTTTTTGACTGCCCTTTGTCCATTTGTTATTTGGGAGCAGGACCGAGATAATCTTACTATAACTTAGTTAGCTTGTCAATTGCTTTGCGTTTACGAAGCAATTGGTGAATATAGGCACGCTGAGCTGGAGTTTCCATTGCTTTTTTTGCTTTTTCATCAGGAGCGGCATCAATCATTTCCTGTACTTCGCTATCACTGATTTGGACTTTTTCTTTATCAGCAACGGCAGAAAGAATTAACTCCAGTTTTAATGATTCTTCAGCTTGTTGATGATATTCTTGTCTTATTTGGTCACTGGTTTTACCAATTGAAGCAAGGTATTGTTCAACGGTTAAGCCCAAACGACCGGTTTGATCAATTAAACGGGAGAGCATCCGGTTGATTTCTTCCTGAATGAGTAATTCTGGGATTTGAATTTTAGTTGTTCTAGTTAGAACTTGGAAGATTTTGTTTAGCCTTTCTGATTCTTGTTCGGTTGTTTTTTCTTCTTTGTCTTTACCCGGAACCCAAATTTTTTCAGAAGCAAGCTCCTTTCTTATGGTGGCTTTGTAGTTTCCTAGTTTCACTTCAGGTAATTCACAGGTGATAGCTTTGATTTGCCAATCTTTATTTTCTTCTAATGAAACAACGCTTATCTGGGGGTTGATAATGGGCTTGACTTTTTGCTCTTTGATTGCTTCAACATAAACCTCAGGGATTAGAGTTTTTAATACTTCTTCGTAGATTTTTGTTTTACCAATCTGTTCCTCAACTTTTTTAAGAGGTGCTTTGCCTTTGCGAAAGCCTTTTATTTCGGCTTCCTTAGCTAACTGACTAAGAGTTTTTTTATAGGCAGTAGTCACTCTTTTTTTAGGAACGGTGATGGTTAACTCTAAAGTACCGTCAGTTTGTTTATTTAAAGCAGAAATCATTGATGGCCTCCTAAACTGCGGGGTCTTTGGGTGGTTAAGGCTGGATTGCGGCGAAAAACCTGTCTTCTAAAACGCTTGGAGGTGCGGTAGCCAACTTTTTTCCGACCAAAGTCAAACCCCTTTTTAGCGGGCTTTTTCTTCTTTTTTGCTGAAGGTTTTTTGGCCATCAAGGTAATTTTACCATTGTTTGAAGCCTGCGTAAAGCGTGGATTTTTTCATAACGGCCCAATTTAGCCTTGTTAGTTGCCTCTTGAAGATAATTGATTGATTGACGATAGGTTTTGCGGTCAACGGGATAAGGGATACCGTCTTTGCCGCCATGGGCAAAGGAATAACGAGCCGGGTCTTTGATTGAGATAGGGGCACCATAAACTAGTTCGGAAATTAAAGACAAGGCTCTGATTGTTTTTGGACCAACTCCCTTCATTCCCAGAAGCTTTTCAAAATTATTTGGTTGTTGTTCATAGGTACTAAGAAAGATTTTTTTCAGATTGTTTGGATTAATATCAGAAATTAGAATTTCATGCCTATCTGGTAATTTGGTTGACTGGAGTTTTTTAATGGTTTGGGTGGTTTTTTCTGGTTTCTGCTGGGAGAGTTTGGTGGTAGTTTTTCGATTTTCTTTACTTTTTTCATCAACTAAGTTTAAGACCTTGCTTTTTTGATCACTGGTGATACCTGAATGGGGTTCGTTAACAAAATCCGCTACTTCATCAGAGAGCCAATGGTAGCGTCTGGCCCAATGGGAGTCAGGCTTCATTCCCTGTTGAACAACCGCCCACTTGCCTTTTTTATTAAAGAAAAAAGAATGATGATAGAGTTGATAACCATCCTGGAGAGCATTATTATCTACCTTAGCCGAGATTTTAGAGGCATAAATCAAAGGTTGACTATTAAGTGAGTGCTGCTGCCCAAAGGTTTCTATTTCTTTAGGTGTTTTTCGAGAGGTTTTGCCTTTACCTCCGCAAATAAAGAGACCAAGGTCCTTTTGAAAAGGCTTTAAACCTTCTTTAAGAGCCCCACAAGTGGTGGTGGTCAAACCTGAAGAGTGCCAGTCAAAGCCCAAAACACAGCCAAAAGCCTGAAACCAATTGGAGTCAGCCAATCTTTTTAAATATTCCCCTGTTCCGTATTCGTTAATAAGAACTAAAGAGATTTCCCGGGATAATTTGGTCATTTGTTCAAAAAGCCAACGGGGAGCAGAGCCATAGTGAAGAGGAAGTTTGGCAGTACCTGTTTTCATGGTTTGGGTTTTATTCGGGACGATTTTTAGTATAATAGGGTTAATAAGGACTGTCAAGATGAAACCCAGTTATCTTGAACTTTCTAAAAAAGAATTAGAAAAACGAGTTAAAAAGGCTTGGAAATTACTTAATCCTTGTCGGGTTTGTCCTAGAAGGTGTGGGGTTAATAGGCAAGATAATGAAAAGACTGGCTTTTGTAGGATGGGAGTTAAACCAAAAGTTAGTTCTGCCCATGCTCATTTTGGTGAGGAAGCACTTTTGGTGGGAACTGGTGGATCGGGAACAATTTTCTTTTCTTCGTGCAATTTAGCCTGTGTTTACTGTCAGAACTTTGAGATCAGTCAACTGAGACAGGGTAAAGAGGTAGAGATTAAGAATTTGGCCCAAATGATGCTTTCCCTCCAAAGACAGGGTTGCCATAACATTAACTTTGTTTCCCCTACTATTTGGGTGCCCCAGATTTTAAAGGCTTTGGTTATTGCCGTGGACAAGGGTTTGAAATTGCCTTTGGTTTACAACACTGGTGGTTATGATAAAACCAAGACCTTGAAACTTCTTGATGGGATTGTTGATATTTACATGCCTGACATGAAATATTCGGATTCAAAGATTGGTAAAAAATATTCTTTGGTTGATAATTATTGGAGAATAAATAAAAAAGCAGTTAAAGAAATGCATCGCCAAGTTGGTGATTTGGTGATTGATAAAAATGGCATTGCTCAAAAAGGGCTTTTGATTCGTCACTTGGTTTTGCCTGGGGATTTGGCTGGGACGAAAAAGATAATGAAATTTTTAGCCTCATTGTCAAAAGATACTTATATCAACATCATGGACCAATATCATCCAACAAACAAAGCCAATCAATATCCTGAA
This sequence comes from uncultured Gammaproteobacteria bacterium, assembly GCA_964347135.1. Taxonomy (GTDB): domain Bacteria; phylum Patescibacteriota; class Microgenomatia; order PFEM01; family JAHIFH01; genus CAYFXA01. The sequence continues at coordinate 26,602 of CAYFXA010000017.1, read as the reverse complement.
ATTAATCGGAGGATTCTACCTGAAGAATTTGAAAAAGCAATTAAAATAGCAAAGAAACAAGGTTTGCATCGGTTTGACAAAAAAGAAGCTAGATTTTTCTTGAGATTTCTTTGATTGAACGCCTTGGTGGCGGTGATGGTGATTCGGCGGGATAACCAATGGGCATAAGGGCAACAGGGCGCAAATGAGAGGGTAGATTTAGAATTTGGGAGACCTCTTTTTCATCAAAAGCGCCTATCCAAACTGCTCCTAGTCCCATTTCTGTTGCTGTTAACCAAATATTTTGGGTGGCAATGGAGGTGTCTTGGATAGCATAGAGGGTTTCACCACGATTGCCATAACGAGAAGAAATTCTTTTAAGGTCAACGCAGGAAATGATTACTATTGAGGCCTGAGCAATAAAGTCTTGACCTCTAGCCGCTTTCACTATCTGTTCCTTTGTTTTTTGGTCTTTGATAACAACAAAAAACCAACTTTGAAGATTGCCGGCTGAGGGTGCCCAACGAGCCGCTTCAAGAAGTTTTTCTATTTGTTTATCAGTGACTTCCCTGGTGGAGTCAAATTTTCTGATTGACCGGCGCTTTTTAATGGCTTCGAATAGTTCCATTATTCTTTGATTATATTTATTGTTATTCTTCTTGTTCTTGGACCATCAAGTTCTACTAGAAAAATCTGCTGCCAAGTTCCTCGAACAATTCTGTTATTTTCAATTGGCAAGACCTTCCCCTGCCCCAAAAGACCACTTAAAAGATGAGAATCAGCATTATCGTCAATCCGGTCGTGTTCAAAAGTCATTCCCTTAACCTCTTTTTTCAAAAATTTTAACCAATCATTTTTCAGACCGGACTCGTTTTCAGTGAGAATAATAGCGGCGGTGGAATGGGCAACGAAAACTAAGCAAAGACCAGCCTTTATTTTACTCTTGGCAACTTCTTTCTCAACTTCATCAGTAATATCAATTAGTTGATAGCGATTTTGAGTGGAAACAGAAATTTCTTTTTTCACAGAAAGCCTTTTAAGAAACTAAGCCATAAATCAGGGGTTTTTTTGGAATAACCCCCGGCGCACATTATTGCCAGTTTAGCAAATTTTTTAAATCTTTGACCAATTTTTTGATAAGTTTCTTCTTTGAGTTTGATACTAGCTAAAGGGTCTTCTTCAAAGGTGTCTACCCCTAAAACCAAAACGGCAACGTCATGACGGAATTTTTTTGCCAAAGGTAAAACCGAATCCAAAGCCTCAAGGTATTCTTTTTCATCGGTTCCAGGTGACAATGGCACGTTTAAAGTATAGCCCTCCCCTGCCCCTTCGCCTTTTTGAGAAGCAAACCCCGTACCCGGGTAAAGGGTCATTGGGTCTTGGTGAAGGGAAATAGCAAAAACCTTGGGGTCATGATAAAAGATTTCCATTGTTCCTTGGCCAGCATGAACATCAATATCATAAATCATTGCTTTTTTAATCTTTTTTTCTTTTTGGAGTTTTCTAATAGCAATTGCGTGATCATTAAAAACACAAAAACCAGAGGAATCAGAAATTCCCGCATGGTGCAACCCACCTAAAGGATTCATTACTCTCTCTCCCTTTAAAGCGTGTTTAAGAGCAAGAATTGAACCGCCAACCGAATAATAGGAAGCTTCAAGAATGTCTGGATTAACCGGCGTGTCAATTGACAAGGCCCCCTCTTCTTGAGCCAGTCTTTTGACTCTTTGAAGATAGTCTTTACTGTGAACCAGGAGAATATCTTCATCAGTTGCCTTTTTCGGCACCAAAATCTCATGAGGAATTTTATATTTCTTTAATTTCTCTAAAAAAGGAATAACCCGCCCAGCCCAGAAAGGATGTCCTGGACCGAAATTGTAATTTAGATATTTTTCGTGGAAAACGACCTTTATCTTGTCCAAGGAAAGATTTCTTTTATTTTATCCCAGAGCCTCTTCCTTTTAGCGAACCAATAGAGGTAAATTATTTCCAAGATTCCAAGAGTATTGATCAGGAGGATGGCGATAAACCAATACTTTTGGTCATTTCTGGCTGCCCTCCATAATGCCCAGCCCTTCCAAAACATTGACCAGGCAACAATTAATAAAAGAAGAGGTTGGTTGTTTAATAATTGCTCCATGGTTTAATCATAGCATATTTTTCAAATCCTTATTTCTTTTGCTAGCCAATCAATTGGTTTTTGTTTGTGTTGCCAAAAAAGATCAGTCCAAACATAATGAGCCGCAAGTTTTTTCCATTTTCCCCAGCGTTTGGTGATATCTTTTAATATTTTCTCTTTGGAAACCAGGGATTTACTGTATAAAAGGCGGGAATAGATTTTTTGTTCCCAAGGAGGTAATGTATCAAAAGCATCATGTCGATGAAAAACTTCAAAAAGAAGATAATCCAAAGAAGCTGGTCCAATACCATAAAGTTGAATTAATTTTTCTTTGAGTTCTTCGTTAGAAAGTTTTCTCATTTCTTCTTCCCTAAATTTTCCTTTAACAAAATCTTCTGAAATTCGTTTAAAAAATTTGGCCCGATAACCAACTTTTAAAGCTCTTAACTCCTCTTCACTTGCTTTGTTAAGGGTTTTAGGCTCCCAAAATACATAAAGTTCTTTTCCGTCAAATTTTACTTTTTCTCCATATTTTTCTAAAAGAATGTTCATCATTTGGATCGTTCGTCGCACAGTAGCATTTTGAAGAACAATGTAAATCATTAAAGATTCATAAAGGTTGTAACCACACTTACTTCTCATACCAAACAAACGCTTAATTACAGGGTTTAAAACTTTATCGTCTTTAAATTTCCGGTTAAATTCAGTCAGGTCTAAATCAAGTTCAAAGCGATATTTAATTTCTTTTATCAGGTGGCCAGTAAATTCTTTTTTAAGTGAAGATTTTGAAAAAATGGTTAATTGAATTTTTGGTTTTTTAACAGTCCCTTTATTTTCAAATTTAAGACCTAATGGGACTTTTTCAAATCTCATTGTTTGCCACCATTTTCCAGACCGATATTCTTCTGTTGGGGTGGGAAAGTGAGCGGGATGATAAAAAGAGCCATCAAAATTAAAAGGAGGCTTAGGAAAGAGCTCGGTTTCCCATTTTTTAGAAAGAGGTTTTGCTTTTTTCATTCTTTCTTTACCCAGCTAGAGATTTCCCAAATATGTCCATCAGGGTCAGTAAAATAAGTAACACGCTGACCCCAGGGTTGAGTTTTTGGCTTAGTTAAAAATCGTACACCCTTAGCCTTTAATTCTTTATAAACCTTATCAACATCTTCAACCGCGTCCCAGCCAAGAATAAGGTGTCGAGCACCACCAATGGTAATTTTTTGCCCCGTGGTTTTTTCTATCATCTCTTTTGTTCCCAAAGCTACTTCAGTCCCTTTAATTTTAAAGTCAGCAAAACCTTCCTCCGTAGACTTCAATGGTAATCCCAATGTGTCACGGTAAAAAGCAATTGATTTTTCTAAATCAGTAACAGCTAACCAAACAGCCATGATTTTTTTGAGCATTATTTTTCACCTCCTTTCCTGTTTTTGATAATATTTTTTCCCTTTTAATTTTTTTGGTAATAAGGATTTATTTTTAGGATAGGGTTCATAGCCTTTGCCATAGCCTAACTCTTGCATTAATTTCGTTGGGGCATTAAGGATTTCCATGGGAATGGGAAGATTGCCATGCCTTTTTATATCCTTCATGGCTTTGCTTAGACCAGTGGTCGTGCTTCTATCTTTGGGGGCTTTGGCTAAATAGACCGTGCCATGGGCCAAGTTATGAGCACATTCTGGATAGCCAATTGTGTCACAGGCTTTGAAGACCTCGTTGGCCACTACCAAAGCTGTTGGTTGAGCCATGCCAATGTCTTCAGAGGCAAAGATGACCATTCGTCTGGCAATAAAAAGAGGGTCTTCGCCGACTTCTATCATTTTGGCAAGATAATATAAAGCGGCATCAGCATCACTTGCTCTCATGCTTTTAATAAAAGCACTGATGGTATTGTAGTGTTCATCCCCCATTCTGTCATAAAGTAAGGATTGCTTCTGAAAGACCTCTTTAATTAATTGAAGCGTAATTTTTTGCCTGGTTTTAATCAGTGAACTGGCAATTTCAATCGCATTCAAAGCAATTCTGGCATCGCCATTAGAAGCCTGGATAACAAATTCAAGGGCCTTGGGTTCAATTTTGACTTTCAATTCTTTTAGGCCTCTTTTAACAATTATTTTTAATTCATCAGGCGTGAGTTGATTAAGAACAAAAACTCGACTTCGGGATAAAAGGGGTCCAATGACTTCAAAACTCGGGTTTTCGGTGGTGGCGCCGATGAGGATAATCGTTCCTTTTTCAACATGGGGTAAAAAAGCATCCTGTTGGGCTTTATTGAAACGATGAATTTCATCTAAAAAGAAAATCGTTTTTTGATTATAGGCACCCAGTCGTTCTTTGGCTTCTTTAACTATCTTTCTGACATCAGCCAGAGTCGTAGTCACCGCCGAATTGGAAGAAAAATGGCTTTTGGTGGCGTTGGCAATCACATGAGCTAAGGTTGTTTTCCCTGAACCTGGAGGTCCCCAAAAAATCATTGAGGGCAATTGGTCGGATTCAATCAGTAAACGAATGATGCCGTTTTTCCCTACCAAGTTTTCTTGACCAACGAATTCTTTTAAGTTTTCAGGGCGGATTCTATCCGCTAAAGGTGTTTGGGCCATGGGTTAACTTTATACCGAAGAAATCCCGAAGTCAAGAGGAATCTATGGGTAGCAGGTAAGAAGCAATTGCCTGCCTGGCTTCAAATGATAAATCCATAGCTACAGCCTCTTCAGGTGTTACCCATTTGTGTTCTGTATGGTCTGAAGATAAACGGATTATGCCTCCTTCTAATCTTGCGGGGAAAACTACTTCCATATAGAGCATTCCAGTGTAGACACTATGGTCAACAATTCTGCCATCAATAAATGCTCGATGACTAACGATTTTTATACTTAGCCCGGTTTCTTCAAGGACTTCCCTTTCGGTTGTTCGCTCAAAATCTTGCCAACTTAACATTTTTCCTCCTGGCATTTCCCATTTGCCGGGGTTGTATTTTGTATCTTTTGTTCTATGAAGCAACAAGATTTCTTCTCCTTTTTCTGTTCTTCTTAGAATGAAACACCTGGCGATTACCATAACTGTTGGGAATTCTGTTTCAATGCTAGGTTCGTTGGCAGAATCAGTTTGGGCTTCTTTTTCGAGTTCTACTCCATTCATACAATATTTCCTTTCTACTTTAAAAAACACTGCCTTTTGGGCAGCACGAGGAAATCCTGAATGTCAAGTGTGATTTAAGGTTTCACGGCCTAGATAGTAAGCTATTGCTTTTCTGGATTCAAGTGACAAGTCATAATCTAAAGCATCTTCAGGCGTAACCCATTTATACTCAGAATGGTCAGAAGAAAGACTGATTTTTCCCCCGATTAGTCTTGATTCAAAGACAAGCTCCAAATAGAGCATTCCGGTGTAAGCACTGTGTTTAACTATTTTTCCATCTGTAAAAACATCTGGAGATATTATTTTTACATAAAGGCCTGTTTCTTCAAGAGCCTCTTTTTCCACGGCCCTTTCCAGGTCATCCCATTCTTCTAATTTTCCTCCTGGCAATTCCCATTTCCCGGGATTGTACTTTCTCTCTTCAGTTCTATGAAGTATTAGAATTTCTTCTCCTTTTCTAACAAAACATCTGACGATTAATAAAACGTTTGGAAGTTTTGGTTCTTTTTCGACGTCAGTTTTATCAGCAGATTCGGTGTTATTTTGTGGGCCTTTTTCTACCATATGTTGACGTGGGCAGCAGCCAAAAATTATAGGATAAAGAAGTTATTATGTCAATGAGAGATTAATGGACAAATCTACTCTTCAAAATTAATATCCAGATCCAAGACCGGAGGGTTGAGTTTTGTTTCTTTGAGGTCGGTTTGGTCTATTTCTTTTTCAATTTCCTTGATTCTTTTTTCAATCTCTAAAACAGCGGAATCGGTTGCGTAGACTGATGGATTAGTAATTTCCTCTTCGTAGGGGCTGGGTGAAGGTGAAGGAAAAACAAGGGGTTTGAAGCGGTTAATGCGAAGGCTAGTCTGAACAATAAGGAGAAGGACTACCAGAATTACCAAGACTCCGCCAATGCCAATATAGACATACTTTTTATTAAGGCTTTTGATCTTTGTTTTTAATCTTTGCCAAGGATTGGGACCCTTTTCCTCTTCTGGAACCTGGGCTTCAAAGTCTTGGCTAATAATTTCTTCTTTTTCCTCTGCCATTTTAATCAGCGGTTTTTATTTCCCTAATTAATTCTTTGAGATGAGAATTGGCTTCTTTAAGATAAAGGTGAGATTCTTGAATCAGCTTTTGAGATTGATTGTATTTGCTGTCTTTACTCCGATCAGTTGATTTTAGTTTGTCTAAAATGACTATTGCTTCATCCAATTTTTCCTGGCTTCGGGTCAATTTGTTTTCAGCTTCAAGTAGCCAGCGCTCGGCTGTGGTTGTGTCTTTGTCTCTTTTGTCGTGAATTTGACTAATTTTGTCTTTAATTAATCCAATCTGTTCATCGATTTGGCTTCTGATGTTGTTTTCTTTCCCTTCTAAAATCACTCCCAAAGCTTGGTAAATTAAAACCAAGGTTTTCTTGTATCGTGCTTCAGCGTCTTTAGAAGAGTCAACCAAATCTTCAAGGGTGGCGGCGCTAGTGAGTTCTTCGCGATGCTCATTGTACCAACTTACTTCAGCATCAAGCTGAAGGTAAAGAGTCGTCTGTTTGTAATCGGAAATGCCCGTTGTTTCCGCCATTTTCATTCGTAAAGCGGTTAAATAGGTTCGAATTGCCTCATCTCTTTTTTGAAGCATGTTTAAGGTTTGTTCCAAAGCCAGGGTTTTAGCTGTTAGGGTTTTGTAGGTTAAGTACTGCTCCCTTGCGGTAATGTATTGCTTGTGGGCTTCGCGATATTGGCTGTAGGTATAGAGATAATCCTGATAGGCTTTGTTAAAATCGAAACCAGGGCTGGGTTCCTGGGCTCGTGTTGAAGTAATAGAATAAAAAAGAAAAAGACTAAAAACAATAAGGCAAATCAAGCGTTTAATCATTTTAATTTCAGTTTGACACTTTGGATTCTAAATTTCAAGTTCTAAACCATCGTAAGCAATATGGAAATTTCTTCCGCCTTCTTTTTGAACAAAGGCTTCTAATTGCTTATGGGTTCCGGTGATATGGCCCATATGGGTGAAATAACAGAGTTTGGGTTTAAGCTCTTTAGCCAATTTAAGACCCTCTTCAATGGATTGGTGAATTCTTGTTTGGCCTCTTTTGCCTAAAGAAGAACCATCAAGAACCAAAAGGTGGACATCACGAACTTGCTTTCTTTTTGATTTAGGCAATCTGACAATATCAGGAAGGTAAACAAAGATTTTATCAGCCTTCATTTTAATGCCGTAACAAGGAATTCGGCTGTGTTTAACAGGAAAAAAGGTAATTTTAATTTTTTCATGCTCAATTGCCGTTCCAGGCCGGACAATTTCAGGTTTAAAAGGTTTTAAAGGTAAGGAGTGAAATTGACGCAAGCCTTTGAGAACGTCAGAAGAAGTAATTAATTTAGGGTTTTTAATTTGGCGATTGTAAAGATGGGTAAGGTCGTAAAAACCATGAATATGGTCAGGATGGGCGTGAGTGATTAACAAGGCGCTGATTTTGGTGGTATCAACTTTTAAGTTAGTGAGTTGGTGATAAATATCGGGTGGGGCGTCAATTAAGATTGAGTCATTAACCAGAACCGCGGGTCGAAGTCTTTTGTCTTGAGAATTTTTTGATTGACAAATTTGACAATCACAGCCCAAACGAGGCAGTGGCCACCCTGCGGAAGTTCCGAGAAATAATATCTTCATCCGCTAATTAACTCAACCGTTCTTAAAAATAGTCTTATAATCGGATCGGTTGTCATCTCTGTTTTGGTAACAAAAAGGATTCCCAAAGCAAAAACTATTAAACCACCAATAATCTGCAAATAAGTTATTTCTTCCCTGGGCTTGAATAGAAGGCTAATTCCATAAATAGCGTTAATAATCATTGAGGCATAATAAACCAAGGCTTTTTCAATCAGACTTTCGTAAAGAAGAAAGCCAGAGTCTCCTGTGCCAAATTTTAGCTTGGGATAAACAAAGACCAATAAAGCGGAAGAATAGATTATTTGATAAACACTGAAGCCAATTAAAAGAGCTGAAGTTAGTTTTGCTAATTTATGCTTCCAATCCACTGCTTTCTTTATACTATTCGTAGCGCAAAGCGTCAATGGGATTTAGTTTTGAAGCTTTGTAAGCAGGCGCAGCCCCAAAGATGATGCCAATCAAACTGGAAACACCAAAAGCAAGAGCAATTGACCAAGGAGTGATGGTGGTGGTGAAAAAGCGACCAATTAGAATTGCCCCGCCAATGCCCAAAAGAATGCCAACGGCACCGCCCACAAAAGAAAGAACAACGGATTCAATAACGAACTGGATAAGAATGTTTTTTGGGGTAGCCCCAATAGCTTTACGCAAGCCGATTTCTCGAGTTCTTTCGGTCACGGAAACCAGCATGATGTTCATTATGCCAATGCCGCCAACAACTAAAGAAATGGCAGCAATGCCTCCCAAAGCGGCGGTAAGCACACCCAGAATGCTGGAGATGATGCTAAGAATACTTTCCGTGTCCAAAACAGAGAATTCATCATCATCAAGACTTTTAAGAAGGATAGTTTCCACTTCTTCAATCGTTTCCGGAATAGAATCAGAATCTTGTGACTGAACAATAAAAGACATGATGTATTCCATATCAAATTGATTCATGGCCGTGGTCGCTGGGATAAAAACTTGGTCGTCAATATCAACTCCGGCAAAACCACCCTTTTCTTCTAAGATACCGAGAATGGTATAACGCTGGTCGGAGATAGTAAATTTTTTGCCAATCGGGCTTTCTTCACCAAAAAGTTCATCAACCACGGTTTGACCCAGAACAGCCACTCTTTTGCCCGAGTTATATTGAGAAGAGGAAAAGAAATTACCCTCAACCACTTTTTGATTTCTGATTTCAGGATATTCAATTCCCACGCCAACAACTTGGGTAGTATGGCTTTTGCCTTTGTATCTCATTGCCCCATTGTTTTCAATGTAAGCCATAACCGCTTTAACAGTTTCTGCCTCTCTTTCAATTTGTTTTAGATGATTAAAAGTAAATTTGGCGTTGGCTACCCCTGCGCCAGGGATGCCACCTGCTCCTTCTTCCCCGCCAATGCCAATTTCACCAGGAAAAACATAAATCGAATCCGCTCCCAAACTTTCTAATTGGTCAGTAATATAAGTTCTTAAACCGCTACCAATAGAAACAAGAAGAATTACCGAAGTGACGCCAATAACGATTCCCAACATGGTTAAACCAGAGCGGGTTTTGTTCGCTTTTAAGGCTTCAAGGGCTACTTTAATGATTTCAGCAAAATCCATTAAACGATTTCTCCATCAACAATTTTGATTATTCTTTTGGCAAATTTGGCAATATGGGCTTCGTGGGTAACAACAATAATTGTTTTGCCTTTTTTATTAAGTTTTTCAAAAATTTCCATTATTTCTTTACCTGATTTAGTGTCCAGGTTGCCCGTGGGTTCGTCAGCAAAAATAATTAAAGGTTGATTAATTAGAGCCCGGGCAATAGCTACTCTTTGCTGTTCTCCACCAGAAAGTTGGTTGGGATAATGGTCAGCTCTTTCTTCTAAGTCAACTTCTTTTAGCATCTGCCTGGCTAATTGTTTCCTTTTTCTTAAATTGGTGCCAGTGTAAATTAAGGGTAAAGCAACGTTATCCAAAGCGGTTGTTCTAGGAATAAGATTAAAAGTTTGGAAAACAAAACCGATTTTTTCACTCCTTATCTTGGCAAGTTCTTCTTCGGACAGTTTAGAAATATTCTTTCCCTCAAGAATTACTTTGCCAGAGGTAGGCGTATCAAGACAACCAGCAAGGTGCATTAAGGTTGACTTACCAGAACCGGAGGGTCCCATAATCGCCACAAATTCACCCTTTTTTATTTCCAAACTGGCGTTTTTAACAGCGTGAACTGGGTGGTCATCAGGTCGATAAGTTTTGGAAACATTTACCAGTTTTAGAAGCGGTTGCATGGGAAATTAACTTTTCTTTTTACCAGTGATGACTAATTGGCCCTCGCTTATTCCAGTGATAATTTCGATTTTGTCATCTGATTCAAGACCAACCTCAACTTTGATTTCTTTTATCTGTCGGCCTTCGATTATTTGAACGTAGGTCTCACCCCTTTTTGTTTTAACCGCTTCAACAGGTACGGTAATTACTTCAGACTTTTCTGCGGTTACGATTTCCACATCGCCATTCATTCCCACTTTAAATTTTTGGTTGAGATTTTCGGATAAGGTAATATCTATTTGAAAAGCTGTTCCCCCACCCCGAGTGGTGATAGCCGCAAAAGCAATGTTAGTAATTTCTTCCTCAAGCAAGTCATCAGGATAAGCATCAAGAGTGACCAACGCTTTTTGACCAATGGCGATATTGCCAATATCTGCTTCGTCAATATCAGCCACAAATTTCATGTTACCCGGATTGGCAATTGTAAACCGGGCTGTTGCTGGAGTAATATTAACGCCTGCTATTGGCGATTCAACCTCAGTCACGATTCCTTCGATTGGCGTTACAATCGTAGCCAGTTTTATTGCCAAATCAGCGATTTCAATGTCAATGATGCTATTATTCAAATCAAATTGGGCTTTTTCTAGAATCCTTTTTATGGCATCAGTAACAAGCCATTGTTCCTTTGTTTTTCCGCTTGTTTCATAATCCTCATGCTCCTGTTCAAAATCCCAACGCTCATTCATATAGTCATTCAGTTCCTTTTTTAAAGTCATTTCCAATTCCCGTTTATCAAGAGAGGCAATGGCTTGCCATTTATTGACGTGATCTCCTTCTTTAACTCCTACCCAGGTTAGTTTTCCAGAAGCTTGAAATTTGAGGATTACTTGTTCTTGGGAAGCGACTTTTCCTGAAGCGGAGACAGCTTGGATAATGTCTTCCCTTTTAGCCTTGGCGGTTTCATAGTCAGCTTGAGGTCCGGCAATTATCTTTCTGATTCTTTGGGGAACGATTGCTAAGACGATGATGAAAACAGCAAGACCAATTGAAACTTTGACCTTGTGTTTTTTAATCAGTTCAAGAATTTTTTTTAAGCCTGCCTTCATCTTTTATATTCTAACAGCTAATTTTATCATTGCCAACTGAGATTTTAACTAATAAAAAACCGACCAATTAACTCTTGGCCGGTTGTAAGTCTCATTTAGCGTTGCAGGTAAGAGCCCGTCTCACGGAACCATTTCTCTTGACCCTTAGGTTGCTAATTGAGCAAGGCGTTATTAGAGCTTCTAGCTTTTTCTTTTCAACCTTTTCAAGCTTATTTTATTTTGGGTTTAATGTCAAGTAGAACTTGGAGTGGACGGGGAGGGATTTGAACCCTCACGAGCTTATTGGGCTCACTGGATTCTAAGTCCAGCGCGTCTTCCGTTCCGCCACCCGTCCAGGCAGTTCAATTTTAGCAAAATTAGCTTAAATAGTGAAGTCTAGAGCTTCAAGGCAGTCAAGCTCACCAAAGCATTCAAGCTTGTTCATAAAATAGATAACCTTGTAAGCCCAGGTTTTTGAGGGCGGTGCATAAACAGGACCCATTTTGTAAGGCGTGTCCAAACCACGATCAATATATTTCTCTTTTAGAGTTTCAGAAACAAGGTCAATTGACTGTTCCCAAGATTCAAAGTAGAAGGCACCGTTGGCCCAACCGTAGGCGTTAAATGAACCCGCGGGAATGTTTTTACCAAAAGTAGACTCTACTCCAGCAATAGCCGGAACAAGTTTCCAGTCAAGACCATATTTATCCGCTGATTCAATAAAATTCTCAGCGTATTCAGCCAATGGAGAACCATAGCTTTCCAAGAATTTCTTAAGCTTAATGGCCCGCTTATCCACAGCAGGAATGCTATTTTCCAGCACAGCCGAACCAGCCGCTATCTCCTCTTGAGCTAAAGCGGGTTGGGTAAAAATGAAAAAGGCGATGAAAATCGCCAATGTGGCAAATTGTTTTTTCATAAATCTAGGCTGCCCAAAAGCAGCCCATAAAAAAATCCTAAAGTGTTCGCGTTAGGCAAACACCTCAGGATCTAGTGTGGATTATAGCACAAGTCCTATAAAATGTCAAGAATTATAGTAGTTTTTTCGAAGCAAAACAACGTTTAAAATGTCAAATTTTTTGGGCAAGAATAAAAACCGAGGGGCCGGTGGTGTAAGCAGGAAAGATTCTTTGGGCAATTCTTTCCAGAAAAAGCAAGATTTTCAAGGGTAAAACCCTTTTTAAAAACGTGGTCCGGAAATTGGAAACGGATACAGCCTTAACAATCTTAAACCCATTTTTTCTTAGTAGGCTGACAATGGCGGTAGGGTGAAGATTAAAAAAAACAATCTCTTCACTTTTTTCAATCGGTGTGTGGTCCGTAAAAAAATAGAAATTAAGGGTGAAAAAAGCTTTGACAATCGCCTTAAAATGGAGTTTATTGGCAAACTCGAGAATGAAAAAGCCCTTGGGTTTTAAAATTCGGTTTATTTCTTTAAAGGCTTTATCTGGTGAGGATAAGTGATGAACGGTTCTAATCATTAGGGCGGCGTCAAAAGACTTACTTTTTAGAGGCAGTTTTGAAGCGGTTCCGTTAATAACTTCTAGATTGTCATGTTTTTTAGTTAATTTTTGGGCGTCTTCAAGAAGTCTTTCTGAGGGGTCAACTAAAACAGATTTTTTAAAAGCAGGAGCGTAAAGAGGCACAAGTCGACCAAATCCCCCACCAACATCAACAAGCGATTCTTTTTGGGGAATAAAATTAAAGAATTTCTTCAAAACCAATTCTTCGGCAAAGTGTTCGTACTGACGCGCATTCCAATATTGTTGGTAATTGAAAGAGGGATCGTCGTAGTCGGCAACCGGTTTTTTACCCTCTGGACTTAAGTCTTTTTTACTCAAACTCGCCATATTCAAGCTCGTCAATAAACTGATTGACACACTTAGCCCAAGGACCACCCTTGTCTACAGAAGGCGGAGCATATTTGGGCATGATTTCCTCAGGCGTTTTCAAACCCTCATCAAGGTAATCCTCTCTAAGAGTTTTAGCCACCTGATAAATTGCTTGTTCCCAGGATAAAAATTGGGTTAACCCATTCTCAAAACCCCAACAGTTATAGGAGCCAGCTGGAGATTTTTTACAAAGATTCGATTCGCATTGAGCAATGGCAACAATCAGACGATAGTCAACATTATACTCTTCAGAGGCTGCCAAAAGCGCATCAGCATAAGGTAAGAGGGGTGAATTATGTTTTTCTAAGTATTTTTCAATGATTATTGGTCGGGCATCGCCCGTTTGAATCGCCACTGACATTTCTCCTAAAACTTCAGGAATAGCAGCATAAAGACGCGAAGGCGTTTGATAAGCGGACTGACTGACTGATTCCTTGGCCAGAGTAGCGAGATCCCTGGTTTGCTTTATTTGAATAAAAGAATAAAGGCTGATTACTAAGGTAACTGGTGCGATAAAGAAGAAAAGTAACAGAAAAAAAAGCTTTTTGAATGGCAGATTAAGCATCAAGAATATCCTGTCATAACAAGAATTGCTTGTCAAGCTTTTTGTGGGCACTCGCGGCTCGTCTTGTTTTAAGAATTGATGTTTCTTGCTCTGGAGTTTTATCCCAAAAGAAAAGAAGAACAAGTAGTAACGCAATATGCCAGTGGCAAATGACGCAAACGCCCAAGGCGTTTTCCCTGTCCTTCCAATCTTTTATTCGGTTGTAGATGTTGAATCAGTCATCCTGCTTGGCTTGGGTTTGCTCACCCGGCAAGAATATCAAGGCTAAAAAACACAAGAAAGCAGCAAACCCTAGGAGGATAGCGACTTTGAGTGGCAGATCGCCCAAAATCGCTGCGGTAGCACATATTCCACATACTATGCCGACGAGAGCAGCGGCGTGTACCCTATACTTCATGATATTGCCTCCTTAGCATCATACTCAACCAAATAAAAAACAGAGTTTCTAAACAACGGAATCACAGTTCAGCTTTCGAGCTTACTCCATTTGTCCAGACTTTTCTCTGCTACTTACAAACTTTTCAAAGGACGATAACAAATTAAAATTATACATAGGAACCGAATAAAAAGCAACTATAGGATAGTTTGAGAGAAGGCTTTTTTGTAAACTTCGGTCTGCTTGGTTATGATAGAATTTAAATATGGATGTTCTCTTTCATGGAGTAACAGGGTTAATTATCTCGAAAGGAACCGTAGGGAACTATTTACTTTCAGCTTCATTTTTTTCAGTGCTTCCTGATTTGTTAGGAACGACCACTTTTGAATATTTTAAATTTAAAAATTCTTCTAAAGATTCGGTTAAAGCCTTTATAAATGATTGGAAAGCGTCTGAGAAAAAAAATAAATTTTTTACAAAATGGGACAAATTTGCTTACAGAACTACTCATACCTTGTTCTTTTTACCTCTTATTGCTCTTTTTGCCTTTATGTTTTTCAAAGATGTTTGGTTGATTCTCTTAATTTGCTATCTGTTTCATCTCCTTGTCGATGCTCTAACTCACGAGGGAGAATTTGCATTCAGACCATTTTGGCCCTTTTCCGATTGGAACTTACAAGGAAGGAGTTGGACGAATTCCAGAGTTTTTCTTACATTTTGGATTGTTTTAATCGGGATTTTCGTACTTCAATTGCTAATCTGGGGTTAAAGGGAACCTGGTGAGCGCGACAGGAATCGAACATATTTTGTTAAATACTTTGGATATTCAACCGCTCAAGTGGTTCTTACAGACTTGAGGTATTTAAGAAATTTATCTATTTTGATTTCTACTCGTTCACCCTTTGGAAACACTATGACAGCTTCGTTGTTTGCATCAAGATGAATATCGAAACCCTCATTGTAGGCAACTTTATAATCTTTTAAGCTGTTGGGTATGTTGCTAACTTTCTCTTCCTCCGAAAATCTGCCCAAATAGTGTACAAACGACTCAAGCACCTCACTGTGAGTAATTGCAACTATCACCTGTTTGGTAAGCTCTTTAGCCTCTTTTTCTTTACTCGGAATTTTTGGGCCCATATCTAGTATAAAGGAAGAAAAATTTTCCGCTAAACCACGCGAATCTGAACCGCCGCAATCGATTAATGCTTGTTCTAATTCAGGCTTTAGCTTTCCAGCAATATAATCTTTCCAGAAACGAGGAAGATCATTACCGTATTCTTCCGTACGCAACTGGAAGAATGTGGGTAAATTCTCAGGATGAGTAGTATACTCAAATAAATCCCCCAGTCTAGAATCTCTGATACGCCTTCTTGATTCTCTCATGCCGGATGTACCAATGCGCGACGGAGCTAATTCCCCAAAAATCGCGCTCTCATATATGCTAGCTGTAATAGAAGCTCTTTGGGGTTTCAATGGGTGCGGTTTGGGGAATTCTCTTTCTCCTGTGACCACAAAAGAAGGGCTTTCGTATAGAGAAATATTTGCTCCTTTCGGAGAGTGGCTTGCCCATATACGTGCTACTTCTTCAACTTGCTTAATTGCGTCAGATTCCAACACACCTCGTAATGGTATGCCTCTTTGCATGTCTGTCTTACCGTGTCTTCTGACGCTTAAAGTAAGTCTTTCAGGATCTTTCCAAAGAGCCTCGGTACTTTCTTTTGCTTCTTGTTGTTCTCCAAACTCGGAGGAAATTAAATTACTCATCTTTAATTTTCATGCTAGATTGGTTATAATCATTTATTATACATCAAGTAGAATCAACATTGATAAAATTTTATTTCATCATAAGCCAATATGAGCGGCAAAAAAAATTATAGATTGATGTGGGTTGAAGAAAACCACAACTACTTCGATTTAGAACCCATTCTTCTTAACTACGGAAAAAGAGCCAACGATAGGTTTGGGTATGGTGTGAAAAATGCGGCCGTTTTCGGCCATAACTTTGTCGCAAAGTTTTATTTATTGGAGGATGATCTTGAAAGGAATGGAAGGGAAGGTTGTAAATTGTTCATGAACAAATTAAGGCTCAATCATTTGTTGGGAAAAATTAAACTATCCACACGAGATCTCCAAAAGTCCATTCGGAAATTATCAAAAATAGATTTGGCAAAAATAAGTAACACAGAGTTATGGCGACTTTATGATGAGACTGGTTATTATCTAGGCTCAATTTTTACTGCCTATTCAATGACACAACCAGATAGAGTTGTTTTACTTGAAGAAGACCTCGAAACCTTTCTCGAACAAATGAAAGTAGAAAACAAAACAAAAGCGATTAACATCCTTACGACCCCTAAACATAGGTTTATTTTTCCTAAAAAAACAAACAAACTTTTTGAAACATTCGAAAAGTCAGTTCGTCCTGAGAATGCTGTTGTAGACAGAACGTTGATTGATGTAACTAGTTATAAAACCGTTAAAAATAGTGTTACCCAAAAAAATAAGCTTTTAAAAAGGCTTAAAACACCCAGAAATATAAGGCATATCATTAAAGTATTGAGTATATTGGCCGAAGAAAGGTTAAAAATGCGTTTTGTGTGGATGGCTAGTTTGTATTACAACGAACTTTTTTTAATTGAAATCAAGAGGCGATATAAAGTTTTGAAATCTGATCTTAGGAAATATGATGTAAAAGAGTTAGATATCCTTTTACAAAGCGGGCGCGTGGTCTCTAAGAAGACACTCAAACAACGCGAAAAGGGTTTTTTGAAGTTGCTGCGTGACGGCAAAATAAGGACGTTCGAGGGGCGCAAGGCAGTAGAGTTTTTACATAATCAGATTGAGAGGGGTGTAAAGGCTCAAAAAGTGATAAGGGGTAGACCAGCAAGTCCGGGATTAGCAACGGGCCCAGTAATTATATTTTCCTATCGTCGACCCTCTGAACATGAGGAAAAAATGAAAAATATGCTTGGTGGTGAAGTCTTGGTTTCTGAGATGACACGACCTAATCTTGTTCTAGCTTGTAAGAAGGCCAGCGCAATTGTAACGGATGAAGGTGGAATTCTTTCCCATGCCGCAATAGTTTCTCGCGAATTCGGAATTCCCTGTATCGTTGGGACTGAAAACGCTACCCAAATCTTAAAAGATGGCGATATTGTTAAGGTGGACGCTGAAGAAGGCACAGTTTCAATTGTTGATTGATTTAGATTTTATGCCGGCGTTCGAGTGAATAGCTTCTTCCTCTTTGTGAGCGCGACAGGGTTCGAACCTGGTTGTAGTTCTTTTACTTAAAATAAGGAGAGAGGAAGATGGAGAGGCGATGTGAAAAGAGTGGTAAAATTGGAATTCTCCCTCCTTACCGATTTTGGGCTAGTTTCCTTGAACAACAGTCTATTCTTCTCGAACGAAGATAGTGAATCCCTTGTCGCTCATTTCGATATAGCTATTCGGGACTATCTTGGTTAGAGTGCCAAACGGTCCGTCCTTGTAAGCTCGACAAGAGCCATAGTAATAGTTGGTAATTACTACACTCTTGGTTGCCTCGTCGAGCTGAGGTTTATCGTTGGTGTAATAGCACTCTTCAGTGTAGCCACCGAATACCCCCCCAGCAGGATTCCCGATTTTCACTTGGTAGACAAGTGTAACCGAGTAAATTTCAACGGGCTTCATGCCAGTAATAAGTATGAGGACAGCGATTGCGACTAAACCAAGGACAACCAGCCCCAATGGCAAGCTGTCTTCCGTCACCATTTCACCTCTTACCTCCTGTTTTATTTTTGCTGTTTCGCCTCTGCAGCTGTCTATCTACCAAAGTCACTTTGACAGACAAGCAGCTACAGACTGCGCAACAGCGGTTTTAAGGAGGTCCATCTTCCTCTTTTTTAAAAGAACCTTCTAAGATTTTGTGCCAACAGCATTGTTGGACAAAACATTCGAATTAGCGATATTTTAACATAATTTAGCAATAAGGTCAAATATTATAGGATTAATCTTTGGTGTGGGCTATTTTTTAACCAAAAAAACAGAAGTTGTCGTTTCCCTCATTCCAAAACCATGGGCGTTCCTTTCAGAACGCTCGCGAGGTGACAGTTTGGTGGGCCGTACAGGATTCGAACCTGTGACACCCTGCTTAAGAGGCAGGTGCTCTGCCGCTGAGCTAACGGCCCAAAAATCGCGTCATAGCCACTTGCTCTGCCATTGAGCTACGCGCCCTGGTGCTCCCGGGAGGAATCGAACCCCCATCAATGGTTTCGAAGACCATTGCTTTATCCGTTAAGCTACGGGAGCTTACAACTCGGATAATCATCCTGATTATAGCAAAAAATTGAAGGTTTAGATAGATTTTGCCAATGAAAAAAGGGCTGCTTCTGCAGCGAACTGCTGAAGTAGCCCCTTCGGTTTCGGTGTAGCCTGGTTAGAACACCTTCTGACCGTCGAGCCAGTAATGACTCATCCTCAACTGGTCGTCGACAATGGCCAAAAGTTGTTTGTAGCTGTGTTCGTAGCCCAGATACCAGCTTTTGCCTCGATACATGGATCGAAGCAACTTTTGGTCGCCAGTATCTTTGAAATAGAGAGCGATTACCTTTTGCCTCCACTCGCTCTCGTAGAACACACTACCACTGCAGAGGTTTTCGCCTTTAGACCAGCCGTCCAGGTCTATCACCTGCCTGACCACTCGTCCGCGAGTGATCACTTTTCTGGTTGCCCAGGTATAGCCGCCGGTGAAACGATTGCAACCGTTCACCGCGTCGTAGGAGTAGCCACCGCTATCCTTTATCACAACGGCGCCATTTCCTGGACCTCCTGCTTGGACAGGGAAAGCGAATATGCCCAAAAGAAGGGCAATCGAAATCCCTATCACCAACTTCTTAATGTTCCTCATTCTCTCTTCTCCTCTCCTGTTTCTCTATTCCAATCCTGGGTGCATTATAGGGTATTTTCATGAAAAAGTCAAATAAAATAGCCCGAAATATCGGGCTTTTTGGGTGACCTTTATCACCAAGTTTGAACTTATTTTATCAAAAATTGCTAAAATTGACAATTGTCAGCTCGCCTTCAGCGGGCATGATTGTTATTGCTCGCCCCTCCCCGAGGGAAAGAGTTAGATGTTAATAAAATTAGGATTAGATGTAGAGTTGGTTAACAGCATGTGATACTATAAAAACATGCCAGAAGCACCCACTGAAGAAGAAAGAGTACAAACAAAGAGTATTTCGAGGTCATTAAAAAGGGAACCTGTAGTTATGACTTTATATAGGGATGAGATAGAAAGAATAGCAAAACAGTTTGAGACTCCTTCAGAACTATCCATAGATTCCGAGGGACATTTAATTGATATCTTAGGTAACAAGTCTGACTTGATTACGGGAGAACTGGCAAAGGAGTTAGCAGAAGGGGGCTATTCACGCTTGTCTCAAATGGAAGAGGTGTCTCGTGGTCGTGTTTCAAAAGTTCGAGATGCAGGGCAAATTGTTTTAAAGGAAGGCATTTATTTAGATGAAAACAGAGAAAAATACAATTTGGTAATCGCCTTTCGGCATATAGGACAGGCAAGTGATATCTCATTCTTTAGAAAGCACCTAGGAGAAAGACACGTTCCTTTAACTGAAGCACTTGTTATACCAGGCCCTCAAGGTCCGGTGTCAATGATTGCCCAAGAAAAAGTTACAGGAAAACCACTAAACGAAATAGAAGATCTTAGTGAATTAACAGCAACTCAGCAAGATGAACTTTTAGACCTTCTGGACAAAATTCAAGAGACTTATGATAAGACAGGAAGATTTCCTGATATACACGGTAGACCTTTGAGGAAAGTAAGAGGATCTCTTAGAAAAGCTGATATCCGTTATACCGACAGCATAGTCGTAGGTGAGAAAGGGGCTTATCTAGTTGATACGGATGACATTGCTCACAAACATAGTGAGGAGACATTTAGGGGATGGTTAAATTGTAAACTATATGCGAAAAAACTTAGGGATTTGAGAAGGAAAGTAAGTGGTTTCTCTGTTTGAATGTATTAAGATAAATTTCCGTGAAAAATTTCCTGCAAGCTCCGAGCTTCTTTTCCCGTTTAAGGCGACCACTTCGTGGTCGCCCGATACCTTTTTTGGGTGACTGACGGGATTCGAACCCGCAACATCCAACTTCACAGGCTGGCGCTCTACCATTGAGCTACAGTCACCAGGGCGCCCCAGGGAGGATTCGAACCCCCAACCTTGAGTTTAGAACACTCCTGCTCTATCCGTTGAGCTACTGGGGCTTCTTAGGGTTATTTTATCAAAAAAGGGGGTAATAAACAAATTGAAGACAGGCATACAATAAAAAGAATTAAACTTGTATAATAGAGGTCAATGATATTCAAAAAAACGGTTTCTTATGTAAAAAAAAGACCAGGTTTCGTTATTCTTCTTATATTGCTATTCTTTTTAAACATCGCCTCCTTAAAACCTGATTTTTATCTTATAGGCTGGGACAATTTTTCTTCCTACTTTAACCTTAAAACAAATTTGTTTCGAACTTTTTTTTCGTCATGGCGTGAGTATAGAGGCTTAGGGGTTCCCTCTGATTCTGAAGTGGTTGATCTTTTTAGACAAATATTTTTCTTACTCTTTTCGCCTTTTCTTAAAGAAAACTTACTGGAGCAAGTTTATTCTTTGTTTTGTTTAAATGCTGGTGTTTTGGGAATGTATTATTTTGCTTGGAAGTTATTAAAGCGCACTTTTTCTAAGGAAAAACACAGATATTTAGACTCGGCTGCTTTTGTTGCCTCTTTCTTTTACCTTTTTAATCTAAACACGCTGGCAACGTTTTATTTCCCAATGACAATGTATATCAATCGTTTTGCCGCTCTTCCAATCTTATTTTATGTCTTTTTTAAAATAATCGAAGAAAAAACTTTTGGTATTAAAAGTTGGGTTTTGATGGTCTTGGTCGCGCTTTTTACTGCCACCTCTTATCTAACCGCCACAATCTTTGTCGCCTTCTTACTCTTTGTTTTTATTTTTGGTCTTTTTTTAGGCAACAAAAATCGATTAATACTTGTTTGTTTACTTTTTGTTTCTTTAAATCTGTTTTGGCTTCTTCCTTTTGCCAACTACACTTTGGAAAAAGCAGAAATTATCAAACTTGCTCCTTCTTTTTTCAATGCCAATGAAAGCCAATTGAATAAACCTAACTCTTTTTATGCACCAACAAGGTTGTTGACTTTATATCCGAATTTTCTTGATACAAAAATTACGGATATTGCTGAAGGAAATTTTCACTTTTTATATCCCCAAATACATCTTTATAATCAAAAACTTGGAAGAAGTATTTTGCTTCTTTTCCCTCTTTTCTATCTTGGTGGCGTCATTCTAATTTTGACAAAATTTAGAAAAAAAATCTTTTTGTGGATTCCAATTACAATCCTTCTTACTTTTTTTCTTGTTGGAAAAGAATTTACTCCACTTGGTCCAGTTTATAATTTTGTTGAAAGAATTATTCCCTATTTTGACATTCTTTTTAGATTCGCTGACACCAAATTTAATATCTTCCTTGCATTTGCTGGTGGGATTAGCGGAGGTCTAGTCATCGTTTTTCTTTTTGACTTTTTTCACAAACTGAATAAAAAATATCGTTCCTTTGTAAAAGTGCTTTCTTTTCTTATTTTGATTCCATATGTTCTTATTTTTTCTCCCCTTTTTGCTGGAAATTTAATTGGTTCTTTTATGTACAACAAAGTGCCCGAGGGGTACTTTGAAATTGCTGAGATTATAAACTCGGACAAGGAAAATTTTAGAGTTCTTCATTTACCCTTTAATAGAGCCGGTTACTGGAAGTTTTACCAATGGGGAATGCCTGGTTCATCTTTTTTAAACTTTATGATTGATAAACCTTTTATTGACCGCACTTTTGAGCCAGCAAGCATGGAAAACGCCTATTTGCACCAAGCCATTTTCCAGTTAATCGAAAATGCTCAAGATATTGAACAATCCCAAGATCTAAACCAAAGATCACTAGAATTTTATCGTTTATTAGAAAAAACAGGAGTGAAGTATATTATCTGGGACGAAACCGTTGCCAATTCTGTTTATGGTCGTGGGGTTAATTATTGGGGTGATTTCAATGCTTATGATGCAAGAACGGTTTTGGAGAGTTTGATGGCAAATGAATTCATCAAAAAAACAGCGGCTTATCAATTAAATATTCTCGATTATCTTAATCTTTACCCAATCACCTATCCGCTAAATGAAAAAACTGTTAACCGTTTAGTTAAAAATCCTTTTTATTCTATCGAGCTCTACGAAATGAAAAACTATGATTCGAAGTTTTATTTTGCCCGGGAAGCGGTTTCCATCGACGCCAATCTCAATAATTTGTTGGCAACGGATTTGATTTTGAACAACCAAAACTATATTCAAGATGCAAACGGACAGATAGATTCTTTTTTTCCTTTTTTAAGACACGATGCGCCTTTGTTAAAGAACGAAAGCGAAATTACTTTTAAATTTTCCGAAACTCTTTCTGATTTGGAACATTATCTTGTTGAACCTGAACAAAAAAACATTGAAGAAACAAGTCACTATATTGAAGTTTTTGCTCATAGCGATGAAGATAATTTGATTATTAGCTTTTACCGTCTTCCAATCCCTGTTTTTCAAAATGAGAAAACCTCTGAATTTGTTGGTCAAATCAAAATGCCACTGACTCAAATTAGAAGTTTTTTGGAAGCAAAAAGTGACCTTGAAAATTATTTTTCTGACTGGTGGATGTTACCTTTTGGCGATGTTAGTAGTCTCAGATTGAATCTTGATGGTTATATCTTTCCTTTACCTGCAAAGTTGGATTCTAAAGATAAAAACGTTGCCACAATAATTTCTTCAGGAAATGAAATTGAGGTTGAACTTCTAGCAAAATTTGAATCTACTCTTGTTGACCTCCTCAAGTTTCAGTTAACAGAAAATCCTAATTGTTTTGAAGATAAACTAGAAGATTACGAATATAGTCTTACTCACTTCAGTGAAAAGCTCTTATTACAAAGTAAAAACGGCTCCACCTGCATAGTAAAAAACATTACAAATGATTTAAATAATGAAACAGAGCATATGGAAGTTAAACTAAGTCTTGAGGCAAAAGAACAAGATCTGGATAAACAATACGTTAACAACCTTGAATGGTCGGTTAAACCTATTCTAAAAAAGTTTGTTCTTAGTTATCCAAAGCCCAATTTGCTAAGGGTTTGTGTTCGGGGCCAGAATACTGAGAAGTGCTTTAATAAGCACCAAGTTTTGAGGCTTGAAAACAAGCAGTTAGTAACCGTTCCTTTAGAAGAACCAGTTAAACAAATTTACGAGCCTTTAATTTTACTGGCTATCAATAACCTTACTTATCAGAATCAAGAAGTAACCATTAACTCTCTTATTCTTGACCAGTTTAAAACTCTTGAAAAAACAAAATTCTCTCTTAAACCTCTTAAACCTTTTTATGAAATCTCTTTTAATAACAAACAAAAGATAACTCTTCAAATTCCCCAAGCTCTATCAAAAGAAAGTTTTTATTTTGATAAAGATAAAGACGGTTTCTATTTGAGTAATCAGCCCTGTCAAGAGGAGCCCAATTCCTATCGCACCTTTCGTTTGATTGATGGTCGTTGGGTAAGTTTCTTTAATAATTGCTCAAATCTTGCTTCCATTAAAAATAATTTTGATAGTCGCCACTTTTATTTGTGGAATATTGATTATCATCTTTTTTCTGGGAAGTATCCAAAATATGTTCTAGACGATGGCTTTCGCCTTTACAAAAATAATTATCTTTCTCTCAACCAAGGCTATCCTGATATTATTGGTTTCAAAGACTTGCAAAAACCAGAAGGATTTTGGACAAGACTGGCAGGACCGTTGTACCAAAAGTCTCTTCAAAGCAAGTTTGAGAATGCGGTTTTGCAGTCAGCCTATACCTTTATTTACCCCCAGCCAGAACTTAAAGATGAAGAAGCTAAGAATTACACCCTCCACCATGATTCGGAAAACGAGGCGATGTTGAGTTTGGCTAGTTTTGACCTTATTGAATTACCCAATGTTTGGAAAAATTTGGTTATAAAAGAGGCAAATGGTTTAAACCAATACAACCTTCCTCAAAAGGTTGAGTACAAACAAATCCTACCCTCTTTGTGGCAAGTTGATTTTCAATCAAAATTGAACAATGAACCGTTGCTTTTAGTTTTTAATGAAGCCTATGATCAACAGTGGAGGATATTTGACAGCGTTTTTAATTTTTTTCTTGGCAAACAGAAGGGAAACACTAGGCACTTGAAGTTCAATGGTTATGCTAATGCGTGGGAAATTAATGGCCAAGGAAAACAAAAGGTCTATATTTTTTATGCCCCGGAGATGCTTAGTTGGCTAGGTTGGAGTTTAACTTTGGCCACTATAGTTTGTGGTTTTTTTGTTTTCAAATTTTGGAACTTGCGCAGTAAACGATAAGTCAGCCAATTGAATTGAGCTGGAAGTATTACTCCAGCAATGTATTGGCTAATCCAAAAGAGCCAGTGAGAGAGGGTGGCTGGTTCTACATTTTTACTTGCCCAAACATGGACTTTCCAGGTTTTTTTCATTTGTAATCGGTGAAATTTAATTGAACCAGCGCCATCGTGCCAACGAACCTTAGTCAGAATATCTTTTAAATTTATTAATTTTCCAATCTTTCCAAGTTGGTACCACATGTGAACATCGTCGGCTGGCCAAAAACGCTGATTGTATCCAGAAGTTTTCAACCAGGAACTTTTTCTGTACATTACGGTTGGATCGGAAAAAGGGCTTAAGAAAAGCCATTGTTTGCGAATTTTTTCATCACTTTGGGGAAAGTTAACGGTGCCGATTTCTTTTTTCTTGTTTGTAAAAAGTTTAATTGCCCCACCCACAGCCACATAATCAGAATTTTTTTCTAAAAACTCAACCTGTTTTAGGAGACGATTTTTTACCATGAGATCGTCTTGATTGAGTCTGGCAATATATTTTCCTTTAGCTTTTTTTACTCCCAAATTTAAAGCATAAGCCATGCCCCTGTTCTTTTTAAAATGGAAATAGTGAACATTCTTGAATTTTTTAGTTAATTCCTGGCAAATAACTTGACTTTTGTCAGTGCTGCCATCATCAACTAAAATAATTTCTAGAGGCTTATAATCACTGTTCAACACCGAAGAAACGGTTTCTTTGAGGTAAGGCGAACCGTTAAAAACAGGGATAACGATTGATACTAAAGGTTTTTTTGTCATTTTTTAAGCTCAAACCTTTGTTTGAGCCGAGTTCTCAACAAACAAATTTTTTTATTTG
Source organism: uncultured Gammaproteobacteria bacterium (assembly GCA_964347135.1). Taxonomy (GTDB): domain Bacteria; phylum Patescibacteriota; class Microgenomatia; order PFEM01; family JAHIFH01; genus CAYFXA01. The sequence goes on along the minus strand of CAYFXA010000017.1, from coordinate 1,240 downwards.
CTCAGATCTCTAGGCTGCAAAACGCAATTCATCAGGGTCCTTTGAAAGGACAATGACAAACTGGCTCCGCAGCCTAAAGACAAGCAGATAGAGGGAGGTTGCCTATCTAGGGCAGACAGCGAACCGTCCGCCACTAGGCGGTTGAAACGCCTGGGCGGTTGTTTGGAACACGCCCCAGTTGCCTGAGCACTTCAGGCAATTGACATGCGCGGGAACACTGAAGCCCTCGCCCATGTCGGTCCAAAAGATCGACTCGGGCGGGATCGTGTCTCCGGCGGAGAAGGCGCTGCCGAACTGATAGCCGATGCTGTCGTACCATTGGTCCATGGCATTGACAGCTTCAGCTGCCGTCTTGCCGGCCAGAACAGGGAAAACGCAGTCAGCGCCAGTGTCTGTCTCAGCAGGAGGAGCTACTGCCTCAGCTTCCACCACGAGGGAGGTGCAGAGCCTCATCCAGCGCCCCCCACCGTTAGGTGCAGGGACTTCGTACCTTCTTGAGGTATGGGTGATGAGGAAGACACCCCAGCCTCCCTCCTCCCTTCTTATGGAAACGACTCCATCGGGAAGGGAGGATATATTGTGGAAGATGTCAGTCCAAAACACTGAGCCTGGCTCGATAGCGTAGCCCTCCTCGGACCATTGTCCTCCTTCAGAGAGCTTGAAGTCACGGTCGAGCACAGATATCAGTTCAGACACGCCTTCTGTGTTCTCAATGGCCTTCTTCATCCACAATGCGGATCGACAGTTCGTGACGTCGATGTTGGGTCCTACATTGGCATCTGTGTCGGTCTCGGCTCGTTGGAGATCCTGGTCGGTGACCACTTGGGCTCGTTCAGTCTCTGCTGCTCCCCGGGCGGCCTGGGCCTCCCAAAGGGGGCGGTCCAGGACGAAACCGGGCCATCCGAACATCGCGAAGAGCATGCAAGAGGTGCACATGAACAGCAAAACAGCCACCACTGTTACAGCAATAAACTTTTTCATTTTGTTCCCTCCTTATATTTTCCTCTACTGCTTGGGGCAATTGCCTGCCCCCAGAAAAAAAGAATGATTCTTTCCCTCTGTGCGCAGGCAATGCCTTAGCAAAAAAGGTAGTACTTAGGAGGAAACTTTTTCCCTCAATCTCTGCTTGTCAAAGAACTTCTTTTAAAGGATCGTTTAAACGCAAAAGTTTAATCGCCCTTATTTAAAGAACATCTGTCCTTAGTGGACAGAGGTTAGGTTAATTTTTCGCAGAACCTAA
>CAYFXA010000016.1:0-3461 GCA_964347135.1 uncultured Gammaproteobacteria bacterium | reverse complement strand
GCAATACTTATCATTTTGCTATTGGCCAGGCGGATTTATTAACAACACCCTTGCAAGTGAATCTGATGACTAGCGTTATTGCCAATAACGGTGAGCTTTGTCAACCAAAGGTAAGAAATGAAGAAAGAAAAGAAGAGTGTCAGGATTTGGGATTAAAACAAGAAACCTTGAGATTAATTAAAGAGGGGATGAAAGGGGCTTGTTCTTCTGGTGGGACTGCCTTTCCCTTTTTTGACTTTTCTCCCCAGGTTGGTTGCAAAACCGGAACCGCTGAATTTGGCGACCCTGAAGAGCGAACTCATGCTTGGCTAACCGCTTTTGCTCCAGTGGATAATCCAGAGATAGTTGTTACTGCCTTGGTTGAAGCCGGTGGTGAAGGTTCTGATGTGGCTGCCCCAATTGTGAAGGAAGTGATGGAGGCATGGTTTCATGGACAATGAAAAATTGTATTGGCTCGCTTTTTCTGCTTTTAATGGCATCGGACCTAAAAGGTTTGCTTTGTTAACAAATTATTTTGGTTCAGCCAAAAAAGCATGGCGGGCTAAGGAAAAAGACTTGTTGGAAATTGGTTTAGGCCCAAAACTAACCACTGAACTCCTTAAATTTAGGCGCGATTTTAAACCCCGTTCGTATTTTCTTCGGTTGCGTGAAAATGAAATCGAGTGCTACTTTCTAGATGATGAAAAATACCCAGAAAGTTTAAAAAAGATTGATAATCCGCCATTTCTTTTGTATGTGAAAGGAGCTATTGGACCCAAGGATAATTTGGCAATTGCCGTGGTAGGCACAAGAAAGATGACGGGCTATGGTGGCCAAGTAACAGAAAGCTTGGTAACCGAGCTTGTTAGTGCTGGTTTAACCATTGTTTCTGGACTAGCTCGAGGTGTGGATTCAATGGCTCATAAAGCAGCTTTAAGCGCTGGTGGACGAACAATCGGGGTTTTAGCTTGTGGTTTGGATATTGTTTATCCACCAGAAAATGCTTCTTTGGTGAAAGATATTATTAATGGCCAGGGGGCGGTGATTTCTGAATTTCCTTTGGGAATGCAGCCAATGCCCGGGAGTTTTCCGGCTCGCAATCGGATTATTTCGGGTTTGGCTTTGGGAACGGTTATTATTGAAGCGCCAGAAAAATCAGGCGCCTTGATTACTGCTCGCCTTGCTGCCGAGCAAGGCAGGGAGGTTTTTGCCATTCCCGGACCCGTGACTTCACCTAATGCCGCTGGGCCATCTCATCTAATAAAAATGGGAGCGAAACTGGTTTTTAAGATTGATGATATTTTAGAAGAGTTGGGAATTGAGTCGGAAAAGGATAGAGATTCCAAAAAGATAATAGCGGAAAATATTGATGAAGAAAGAGTTCTTTCTTTAATCAAAGACGAAGCCAAACATATTGACGAGATTGTTCGCCAAACAGGTTTTGACCCTGGCAAAGTTGCCAGTATAATGAGTTTGATGGAAATTAAAGGCAAAGTCAGAAATTTGGGAAATATGATATATTCAATTAATAAATGAATTTAATTATTGTTGAGTCGCCCACCAAGGCAAAAACTTTAACCAGATTTTTAGGCAAGGACTATCAGATTGTTTCTTCCATGGGTCATATTAGGGACCTGCCCAAAAAAAAGCTGGGGATTGATGTTGAGAGAAATTTTAAACCCCAATATCTTCTTGTGCCTCAAAAAAAGGAATCAATTAAAAATATTAAGGACGAATCTAAAAAAGCGAAAAAGATTTTTTTAGCGACTGACCCAGATCGAGAAGGAGAAGCGATTGCTTTCCATATTGCCCACATTTTGAAAAAAAAGGCTGATGGTTTTGCCCGAATTGTTTTCCATGAAATTACTAAAAATGCGATTGAGAAAGCGATTGCCAATCCCCGAAAAATTAATTTAGATTTAGTTGATGCCCAACAAGCAAGACGAATCCTTGATCGGTTGGTTGGGTATAAACTTTCTCCCCTTTTATGGCGTAAAATTCGGCGGGGTCTTTCCGCGGGTCGGGTTCAGTCAGTTGCCGTTCGCTTAATAGTTGACCGGGAGCGGGAAATTGAAAAGTTTGTTCCCGAAGAGTATTGGGAAATTTGGGCAAAGTTGAAAAAACACATTGGTGGCAAACGAGAAGACATGCCTTCATTTGAGGCTAAATTGATTAAGAAAAATGGTAAAAAAGTCAAAATTGAAAATGAAAATCAGTCTAGGCAAACAGTTGAGGAATTGAAAAAAGCTAATTATGAAGTTTACCAGGTTATTAGAAAAGAAGTTAAACAAAGTCCTTCACCACCTTTTATTACCTCTTCTTTACAACGAAATGCTTCCCAGCGATTGGGCTTTTCCAGTAAGAGGACGATGTATGCAGCCCAGCGCTTGTATGAAAAAGGATTGATTAGCTATCATCGAACCGATTCTTTTAATTTGGCTAAGGTAGCAGTGGAAAAAATGCGCCAGTATATCAATATTACTTATGGTAAAGAGTATTTGCCTGAAAAGCCAAATTTTTACAAGACCAAATCAAAAGTAGCCCAAGAAGCTCATGAGGCGATTAGGCCAACGGATGTTCAAAAAACGGTTGAAAAGATTTCTGAAAAATTGGGTCGTGATGAACAACGACTCTATGAACTAATTTGGAAAAGAGCGATTGCTTCTCAGATGGTGTCAGCGGTTTGGGATAAGACCAAAATTGAAACCCAAGCCACTTCAAGAAAAAACATTTATCTTCTTTTAACCGAAGGCAAGATTATTAAATTTGATGGTTGGTTAATTCTTTTTAATAAAAAGGAAATGGAGGGGGAAATGGAATTGCCGGAAGTGAAAAAGGGAGATGATTTGGATTTGCTTAAGTTGATTCCCAAACAGAAGTTCACCCAAGCACCACCAAGATACAGTGAGGCCTCATTAATTAAAGCTTTAGAAGAGAGGGGTATTGGTCGGCCTTCGACTTATGCGCCAATAATTTCCACTATCCAGGACCGTCAGTATGTTGAAAAGGTAGAAGGGCGGTTTCATCCCACGCCTTTGGGAACAACGGTTAATGATTTTTTAGTTGAGTATTTTGCTAACATTGTTGACTATGATTTTACCGCCAAAATGGAAGACAATTTGGATGAGATTGCTGATGGCAAAAGGAAGTGGGTGCCGGTGATTAAGAAATTCTATCAACCTTTTAACAAGCAGTTAGAGGGGGTAACAAAAGTTGCGGAAAGGGTTCAAATTCCTACTGAAGTGACCGAGGAAAAATGTCCCCAGTGTAAACAAGGGAAAGTGGTTATCAGAATTGGTAAATTTGGCAAGTTTTTGTCTTGTTCGCGGTTTCCTGATTGTGATTATACTGCTCCCTATGTTCCCAAGCTTAAAGGAGTTAAGTGCCCAGAGTGTGGTGGTGATGTGGTGATTAAGAAAACCAGAAAAGGTAAACAGTTTTATGGTTGTTCTAATTATCCCAAATGTAATTGGGGAAGTTGG
>CAYFXA010000015.1:0-4123 GCA_964347135.1 uncultured Gammaproteobacteria bacterium | reverse complement strand
TCCTCAACTACTTTAACTCCGTGTCTCTGGGAAAGACGAAGATTGTAACGGGTCTTGGATTTCATCAAAGACATTAATTCATCATCACTCTTAGTTAAATCCAAATGGAATGTGTGTTTGGTAAAAATTGGTTCACCGGGTCGTAACCCAAGATTTTTCCAGATTTCGGGTTTTGAATTTTTTTCATCAGCAAGAACATTAGGTTCTAATTTAATTAAAATTGCTTTTTCTTTTTGACCCAAGCTAACAAGAGCGTCAATTAGTTTTTTATCCGGCATTGGCCCTTTGGGAAAATAAATGATGTTGTAAGGAATTCTGGGTAATGGGTGAAGAGTGACTTGATATCCCGCTTTAATTGCTTTTTTGTCAAAAAGACCAAGGCGAATAACCTTCCGACCAGTTTTTTCCCGAAACTCTCCCCATTCCCAGGACTGGAGTGGGTGATTAACAAGAGTATTAAATTGTTCCTTTTCTTCAACAAGGACGGGGCGGATAATCATGGTTCTTATTCTAGCAGACTGGACTTTCTTGGAGAAGAATACTTTAACCAACTAATGATTCAATTAACTTTGTCACCCTAAATCTTGCTGCTGGTAAGGGCGAGAAATTAAAACCGATTCCTTCTTTTTTTAATCTTTCAACTTTATTCATATCAACCTTATCTTTTAGTTCCTCTATATCTTGTTTTGATTTTGGTCGTCTGTCAGGAGGAGGGCCACCTTTGATGGTTCTTAAATAACCACTTGCTTGTTCCTTCATCAAGTAAAGAACTTCCGGTGAAACAGTATGTGTTTTTATGCCCTCTATTTCTGAACTAATAACTTCTTCGGCAGGAATTTTTACATAAGACTTACCTTCATATATGGGCAGCATAATGTATTCTTTATTATTTTCTCTATGTCGGTATGCTTCCACAAAGTCTACTTGAGTGGGTAGTTCTGGGCCAGTCATGCTTAAACCAGGAGCCCCTTGCAACTCCAATGCTTTAGGTACGAATTGGGCGTGTTTAAAGAATTCTGGTTCTTGAGTGATGTTTTGAAGACTTTGTCTTTCCTCCGGGACTTGTTTGGGGTTTTGCAGGTACTCTTCCCAGGTTATTGAATCAACAACATAAACCATGTCAACGTCCTCGTGGTCTCGTCTGTACTGTCCTAAAGAAAAATCAATTCCTCCGCCTCCAAGCTGAAATCCGTCTAAATTCAATCCATCGAGTATCATTTGGGAAGTTTCTGAAGATTTCAAAAAAGAACTTTTATCAGATGTTTCCTTTGGCTGAACAATTGAAGGTTGTTCTTCTGTCTCAACATGGCCATTATCTTCTGACATAGTTAAATTATATTATGATTTGATCTAAATTAAAATTCCGATGACTCAACCAAATCTTGAGGTATATCCGCCAAAAATCTTGAAGGAGGATTGGCTGATCTTTGGCCAAAATAAAGCCTTTGTCTAGTATAAAGCAAGTGAAGTTTTTTCTTAGCTCTGGTCATCCCCACATAACAAAGTCTTCTTTCTTCTTCCAACTCCTCTTTGTCCATCATGCTTCTGGAATGAGGAAACAGACCCTCTTCCATGCCCACCATAAAAACAACTGGGAATTCAGTACCTTTGGCCGCATGGGCTGTCATTAAAGTGACAGCATTCTTTTTTTTGTTTCCCAAAGGATGCTGGGGCAAATATTCCTGTTGAACCAAAGCCACATTTTCTAAAAAACTATCCAGTTTAGGAAATTCCGTTGCCACCGAACGCAATTCCTTAATGTTTTCCAATCTCGCTAAATCCTTTTCATCCTTTTTCTCATAAAGATCTAAATAATCAGTTGCTCTAAGAACTTTGTCAAGAATTTTCAAAGTCGTCAATTTTGTTTTAGATTTTTTCTTATCAAACTCCTCGGCAAAATCCATGAATTTTTTCATTCTTCTTTTACCTAATTTTTGAATTCTTTTGTAGGAAGCCATGTCCTTGGGATTGGCTAGAAGCCTTAAATAAGCCAAACAGTCTTTAATTTCTTTTCTTTCATAGAAACGGGTACCACCAACAAGAATATAAGGCAAACCCGCGTGAAGAAAGGCTTCTTCAATTACTCGAGATTGGGCATTGGTTCGGTAAAGGACAACGTAATCACTGTAATCACCGTTCTGACTAACAATGGTGTTAATAATGTATTGAGCTTCTTCGAGCTCGTTACCAGTTTCAAAAGCCGTTACCTTATCACCGGCTTCGTTTTTGGTCCAAAGTTTGAGAATTGGGTGGCGAGTATTTTTTTTAATAACCTCATTGGCGGCTTGAAGGATATTTTGGGTTGAGCGATAATTTCGTTCTAAGTTAATAATCGTCAAGTCAAGAAAATCATTCTTGAGATTCATTAAATTGCGATAATTAGCTCCTCGCCAGCCGTAAATTGCTTGAGCAGCATCACCTACCGCACAAAGATTACGCCATTTATTGGCTAAAAGTTTAGTAAGAGCGTATTGGGCTTGGTTGGTGTCTTGATATTCGTCAATCAAAACGTATTGAAATTGATTCTGATATTTTTTCAAAACTGGTTTTTCTTTTTGAAAAAGTCTAACCGTTTCAAAAAGTAAATCATCAAAGTCCAAAGCTTGGTAGTCCTTGAGCAACTTTTGATAAGCCAAATAAACTCGAGCCACGGCTTCTTGAAAATGGCCGCGGGCGTATTGGGGATATTCCATGGCTGAGATAAGTTCGTTTTTGGCTTGAGAGATCGTATTTAAAATTGAGGCCGGTTTGTATTCTTTGGCGGGAATATCAACTTTAACCATTGCCAATTTGATTGTTTCAATTTGGTCTGATTCATCGTAAATACTGTAATTAACGGGAATACCCATTACTTTTCCCTCTTTTCTTAAAAGTCGGGCGCAAAAAGAATGAAAAGTACCAGCAAAAGGGAGATTTGGGTGAGAGTGACCCAATAGTTTTTGAATTCTCTCTTTCATTTCACCGGCCGCTTTATTAGTAAAAGTCAAAAGGAGGATATTGTTTGAAGGAATCTTTTTTTCCTGGATAAGATAAACGGCGCGATAAGTCAAGGCTCGCGTTTTACCGCTGCCAGCTCCAGCTAAAATCAACAATGGGCCCTCGCCAAAAGCAACGGCTTCTTGCTGTGCGGGATTAAGTTGAGTTAGAATAGAATTTGCCCGAGACACTAGGGGCATTTTAGCATGTTAAACAAAAAACAGGTAAAGACATATCTAGCGAAATTAAGAAGATTAACAGCTCGCTATTTTCCCCAAATTCGGATCGGTTTAATTGTTGCTGGGATTGTTTTATTAATCTTGATTTTTAGAGCGTTTTTGCCTTTTTTTATTTCTGGGGGGCGGATAGTTAAAGCAGTTATTTTAGGAGGAGCTTCTTTGGTTAGCCAATCAACCGAGGATATTCAAGGAGAAAACAGGCGGGTTAATCTTTTAATCTTAGGAATTAGTGGTGATGAAAAAGCTGGTGCCGATTTAACGGACACGATTATTTTCACTTCTATTAATCCTCAAACCGGCAACACTTTGATGTTATCTCTGCCTCGAGATATTTGGTTGGCTTCAATGAGAGCCAAATTAAACACGGCTTATCATTATGGCAATCAAAAAAAACCTGGTGGAGGATTGGTTTTGGCAAAAGCAGCGGTTGCGGAAATTATCAATCAGCCCGTGGATTACGGATTGGTGATTGACTTCAGTGGTTTTGAACAAATTATTGATATTTTGGGAGGGGTAGTGGTTGATGTTGAAAATGATTTTGATGATTACCGTTATCCGATTCCAGGAAAGGAAAATGATGAATGTGGTGGTGACCCGGAATATCGCTGTCGTTATGAACATCTTCATTTTGATGCCGGTGAGCAACTAATGGACGGAGAAAGGGCTTTAAAGTATGTGAGAAGTCGTTATGCCGAGGGCGAGGAAGGAACTGATTATGCTCGTAGTCGCCGCCAGCAACGACTATTATCAGCCATTAAAGATAAAGTGCTTTCTTTTGAGGTTTTAGTTAAGCCTTTTAAGGTAGTTCAATTGACTAAAGTGCTCCAACAAAATTTTGAGACAGATATTCCTCAAGAAGATTGGGGCGGAATGGCAAAACTTTTACTAAAAATGCGCTCTGGTGAACT
>CAYFXA010000014.1:0-24846 GCA_964347135.1 uncultured Gammaproteobacteria bacterium | reverse complement strand
GGTTGAGGGTGATAGAAAAACTTTGGTCTATCATTTGGTTGGTGAGTGGGAAGCCGACCCCGCGGAAATGAAAATCTCTCATAAATCTCCTTTGGGCCAGAGTTTATTGGGCAAAAAGGTTGGTGAAAAAGTCGAGGTTGAGGCTCCTGCAGGCAAAATCGTTTACACAATCAAAAAGATTGACTGAGCCTTGACAAGGGTTAAGGCGAATGGTATAAAGGCAAACAATGAACCTACCTCTTTCAAACAAAAAGAGTTCAAAAAAGGCCCTTTCAGGGAGGGGTAGGTATCTTGTTTAGAATTTTTAAAAGGATTTTTAGAACCACCCCTCCAAAAGAGGGGTTTTTTAGTTTATGAAATCAGAAAGGATTAAAACACAAGACTACTATGAGAACAGTTGAATGTCTTAGAGGCCACGGCGCCCTAAGAGACGCTAGCGAAAAAATTGAAGAGAGTATTAGGCGGGAGAATACGCCTACGGTTTTAATGCGCGCTGTGATTCTCTGGAGGAAATTTAGAAGATGTGAGTCAAAAGAAGATGGAGGTTGTCTTGAAGGATGCCAAGTTAGAAGAGAACTTTTTAACGTGTACAGAGAGGAACTGATAAGACGGGCAGAAACATTAGGAGGATTAAAAGCCCTTCGAGAGGAAGCAGGATTCGTGTCCGGAGTATTCGGCGCGCTAGAGGGTTCTTCAATGTTTAGTGAAGATGAAATCGGCAGCGGAAGTTTTCCATTACTTGAAAGTGGAAAAGGTGATGGCTTGTAAAAATTATTAATCTTGCCTATACTGAAAGAGAAAATGGCTAAACCATTAGAAGAATTAAGAAAAGTAAGGCTGGAAAAGCTCAAGAAAATCAAGAAATTAGGGATTAATCCCTATGCTGCTCGTTGCCAAAGAAAACATTCAATTGCCCAAGCTTTGAAAATGATGGCCAAGCAAGCATCTGTGGCAGGGCGAATCATGTCCATGCGAGGGCATGGAGGAATTGAATTCTTGGACCTTCAAGACGAATCCGGCAAAATTCAGTTAGTTTTTAAATCAGAAAAGATAAAAGGGAAAAATGCCAAACTTCTGTCTCTTTTAGATATTGGTGACTTTATTGACGCTCAGGGAAAAATTTTTAAAACCGATGCCGGTGAAATTTCGGTGTTAGTTGATAATTTCCACCTTTTAACCAAATCTCTTCGTCCTTTGCCCTCAAAATGGCACGGTTTAAAGGATGTGGAAGAGAGATACAGGCGACGCTATGTAGATCTAATTATGAATCCTGAGGTTAAGAAAAGATTGGAAATCCGTGATGAAATAATCATCTCAATCAGAGAGTTTTTAAACAAAAAAGGCTATGTTGAAGTAGAAACACCGACATTTCAACCAGTTTATGGCGGAGGACTAGCAAAACCCTTTGTTACCCATCACAACGCGCTTGATAGCGATTTCTATCTTCGGATATCCGATGAAATGTATCTTAAACGGTTGATTGTAGGTGGTTTTGAGAAAGTGTATGAGATTACTAAAGTCTTTAGAAATGAAGGAATAGATCGTAATCATAATCCTGAATTTACCTTGTTCGAAGCAATGACTGCATTTGAGGATTACAATTTTGGCATGAATATTATTGAGGAAATTATTGAAGGTGCCGCTAAAAAAGTGCTCGGCACTACAAAACTTAAATATCAAAATAGAGCTATTGATGTAAAGCGCCCTTGGAAAAGATTAAAAGTAGTCGAGGCGGCTAAAAAATATGCAGGTGTTGATCCATCGGATTGGAAATCGATAACAGAAGCAAAAAGGGCCATCTCAAAGTTAGGAATTAAAGCGGAGAAATTGAAGAAATTGGGTAAAATGCGAACTATTGGTGAAATGATTGCTTTTGTGCTTGAGGAAATAGTGGAAGAAAAATTAATTCAGCCAACGATTACTTATGATTATCCAATTGAAGTCTCACCCTTGGCAAAGAAATGTAGAGATCCACGGTTTACCCAAAGATTCGAAATGTTTGCCGCTGGCTTTGAGCTTGGAAATAATTACACCGAGTTGACTGATCCACTAGATCTTGAAAAACGCTTTATCGAAGAAAAGAAAAGAAAAGAGGCAGGTTTTGAGGAGGCACATCAGGCTGATTATGATTATTTATCTGCCATTGAATATGGACTTCCGCCCACCTGTGGGATAGCTATTGCTATTGATAGGTTGGCGATGTTGTTTACAGATGTGCCCTCAATTAGGGAAGTAATTGCTTTTCCCATCCTTCGCCCAGAAAGGAAGAAAAAAACATGACCAGAGCAGAAGCACTTGCTTTAGTTCAAGATTGGATTAAAAATCCGAATTTGGTTAAACACCATTTGGCGGCTGAAGCGGTGATGAAGGGCTTAGCAAGGCATTTTGGCGAGGATGAAGAAAAGTGGGGTTTGGTTGGCCTTCTTCACGATGCTGATTATGAACACACTAAAGATAAACCCAAAAGGCACGCTTTAATGTTAGCCGAAGAATTAGGAAGACTTGGAGTAGATAAAGATATTATTCAGGCGATTAAAGCCCATAACAGAGAACATACGGGGGTAGAACCAAAATCAAAAATGGATTGGGCGCTTTATTGTTCTGACGAGTTAACGGGCTTTTTTGTTGCCACTGCCTTGGTAATGCCGGACAAGAAATTGGCTTCGGTTAAACTCGATTCGGTTTTAAAAAAAATGAAAGACAAAGCTTTTGCCGCAGCGGTTGATCGAGAACAAATAAAGATGTGCGAGGAAAAATTAGGCATACCCTTGTCAGAATTTATAGAACTTGCTTTAAGGTCAATGCAAGGAATTAGTAAAGAACTAGGGCTCTAAGATGTTAGACATTAATTTCATCAAAGAAAATCCAGAAAAAGTAAAAGAAGGAGTCAAGAAAAAAGGCTATGACCCGAAAATTGTTGACCGGGTTTTAAAGGTTAATGAAACCCGTGGGCAACTAATGGCCGAGGTAGATAAATGGCGCCAAGCAAGAAATAAGTTAAAAAAGGGTGAAGTTAAGAAAGGCAAGAAAATTAAAGAAATGCTGAGAAGACTAGAGCCAGACCTGAGGGCAGTTGAAGAGCAATATAATAACCTTCTTTTAGAAATTCCCAATCTTCCGGCGGATGATGTTCCCAAGGGTAAAGATGAATCAGAAAATGTGGAGATTAAGAAATGGGGTAAGCCAAAAAAACTTAATTTCAAACTCAAAGACTATCAACAACTGGGGGAGTCATTAGACCTGATTGATACCAAGACCGCCAGTAAAGTTTCTGGCACCAGATTCGGCTATCTTAAAAATGAAGCCGTTCAATTAGAATTTGCTTTGGTTCAATTGGCTTTAGAAACCTTAGTTAAAGAGAAATTTATTCCAATTGTTCCCCCAATTTTAATTAAAGATGAAATGATGAGAGGTATGGGTTATTTGGAACACGGGGGTGAAGACCAGGCCTATCGACTCGATAAGGATAAGCTCTATCTCGTTGGCACTGCCGAACAATCAATTGGACCAATGCACGCCAATGAGATTTTCGAAGCCAAAGATTTGCCTCAAAGATACGTTGGCTTTTCCACTTGCCTTCGAAGAGAAGCGGGTACTTACGGCAAAGACACCAAAGGCATTTTCCGGGTTCACCAATTTGACAAAATGGAAATGTTTTCTTTTATCAAACCCCAACCAAAATCAGATAAAAAAGAACATGACTATCTTTTGTCTTTAGAGGAGAAATTGGTTAAAAAATTAGAAATTCCTTATCAAATAACGAAAATGTGTGCTGGCGATTTAGGTCATCCGGCAGCAAGAAAATATGACCTTAACTGTTGGTTTCCAGCGGAGAAAGGATACCGGGAAACTCATTCAGCCGCAGCAACAACCGACTTTCAAGCAAGAAGGCTTAACATAAAGTACCGAGAAGGCAAGAAAACAGAGTTTATCCACACCTTAAATGCAACCGCCTTTGCCATTGGTAGAACCATTCTCGCCATTCTCGAAAACTATCAACAAAAAGATGGTTCAATCGAGGTGCCCAAGGTTCTTCAAAAATATACTGGTTTTAAGAAAATCTCTCCTAAAAAATGAAAATAAGAAGCCTGACCCCTAAAAACGTTTTCATTGGTTTGAAAAGGGTTACTTTTACTTTTTCCGAAACCGTTAGGTTGGTTTGGAAAGCTAACCCTGGATTACTCGCCGGGATTTTTTTGGTTAATGTTTTGGTTGGGTTGTTAGTTTTTCCGACTCTTTACCTTGAAAAATTGACTATTGACGCTTTGGTTAAGAATATTGGCAATCCGTTCTGGCAGGAAGTAATGAAAATTTTCGTTCTTCTTTTTTTTCTAAGGGTGTTGATAGGTGTTATTCAGTCTGTTTTGTCAAGGTTATCAGGCTATCTAAGACACGCGACAGCTAAGGTCTTTTCCGCCCACATAGACACGCTTTTAGCTCAAAAAATGGCGGAGCTGGATATGGAAACAATAGAAGAGGCTGCTTTTAGGGATAGGTTTGGCAAAATCGAAAGAGAAAGCGGAAGAAGAGCCTGGGGTTTAGCCTTTCCTCTTTCTAATATTCCCAATCATTTTTTTGGGTTGGTATCCACTTTTGCAATCATCTTCTTTTTCAAACCAGTAATCGCTTTGGTGATTTTTCTTTTCTCCTTGCCAGAATTTTTTATTGATGCCCGCTATACGAGAATGGAATACGAACTCCATGGAAAGACGGCACCCAAATACAAGGTTTGGGGTTGGATGGCTTATTACTTAATCAGATCAAGGAGTCTTTTAGAAACAAAGATTTTGCAAATTGCCCCTTACTTTGTTAAAAGAATGAAAAAACTCCGGGAAGAGATTTTTACTGAAGAATTGGATTTGCGACGAAAAAAACAAACAGCCCGCTTTTTAACGTCTCTCCCCCAAAGTGCCTTGGTGTTTTTATTCAGTTTGTATTTCGGTATTATGGCAATTTGGCAAAGAATTACTGTTGGTAGTGCCGAAATGTATTTACGAGCGACTTACTCATTCCAAGGAAATTTGACTGGCTTAATTGGTGCTTTCGTAGAGCTATATGAGAATTATTTGTTTGTGGCTGATTTAATCTGGTTTTTGAATCTCAAACCAGAAGTCAGTAAAGGCAGAAAAAAGCTACCCGAGAAAATAAAAAAGGGAATTGAGTTTAAAGACGTTTGGTTTAAATATAAAGATGACCAACCTTGGGTTCTAAAAGGGATTAATCTCACAATTTCTCCAGGAGAACCACTTGGCTTAATCGGTGAAAACGGAGCGGGGAAGACAACTATAGTTAAATTGCTCTGTCGATTTTATGATCCCCAAAAAGGGAAAATTTTAGTTGATGGTGAAAATTTGACTAGTTTAAATCGAGACCATTTATGGAGAAAGCTGTCGGTTCTTTTTCAAAACTTCGAAATTTATGCTTTTACGGCTCGTGAATCTATTGGCTACGGACGAATTGAAGAAGTGGAAAACACCGACCTTGTTTCAAAATCAGCCAAAAAAGCAGCCATTCACGAATTTATTTCTTCGCTACCCCTTAAATATGAAAATCCGCTTACTCGACAACTTGAAGGAGGAATTGACCCCTCACTTGGTCAGTGGCAAAGAATAGGCTTAGCAAGGGTTTTGTTTAGAGAGGCAGATATTATTGTTCTTGATGAACCAACTTCAAATGTTGACCCCAAAGCGGAAGAGGAAATTTTTAATGAAGTCCAAAAGTTAATTGGGAAAAAAATTCTTATTCTCATTTCCCATCGTTTTTCCACTTTACGGCGGGCTTCCAAGATATGCGTAATTGACAAAGGCAAAATTATTGAAACGGGCACCCATCGGAAATTGATGAAGAAAAAAGGATTATATGCAGAGCTTTTTGAACTTCAGGCAAAAAGCTATCGTTAAAATTATGAGTTTTTCTTTTTTTCCGCGAACAGTTTGTAAAACTAAATCAAAAATTAGTGGGGAAATTATTGTTAAAGAGCAGTTTGGGAAATGCACTCTTTATGTTGGGGATTTGATTCAATCAGGGGGAATAATTAAAGGAATTTGGAAAAAAGCGATTCAAAAAACCAAAGGTAAACTTCCTCTATCTAATTGCTTAGTCTTAGGACTTGGTGGAGGAACAGTGGTTCAATTAATTAAAGCGCGTTATCCAGAAGCCAAAATCATTGGCATTGAGATTGACCCAGAGATTATTAAGATTGGTAAAGAGTTTTTTGGTTTGAGGAAGATTAACAACCTGAAAATCGTCAATACTGACGCGATTAAATGGACTAACAACTACCAAGGCAATAAATTCGATTTAATTATAGTTGATTTATATGTTGGTGGTAAATTGTCTCCAAAAGTGGAAAGTAATGAGTTTTTGAAAAATATTAATGGTCTTCTTAAAAAAGATGGGAAAGTAATCTTTAATCGTCTCATTTCCCCAAGCGAAGATTTAATTGAATTTGAAAAGAAACTAAGAGAACATTTTTCTTTTGTTGAGACCGCGGAAACTCATACCAACCTTCTTTTTTTCGCTAGAAGCTGAAATCACTTTCAAGTATAATAGAGTCATGATTAAATTCCTTGACCGCTTTTTAGACACCAATGAAAAACAACTGAAAAAGTTGCAACCTTTGGTGGAAAAAATCAATTCTCTTGAGCCTAAAATGAAAAAACTCAAGGATGATGAATTCCCAGGCATGACCGCGGCTTTTAAAGAACGCTTGGCTAATGGAGAAACGCTTGATGATTTATTGCCTGAAGCGTTTGCCTTGGCTCGAGAAGCGATTCGGCGAATAGTGGGTGAGCGGGCTTTTGATGTTCAGTTAATGGCAGCCATTACTCTTCATCAAGGTAAAATTGCCGAGCAAAGAACAGGAGAGGGAAAAACTTTATCAGCAGCGATTGCTGCCTATCTTAATGGCTTGACTGGCAAGGGCGTTCATATTGTTACGGTTAACGATTATCTCGCTCGCCGAGATACGGGTTGGTATGGAAAGGCTTTGCAATTTGCTGGACTTTCCTTGGGTTGTATTATTCACGACCAGGCTTTTCTTTTGGATCCAGAATACACGGAAAAACAACAGGATGATGAGCGTTTAAGACACCTTAAGCCCGTAAATCGCCAAGAGGCTTATCAGGCTGATGTCACTTACGGAACCAACAACGAGTTTGGTTTTGATTACCTTCGGGATAATATGGCTCTTCGTTTTGAAGACCAGGTTCAACGGGGTCATCACTTTGCCATTGTTGATGAAGTTGATTCGATTTTGGTTGATGAAGCCCGGACGCCTTTGATTATTTCTGCTCCAGACACCGAACCCACCCAAAAATATTATGATTTCGCTGAATTAATTAAAAGTTTATCGTCAGACACGGACTTTGTTATGGATGAAAAATTAAAGACCGCCAATTTAACCGAACATGGAATTAAAAAAGTGGAGAATCGGTTGGGGGTTGATAATCTTTATGAAAAAGATTTTGACACCATTCATCATATTGAAAATGCTCTAAAAGCAAGAACCCATTATCTTCGTGATCGTGATTACGTGGTTAAAGATGACCAAGTGATTATTGTTGATGAATTTACAGGCCGATTAATGCATGGTCGGCGTTGGTCTGAAGGCTTGCACCAAGCGGTTGAAGCCAAAGAAGGGGTTAAGATTCAGCAAGAATCAATTACGATGGCAACGATTTCCTTTCAGAACTATTTCCGAATGTATCAAAAATTAACGGGAATGACGGGAACCGCTGCTACCGAAGCCGAGGAGTTTGTTAAAATTTATGATTTGGAAACAATGATTATTCCCACTAACGAACCCATGATTCGGACTGACCATCCTGACGTGGTTTACAAAACGATGCGGGCAAAATACGCAGCCGTAGTTCGGGAGATTGAGGAGTGTCATCAAAAAGAACAGCCAGTTTTGGTGGGAACAACTTCGATTGAGCGCAACGAGATTATTTCTAAATTCCTTGATAAAAAAGGCATTCCCCACAATATTTTAAATGCTAAACAACACGAGAAGGAAGCCAAAATTATTGCCGAAGCTGGTAAGCCAAAAGCGGTTACCGTTGCCACCAATATGGCGGGTCGGGGAGTGGACATTGTTTTGGGTGGTTCTAAACCAGAAAAACAAACTAAAAAAACAATGTCGGAATGGCAAAAAGAGCATGATAAAGTGATAAAATCGGGTGGTCTCCATGTGGTGGGGACCGAAAGACACGAGTCACGCCGAATTGATAATCAGCTTCGGGGTCGTTCCGGGCGTCAAGGAGACCCAGGTTCCTCAAGATTTTTTGTTTCTTTGGAAGATGACATTATGCGTCTTTTTGGCGGTGAAAAAATTGCCACTCTAATGACAACCCTTAGATTACCTGAAGACCAGCCAATTGAGCATTCCATGGTTTCTAAGGCAATTGAACAATCCCAAGTGAAGGTCGAAGGCTTTAACTTTGATATGCGGAAACGGGTGGTCGAATATGATGACGTCATGAATAAACAAAGAGAGATTATTTATCAAAAAAGACAAGAAATTCTTAAAGCCGCGGATCAGGCTAATGGTGAATTAAAAAAAGAAGTTCAAGAGAAAATGATAGCTGATTTGGATAACTTAGTCGCTCTTTATGCTCCCGAAGGCATTACCCAAATCGAATATGACCAAATTGTTAATGGTTTTTGTGAGATTCTGCCTTTAGATGGCAATTCTCAAGGAAAATTAAAAGACCAATTAAAGAAAATAAAGGAGGTTGAGAAAATTAAAGACATTCTCGGAAAGTTAGTTATGGATGCTTATCAAACAAGAGAAAAGCAGGTTGGCTCAGAAACAATGCGCCAAATCGAAAGATTTGTTTATCTGCGAACAATTGACCGTTTGTGGGTTGACCATCTTGATGCCATGAATGACTTACGAGAAGGTGTGACTCTGCGAGGATATGGCCAAAAAGACCCTTTGGTTGAGTACAAAAAAGAGGCTTTTGCTTCCTTTGAGCGATTATTGGGTTCGGTTGACCATGATATTATTAGGCAAATTTTTAGAATTCAGGTTGGTCAGCCCCGGTCCACCCCTCAGCCAGTCCAGACTAATATCGATGTTCAGAACGGCATTGGCTTAACTCCTCAACCAGAGCAAGCAAGACCAAGAGTGGTGAAAAAGAAAAAAGTGGGTCGAAATGACCCCTGTCCTTGCGGGTCAAACAAGAAATATAAAAAATGCTGCTATCCGAAATATGGATAGACTATAATCTAAACAAACCATGATTGGGCACGTAATTTATACTTACAACAAAATCACAGACGCCTACATTAATCAGGAGATTTCTAAAAATCTTTATTCCAAAAGCAAGGTTCTTGGTGGAACTTATCTTGTTCACTCTTTTAATGGCGAGCCGAAGCTTGGTTATAAGAAATATCTTGAGGATAAACTGATAAAAATGAAGAACCCAGGTCATTTTTTGGGGGCGGCTAACATGATTGATGCAGGCATTGAAGCGGTTTCCAAAAAAAGTCAATCTTTGGGAATTAGGTATTGTTTAGTGACCACGGCTGATACCTGGATGATTAATGTCAAATTTCTAGAAAGGCTAATTAAAAAAATGAAAAAAGAGAAAAAATATGTTGCCACTTGTGCTTGGTTTGCCAAATTTCCTGAAAAGCCTCACACTTTGGCAACGGATTTCTTTGTTATTGATATTGAATGGAATAAAAAATCAAGGGTTTTTCCTTTGAATTACAAAGAATTTGTTGAGAAATTTAAAGATTATTTTTATCTAAGATGGGGCATTCCCTTGATTGAAGTGGCATTTATGTATAATTACTTTAATTGGTTTGGAGAGGTTCATAATCACGATGGTAATCTTATCTGGCAGGATGCTGAGAAGCATTTATTAAGAATTACAGAACGGGAGCCTGTTCACGGAGAAAGAGAATGGAAAAAGGGTAGAGGAAGAAAAGAAGTCTGGCCAAAAATTGGCCTTTATACTTGGAATGACCTGAAGAAAAAGAAAGAATTATTGAAAAAGAAAAAGTTAATTTTAGGTAAGTATTCTAAAGAATTAATAGGCGAGTAATCAAAATAAAAAACTAATTAGATTTTTTGCTATTTTCTTCTCCATATAACTTCCAGATTTTGCAAGACATAACTGGGTCTATAAGAGAATGTCTGCGGTTTACTAAGTTTAAATTTTTCATTTGCCTTTGCAATTCTTTCGTCAATCGCTTTTTGAAATTCTCCGCCTCTGTTAGTTCTTATCGTGGGGCTAGTGGAAACAGTAATTATGTCAAAATTATTATTTGAGGCAAATTGCCCTAAACTTTTAATAACGCCTTCAAACATGGCAGACTCATCAACAGAATAAAGATAGGTGCTAGAGGGGTTTAAAGAAAGATTGAGTATTCTTTTTCCGTCTTCTGTAAAGTGATGCATTAAAATTAAACCTTGACAGCGATAATTATCTGGGTCTTGAAAAACCATTTGAAAATAGTTTGGTAAATCCCATTGTTTTTCATCTCCAGCTACACAAACGCCGCCAGTCATTCGAGCGTTAGCGCTTTCCTTACTTTTAGTTATGTAACCAAAAAGTCTTTCTCTTTTTTGTCCCGAAGTAGATTCAAATTTGCCTAATTCTTCTTCAATTTTATCTTTTTCTTCTCCAAATAAATCAATAAATCTTTGAATTGTATAGGCAGCAAATTGTTTTTCACCGTATTCTCCTTTTACAATGTTCTGCTGTGTTTCTAATAATTCTTGGACGTTAATTTCATCTAAGTGAATATCTTCTGGAGTCAATTCGATACCCGTTAATTCTTTAACAGTTTGTATCGTTCTTTCTCTTTGTGTTTTGAGTTGGCCGTAAAAAGCACGAGTTCTTGGTTTTTCTGAAGTTGTTGTTTTTTCTCTTAAACCGCCGGTAAAAGTTTCGTAGAGTTTGATGATTCTTCTAATTTGTTGGGGTGTGTATTTCCTACCCGTTTTTCTTACTAAAGCTTTACCGATTTGTTTAACAAAACTGTCAGAAGAACCGAGGCGATCTATTTGTAATCTGTGAATTCTTTCCAGGTTTTGTGCTTCTAGTGTGTCCCGAGTTAGTTTTTCGAAATAGCGAGACATGGCAGCGTTAATTGAAGGGTTTTTCGAAGCAGTTTGTGCGAGTCTGCGATTTACTTCCTTAATTCTATCACTGTAGAAAGTATGAAGTTCACAAAGAAGAGCATAGTCTTGATTATTAGCACGGCTTATTCTATCACTCGTTCCAGCAACGTAATCCCTGATATCTTCAAAAGTAGCAAATTCGTATTTAATTAGAAGATCTTTGAGCTCAGTATCATTAATTGATTCGGTTCCGTAAACAGAATCGGCTAGCAATAAGAACATTTTTTCCTCAATAGTATTAATTGTTTCGAGATCAATACCCTGAAATCCTCCTGCTTCCACAATTCCTTTTACTTTTGTGTCTAAATCGGCATTTAATTCTTCCAACATTCTTGTTTTATCAAAACCATACTGTTCGGTTTCTCTGAATAATGAAAGGATTTGATCTTTTAAATTTTCAACCCCTTCAGCATCCATTACTTCCCCTTTTCTTATTTTTATTTCACTTGCAGACAAGAGATCGATTATGTATCTAGGCTCTATCTTAAATTGAGTTAAATCTTGACCTCTATCTTGACAGCCATCATTGTTTTCATAAGAAGTCCAATTGCCTGCATTGTTTGGATAAACATGCCGGAGAAGGTCTTGGAAATAAGGATTATTTCTTTCTTCGTCAGTAATTAGTTCTGCTCCTGTCATTTTCTCGGCGATTGATTTAAGACCAGCAATGTAAATAGACTCTTTTCCTGTATTAATTGCTTCTTTATAACCTCCTAAGATAGTGGGTGAAATTACCCTAATTTGTTGAAGAAAATTAAGCACAAGCTGTTTATCATTTGTTGAGATTGTTTCTTCAGTAAGACATTTCAGATATCCTTCTATTAAGGATTGAGCCGTATTCCCATATTCACCGGCAAGACGATTAAGAAATTTTATATCAGAAGCATCTTTTATAAGTTCGTTTCCATGATGAAAAATAAATCTTGCTGTGGCTAACCAATTTTTATCCATTAACAATGGTGCATGATCCGGAAATTGAAGAACAATTTCTTTTGAAATCTCTCCTTTACTTATGGCATCTAAAGCCTCCTCGAGATGGTCTCTAAGACCTTCGTATTTTTCTAGTGATTTTCTAAAAAAGACGACTTGTTCGTTGTCAATTAGTAGTATTTCAGCAAATTTAGATGCTAATTGAAAATCTTCACTTTCCAGAAGATCTTTAATTTTCTCTGGTAGTTCTAGAGCTCTGGTTTGACTTAATCTTTGTTCGGCGACTAGTTTTGAAACAATTATTAATTGATCTTCTAAGCCTTGATATTTTTCCGTCATGTTTCTTAAAAATTCAAGTCCTTTTTCATTTAAAAATTGTTCGTAATTTTCTGCCAGCAGTTCTCTTAATTTATCGTTTTCTAAAAGATTAGGGAGATATTCAAAAGCTTCGGTAAGAAGTTTAATTTGTTCCCTTGAAATATTTTGTTGTGTTAAATTGACAATCTCTCTAGAGGTGAGATATTTCAGGATTGAATTATTTTCTCGATTTTCCTTGATTGCTTGAGCAAGAATTGCTAAATTTTCTAAAGCCATTATCTGTTTTGCTGATTCTAGATCAGGCTTTTCATTTGTAATGATAGATAAAGAATTTTTTCTAATAGCATTTAAAAAAAAGTATTCTTCAACCCAAACCTCTTTCCAAGTTTCTTTGAAGGGCTTTTCCCTTAATTCTTTATGGATATCAGTAACTATCTCACTGACTTCTCTTAAAATATCTGCTTGCTGTTCAGAAATAAATCCTTTTTCAGTTAATCTAGTTAAAAGCAAACTATTTGGTAATGATTCGCGGGCAAGAGTAATTAAGTCGCCATCCTCTTCTTCGTTAAGGATCGAAAGAGAAAGATCTGTGATTAAACTTCTTATTTCTGGATGAGATAAATAATCGACAAAACTCCAGTTTTCTAAGGTTGGTCGTAGTCTTGCTAATTGAGGGTATGTTTTTTCTGCTTCACTAAGCAAGTCAGACCAATCTTCTTTTTTAGCAAGTTTTGTTAGAGTCCAGTTTGCATGGACTGTTCGGTAATTTCCATAGTCTGCCGAAGCAAGGAGAACAAGATTTCTAATTGCTTCGGGTGTAGGATAGTATGCTAAAGCATCTATATAATTACCATGCGCATCAGTGAGAGATTTTGTAAGTACAGTCGTATAAATTTTGTCATCTAATTCACTTATTTCTTCTCCAAAAGTGGTGTTGATAGATTCTGATTTTTTTAAAGCTCTCCAAAGTTTAAGATTTCTGCGGTCTGAGAGAAAACTTTCCATATTCATTTGTTCAAAATTATCTTCATAGCCTTCACCATAACGTACTTTGTTAAAAAGGGGATTAATATTCCAAAGGGCAAAATCTATACCCATGTGTTGCTTTACTACTTCCTGCTGAAAAGATGTAAGATTATTACCAATAACATGGGAAGCAAGTCTTTTTAGCCGATGCTCATCTTGTTGAGTTAGAAGGAGTTCGCAATCATCTCTTATACTCTGAAAGCCTCGTTCGCTAAAAAACTCTAGTAATCTTTCTTTGTTTCCTTCTTCAGGTTCATCTCGATGAACCAGGAAATTTTCAAGGGCTGAATAAAATTCCCGAGCGTCTTTTTTCTTAATTCTTCCGTTAGCAACAAGTTTATCAATAGAAGGGGCAATTGTTTCGCTGATATAATGACTTTGTATTTCTGAGAGAAAAACAGGGTCGCTTGTCACTTGATCAATAAACTCAACTAGCTTTTCTCTTATAGGCATAATTTCTGCCTCAATTAAAGTTGTTAATCTTTCCTCTTGTTTTTGACGAATAGACTCTTTGACCGAGCGAGCTGTTTCAAGAGTATTTTTTTGCCAAATTTCTCTAGCGTTTAATCTAGCTATTTCTTGTTCAAGTTGTTTTTTCCTTCTTGATAAACGAAGATTTTCAATCGGAGTTAAAACTCTTTTTAAACCTGACCTTCTTTTTGGTTTTAATCTTTGTAATTCATATTTTTTTTGTCTGTGCTGATCCGTGATGTTGTCAATTTCTTCTGAAGTTGTTCTTGCCAATTTATCTGATTTTCTGGCTACTTTAACACCTCGGCTTAAAAAGTCTCTTGGAGATAGGGATTTATCTTTGATAAGTTGCTGATGAATAGACATCAATTCTTCATGAGAAACAGGAGGTGTTGGGATTTCTTTTTCTTCTTCAGGAGCGAAAACAGTTTCGATTAATAAAGATATCCTTTGTTGTCTAGCTTCTAAATCAGATTTGATTTCACTCAACCTGTTTGATAAAGGGTGTCTCTTATGTTCTTTTGGCTTTTCTTCTACAACAACAGGCTTTTGAATCTCTGTTTCTCCCTGAGGCAAGCCTAGTTCTTCTTTATTATCTTCCATAACAGGCTATGTCTAATATATCAATTTGGACGGTTTTGTTGCAAAGGGGTTTTTATTTTTAAGTGTGGTAAAATTAGAAGGCTAGTATGAAAGAAAGATTGATTAGGATTTTTATTATTATCTTAATTGCTTTAGGGGTTGTTGTTCTTGTTAAGTCATTGGTGGATTGGCAAGGTCAATCAGCTGGCGAGGCGACTGGTTTACCTCAACTATCAATTAAAGAAAAAGTGGAGAATTTGGGGGAGCAGGTTTTGGGCAAGGCAGTTATGTTTTTGCCAGGAGCACCTGATTTAGCAATCGAGGAGCATCAAGAAGAAACGGCCCAAGAACCCGAGCCAATTGAAAAACCTGTAAAGGATATTGAGGATTTGACCGAGGCCCTAATCAAAGCTCTTAAAGCTCTGCCCCAAGACCAATTGGAAGCCACCAAAAAACAAATCCGCAAAGAATTTTGTGAGGGAATTTTAAGTGAGGAATAGTATGTCAGACCCAAAAAAAAGGATTAAGGCATTAAAACAAAAACTTAATCCTGATGATGTAAGAAAACAAATCAAGAAAATAGAGGTTGAATCGGCTAAACCTGATTTTTGGCAAGACCATGAAAGGGCTTCTGCCAAAATGAAAAAAATGGCAGGATTACAAAAAGAAATTGAGGAAGTGGAGAATTTGGAGAAGCTTTTGAAGGAGGGAAAGGAAAAGGAGTTAGAAAAGAAACTTGACAAGTTAGAAACAAAAACTTTTTTTTCGGGGAAGTATGACCATTCCAATATTATTTTTTCCATTCACGCTGGCCAAGGAGGGGTTGAAGCCATGGATTGGGCGGAAATGCTTGAACGAATGTATTTAAAATATTTTGAAAAAAAAGGTTGGCAGTACGAGATAACCGATTTAACCCATGGAGAAGAAGCAGGGATTAAGAGCGCCACCATGACTGTGGCTGATTCTTATGTTTATGGACATTTAAAACATGAAGCCGGCACCCATCGTTTAGTTCGTCAATCTCCTTTTAACGCTGATAAACTCCGACAGACCTCTTTTGCTTTAGTTGAGGTGTTGCCAATTTTACCGGCCACGGAAGTTGACATTAAAGAGGATGATCTTGAACTCCAAACTTTTCGTTCTTCAGGACCAGGAGGTCAATACGTTAACAAAGTGGCAACCGCTGTCAGGCTCAAACATAAACCCACAGGAACAACGGTTACCTGCCAATCCCAACGCCATCAAGAGCAAAATCGCCAAAGGGCAATGGAGATTCTTCGCTCTAAACTTTGGGAGAAAGAAGAAAAGAAAAGGCAAGAAGAAGAAACAAGGCTTAAGGGTGGCCGAACTCAAGCCGCCTGGGGAACCCAAATTCGCTCCTATGTGCTTCATCCTTACAAGATGGTTAAAGATTTGCGGACTAAATATGAAACCGATGATGTTGACTCGGTTCTTGATGGTAATCTTGATAAGTTTGTTGAGGCAGCCATTAAAACTATGCTATAGTTGTCAAAGGGAGGAGGTGATTATGGCAGAACAACCATTACAAAAAGTGGAAGTAAAAACCGAAGAGGGCGAAAGCCTGTTAAGAAAAATGCCTAGTCCAACAAGAACATTCAATTTTAAAGGAACAGCGGTTCCTGCTTTTGTGATTATTGCCATTATTTTAGCTGGAGTAGTGAGTGGCTATTTTCTAGCCAATCGGGGCATTACCCCGGTTAAAGAAAAAATGACAGAGTTAACCGGAGGGGTTACGGTTGTCCAAGGTCCCAAAGAGGTGGGGATTAAAGATGAGGAGGTTTTTCGGGACACTGCCCAAGGTAGAATTAAAGTTAATGACAGCGATATCATTGAGGGTTCCCACATATTAATTCGTCCTGGTGGTGAAAGTCAAACTGCTTATCTCACTAGCTCAGTTTTAGATTTGAATCAGTTTTTAGGTAAATGTGTTCAGGTTTGGGGGGAAACATTCGCTGGTCAGCAAGCTGGCTGGTTAATGGACGTCGGTCGAGTAAAAGTGCTTGATTCCTGTCCCGAAGGCGTTTAAAGAATGATTAAATTTGATAAAGTCACTAAAAAATTTGGTGAGATTGTGGCTCTGGAGGGAGCCTCATTTGAAATTAAGTCAGGGGAGTTTGTTTTTATTACCGGACCATCGGGTGCTGGCAAAACAACGATTGTCAAGTTAATTCTGAGAGAATACCTGCCAACATCCGGAAGAATTAAAGTTGGTGAGTACGATTTAATTGAGATGAAGAAAAAAGACGTGCCCAAGTTACGCCGCAATATCGGCGTGGTTTTTCAAGACTTCAAACTCCTTACTGACAGAACCGTTTGGGAAAATGTTGCCTTGGCTTTAAGAGTTTTGGGGAAGGGAGAAGAGGAGATTGATAAAGAAATACCTAAAATTCTTAAACTAGTGGGTCTAGAGAAAAGGGCTCATCTTTTTCCGTCTCAATTAGCGGGTGGTGAATTGCAACGAACTGGTTTAGCAAGAGCAGTAGTTGGTGAACCTGAGATTGTTATTGCTGACGAACCAACTGGCAATTTAGACATGGCCACTGCCTGGCAGATTATTAGATTGTTACAAAAAGTGAACAAGATGGGTAAAACCGTGATTATGGCCACTCATAATTTTGAAATCGTTAATTCCATGAAAGAGCGGGTAATTGAATTGGATGAAGGCAAGATGGTTTCCGATAAAAAGAAAGGCAAGTACAAGGTCAAATAAGAACCTCCGACTCTCGTCGGAGAACCTTGTTTCTCGTAGGAGCTCAAAATGAAACAACTATTAAGAACAACCTGGACTCATATTCGCCGGACTCCTTACCAGTCTTTGGCAGCCGTCTTGATTATGACTTTAACTTTCTTTGTTATTACCGTTTTTACCCTTTTGGCTGCCGGCTCTCAAGCAATTCTTAGTTATTTTGAAACCCGTCCTCAAGTAACCGCTTTTTTTGAAGATCAAGTTACCTTAGAACAAGTAGATTTGCTGAAGGCAAAATTAGCGGAAACAGACAAGATTAAAGAAATGAAATACGTTTCCAAAGAGGAAGCATTGGCGATTTACCGAGAACAAAATAAAGATGACCCCTTGCTTTTGGAAATGGTGACCGCCAATATTTTACCCGCTTCTTTGGAGGTTTCAACCATCAGCATTGCTTACCTAGGTGAAGCAGCTGAGATTCTTCGTCAAGAACCTGGAGTAGAAGAAGTTATTTTCCAGCAGGATGTGGTTGAGGCCCTTCATAAGTGGACAACCAATATCCGCCGGGTTGGAGGGGGAATGGCAATTGCTTTTAGCGGTGCCGCTCTCCTAACCATCTTAGTGATTATTGGCATGAAAGTGGCGATGCGGCGAGAAGAAGTAGAAATAATGGGATTAATAGGCGCTTCAAAGGGTTTTATCAGGGCGCCGTTTATCTTGGAAGGAATTTTTTATGGAGTTTTAGGAGCATTTATTGCTTGGGGAATCTCTTATCTTTTTCTGCTTTACGCCACTCCTTTTTTAGTTGATTTTCTTGCTGGCATTCCTCTTCTGCCAGTCCCAATTTTGTTTATGCTCGCTGTTTTGGGGGGAGAGATTCTCTTGGGAACTTTTATCGGTGCTCTCGGAAGCTTCATTGCCGTTAGAAGATATCTGAAGTAAGATGCTTTCTGTCCAAAAGAAATGTTTTTTTCTCCCTTTCTTATTAATAATTTTTTTCTTTCTTTTTTCGCGAATAACGCCTGCTATCACTGATGAAGAGTGCGTCCGGGATTTAAACGAAAACCGTGACCACCTTGAAGAGTGTATTAAGATTTGGGGAGAAAAGGTTGCTGAAAAAGGAAGACAGATAACCACTCTCAAAGCAGAACTGGAAAAATTTGATGCCAGCATTGCCATCACTATTGCCCAGATTTATCAAACGGTTAACGAAATCGAGGAATTAGAGAAGGAAATCGCTGCCTTATCCACTAAAATAGGGCATCTTGATATTTCTCTTGACCAACTTTCCCAAATTCTTGTTAAAAGAATTGCCGAAACTTATAAAAAGGGGAAAATTGACGCTTTTGCTCTTTTGTTTTCTTCTAATAACTTTTCCGAGTTTATTGGTCGCTATAAATATCTAAGGGTTATCCAACTTCACGACCGCAAGTTAATGATTCAGATGGAAACCGTTCGCACCAATTATGCGGACCAAAAAACAGTCAAAGAAGAAAAGCAGGCCGAATTAGAAGCGGCCAGGAAAAAACTTGAATTGCAAAGGGCTCTTTTAGCCCAACAAAAAGCGGATAAGGAAAGATTGCTTGAAGCCACTCAAAACGATGAGAAGCGCTATCAACAACTAATTTCCAGAGCCAAGGCAGAGTTGGTGGCGATTAGGGGCATTCTTGCTGGTCAGGGAAAAGAAGTTGAAGTCGGAGCCGTTTCTGAGGGGCAGAAAATTGCCACTCTGATTGAGGGTGCATCTTGTAATTCCAGTGGCACCCACCTTCATTTTATGGTTACCCAAAACAGTGATACTCATAATCCTTTTAGCTATCTTAAAGGGGGAATAGACCATGAGAATTGCTCGGGCTCTTCCTGCGAAAGCGGGGATGGTGATTCTTTTAACCCTGGAGGCAGCTGGAATTGGCCTCTTAATCCAAAGATTACTTTTACTCAAGGTTACGGACACACTTGGGCAATTGAACATACCTGGGTAGGGAAAGTCTATGATTTCCACAACGGCATTGATATTGTCAGTGACTCTTTAGAGGTTAAAGCAGTAAGGGCAGGGAAGTTGTACCAAGGGGTTTATGAAGGTGGTTGCAATTTAACTTATGTTCGAGTTGACCATGACGATTCAGATTTAGATACTTTGTACCTGCATGTGAATTATTAGGCTAATGCCTGCCCATTATAGATTACTTAAATTTCTAATCGCCTTCGCGGCGATTTCTTTGTTTTGCTCAGAAAAAATTTTTGCCCAAGTAGTTATTAACGAGCTTTTACCTAATCCGGGAGAAGGATCAGACTGGGTCGAGCTTTACAACACAACTAATCAAGATATCAACTTGGATGGTTGGGTTCTTGATGATGAGGGAACAAAGACGAATATGGTTGAGATAAGAGAGGCGACTATGAGCGCTTATGGTTTTCGGTTTTTTGAGGTTGGCAGTCGGCTCAATAAGACGAGCGATACGATTTATCTAATAAACAGTCAGGGAACAATTGTTGACGAATACAATTACTCCACCAACCCAGGAGAAGATGTTTCTTTTGGACGAATGCCTGATGGTGGGGAGTGGGGTGTTTGTAGCGAATTAACTCCAGAATTAGAAAACAAATGTATTTTGCCTTCTCCCTCTCTTGCTTCTAGTCCTAGCTTGTTGTCATCGCCAACCTCGTCGTCACCCCAACCAAGCGGCACTCTTTTTTCAACTGAAACTCCTAGTCCAAAACCAGTTAAAATAACTGGGGCGACCTTATTGGGCAAGATTTTGGGTGAAGAAGAATCAACTCCGGCTGGATTTTATCCCTGGGAAGCAACAAAAGAAGCTGAAAGTCAAGAAGCAACAGAGACATCGAAGACTAAGCTTATTTCCAAGCTATTTCTAGGGTTCGGATTTATCTTTCTTTTAATCTCTGGCATTTATTTATGGTACAATCAGCGTAAGCAATTGTGATAAAAAAAACCCGACAACTTCTTTTTCTTTGGGCGCCAGTTGTTATTTGGTGTGGTTTGATTTTCTATCTTTCTTCGATTCCCCAACTAAAAGCAGCCAGTGATCCTTTTTGGGATGAAGTAATCAGGAGTTTGCTTCATTTAATTATTTATGCTGTTCTTTTTCTCTTATTTTATCGAGCAATCAACGCTTTTAGAAAAGAAAAGGATTATGCTTGGGCACTATTTTTATCAATTCTTTATTCAATTTCCGATGAATTTCATCAGACTTTTGTGCCGACAAGGACTTTTGAACTAAAAGACTTGGCCGTAAACATCTCCGGAATCCTATTGAGTGGGTTGGCAATATGGAAGTTATTACCAAGAGCGCCAAAGAAACTCAGAGGTTGGGCAAAAGACTTTCAGCTAGTTTAAAACCAGGCAATATTTTGGCTCTTTACGGTGAATTAGGAAGTGGCAAGACAACTTTTATTCAGGGTCTTGCCCGAGGTTTGGGAGTTAAAAAAAGAATAATTTCTCCTACTTTTGTTTTTATTCGTCAATATTCTCTTAACCATAGACTAGCTAAGGTTCTTTACCACGTTGATTTGTATCGAATCAATGAAGCTTCCGAAGCCCAAGGATTAGGTTTAAAAGAAATTTTTGCTGATGAACCAGCGATTGTTGTTATTGAATGGGCTGATAGAATCAAAAAGATTCTACCTAAAAAAAGAATTGAAATTTATTTTAACTATCTTGAAGAAAACAAAAGAAAAGTTAATATTAAAGGGTTAGCAAAATGAAACTATTTATTGATACGTCAAAGAGTGATATAACTATTGTTGGTTTAGATAATAAACGCTGGAAATTTGAAACTAAAAAACATAAATCCCAAAAATTACTTGAAGTGATTGACCAAACTCTAAAAAAGCAGAAAAAAATCTTAAAAGATATAAGCAAAATTGAAATAAATTTGGGTCCGGGTTCTTTTACTGGACTAAGAGTAGGGATTTCGGTGGCTAACGCCTTGGCTTGGGCATTAAAAGTGCCGATTAATGGTAAGAAAATTGGTAAAATGGTTGAACCGAAATATGAATAGTAGCATCTCTAAAACTATTGGCTTTTTATTGACTATTGGCGGTTTGGTATTGATTGGCTTTATTTATGGACCTATTTTTAAAGAAGAGTTTCGCTACCGTTCAACTTGGACGCCGCCTGAAGAAAAGGAAATAATTCCCGTATCAGAGGATTTTGGACTGATTATTCCCAAAATTGGTGTTAACGCCAAAGTTTTTCCCAATGTTGACCCCAATAATCCAAGCGAATATCTACCTCTTTTAACTCAAGGCGTAGCCCATGCCAAAGGCAGTGTTTTGCCCGGAGAAGAGGGCAATGTCTTTATCTTTGCCCATTCAAGTGATACACCCCTGAATATTACTCGGTACAATGCCGTTTTTTATTTAATTGGCAAATTAGAAAAAGATGATGAAATCATTGTTCATTTCAATTACATGAGATACCTTTATAAAGTGGTTGATAAAAAAATCATTCCCCCAGAGGTAATGTCTGATTATCTCAGGAGTTTTGGAGGAAGAACCTTGACCTTACAAACCTGTTTCCCTCCAGGAACAACGATTAATAGGCTCTTGGTGATTGCAAAAGAAGTAGATTGACCCCTAAAGTTCCAGTTGACTTTTGTGAAAAATTTGACAAGATGTAATAAAGAGTTGTATAATTTGGCACAACCTGCCGAATTCTATGACAGGTGTTTTTAGTTTATCTTCCATGAAGTTAAAAAAGCTCCATCGCGTTTTTACTTGGTTTGCTATTTTTTCTTTGGTACTCCAACTTAGTAGTGGAGTATTTTTGTCTCGCCCTGCTTTTGCTGTAGAAGAAGGTAGTCCGACTCCAACCCCAACAGCCACAGAAACTCCGCCGGAAGAACAGACTCCAATACCACCAACAGAACCCACACCGCCACCTCCTCCAGAGGCTAGTTCTACACTAGACCCAGCTGACGATTTAACACCACCGTCGACTTCCACTCCAACTCCATCACCCAGTCCAAGTCCAAGCCCGAGCCCGAGCCCAAGTCCAAGTCCAAGCCCATCACCTTCTCCAATACCTAGTGATTCCAATACAGTAGTAAACCCAAGTTTGATTGTTGGTCAGGAGAAACAGGACACTGACGACCCAAATGATGTTCTTGATCTCGATCCTCCAGAATCAGCTGAAGGGAGTGCCGAGTTAGATCCTTCTATTTTCACCGACAAAGGAGATTATGCTCCGGGAGAAACAGTTAAAATCACTGGCGAAAATTTCCCAACCAATTCAACATTAATAGTTAAAGTCACCCGCCCTGACGATTCGGTGGTTAAGGGTGATGGCAGTTTTGAAGAAGGAAGTGATGAAGTAACGACTGATGAGGAAGGAAGATTTGAGTACCACTACCAACTAAATGGAATAGAGGGAGAGTATTTAGTTGAGGTTTTGTTAGGTGGGACAGTTTTGGCGACAACTTTATTTACAGATAACACCCTAAATGATACACCACCAGTAAACTGGCCAACAGAATGGATTAGCCCAGACTGTAACACCGACCCGAGTGATGAAAGCCCCAGCCAACTTGATCTAATTGGTGATGTTTCAAACCCAGCAGCTTATTATGCTACTGATGACAACTACCTCTATTTAAGAGAACGGGTTGAAGGTGATCCGAATGGTCCTCCTGGAATGTTTACTCAACATAACTGGGTGGTTGTTGTTGAACAAACAGGCGACGACTATTACGATTATTTATTAACCCTCAATGGGCAAGATGAAAAGGTTCAGATTTGGGAGAATACTACTCAGTCGGAGGTAATAGATTGGAGCCCAATCTTTAATGACCCGGCAGAAACTAAGATTTGGAGTGAATCAACCGCTACATATGCTCGAATAGACCCAGATGGAAGCTATTGGTTTGTTTCTTGGGCAATTCCAAAGAGTGCCAACTCCTTTACTCTTGGCTCAAGTCCCACCTTATATTTTTCAACTTCGGCTGATTCCAAAAATTACAATAAAGACCACCTTGATTGTTATGAAGCAATTTGTGGAGATGGCATTATTGAGGGTGAAGAGATATGTGATGATGGTGAGCTGAATGGGGTTGAATGTGATCCTCCCTACGGAACTGAAGGACAACCCGAATCTTGTCAATATTGTAGCCTTTCTTGTGAACCAGTCATCTTAACAAACGGCTATTGTGGCGATGGGTTGTTGGATGAAGGATACGAGGAGTGTGATGGCGAAGCAGGAGTTCCTGAGCATTACACCTGTACTCCTTCTTGCACTTTAGAGTATGTGCCGTATTGTGGCGATGGAGAAATAAACCAAGACACAGAACAATGTGACGATGGGAATAATATAGATGGCGATGGCTGTAGTGCTAATTGTACGATTGAACCCGGTTCAATTTCTGGGGTGAAGTTTGAAGATAAAGATGGTGATGGTAATTCCCGAGAAGCTGGAGAACCAGGGCTTCCAGGCTGGACAATTAATTTGGTAGATGCTTCTGGGGCAATCGTTGATTCGACTATCACTGCCGCTGATGGGAGTTACTCTTTTATTGATGTTGCGCCCGGAATGTATTCTGTTTGCGAAGTTCCTCAGCCTCCTGATTGGACAAGAACTCATCCCAGCGCCGACTGCTATTTTGGTGTTCTTGTTGAACCTGGTGGAGTGGTTACCGTTAAAGACTTCGGTAACTTCATGAATGTTGATATCACGGTTTGTAAGTATATTGATTCTGATGGAGATGGGGTTGGTGATGTTCCTTACACAGATGGTTGGCAGATGACTCTTAATCCAGGAGACATTTCTCAGACGACTGGTGAAGATGGCTGTACGACTTTTTCAAATCTAGGACCAGGCTCTTATTCTGTAACTGAAGAAACGAGACCAGATTGGACACCCACTGATGGAACGACCCACGATTTTGGTCAGGTGGAGAGTGGCCAAACCTACACCTGGACATTTGGCAATTTTAAAAATGTTTCAGTAACAGCTTGTAAATTAATTGATGCCGATGGTGATCTTACAACCACAGGAGACCAAACTCCTTATCAAGGATGGGAAGTTAATCTTTTAGTTGATGGAGGAGTAAATAATACTAAAACTACTAATGAATTGGGTTGTTATACTTGGAGGAATCTCGGTCCAGAACACTCTCTTGGTGTTTCTGAAATAGTCCCTCCAGGATGGATTGCTCTTACACCAACTTCTCATGATTTTGGCTATCCTCAGAGTGGTCAAGCTTATTCTTATACTTTTATTAATACTGAATTAGGTTCAATTTCAGGTCATAAATGGGAGGACAAGAATATCAATGGTGTTTTTGATGGCAGTGATGAATATCTCGAGAATTGGACAATTAAGCTTTGGCAAGGAACTTACACTTCACCGCCAGTTACTCCGCCAGATGATACAACCTTGACTGATGTCAATGGTTATTATAGTTTTGAGAATTTGTTTCCAGGAGATTATGCTGTTTGCGAAGAGGTTAAACCAGGTTGGGTTCAGTATATTCCGGGCAGTAATGACTGTTACTATTATACTGTTCTGTCAGGAAGCCAAATAACCGGAGCTGACTTCTTGAATTATCAAAAAAGTACTATTCAGGGAACTAAATATGAAGATATCAATGCCAATGGAGTCCATGATTATTTGTTTCCACCCTTTGAAAACAATCTTCTAAACGGTTGGAAAATTCGC